>JBEKPZ010000037.1:0-39853 GCA_049520215.1 Bryobacteraceae bacterium | reverse complement strand
AACCGCGGCGCGCCACCGTCTCGATGTAACGCGGCTTCTCGGCCGATTCCGCCAACGCGTCGCGCAGCCGTCTAATGGCATTGTTGATCGCAGGGTCGAATTCGACCATGGTCTCGTTCGGCCAAAGCTTATCGCGAATCTCGTTTCGCAGCACCAGCTCGCCAGGGTGCGCCAGCAAGAGGAGCAGAATCCGCACAGGCTGTTCGCGCAACTGGAGCCGGATACCGTGCTTGCGCAATTCTCCCGAGCGCACGTCGAGCTCGAACGGTCCGAAGCGGAACAGGCGCACCCCCGGGCGGGTCAAACCAGACGACATGGGTAATCCCGTGAGTATATCACGGCCCCCTTCCCCCACCGACAAGTGCCTTATTTTCAGCTTCGTGCACGTCTACTCGGAGAGTATCCGAGGACTGGCCGCCGCACCTTTACCGGGCCGCGGACAAACCTGATAATCGCACTCGGGCACGCGGATCAGCGCGGGGGATCCGAGGAGGGCTGTCAGACCTTCGTACAAGTGCAGGGCTTTGGCGTGCCTTCCAACTCGCTCTCTGTCACTCACCTGGCAAGCTGTCCGAGCGGGCCAGGGCCAGCGCGACACAATCATCGAGTTTCAGTTTGCGTCCCTGTCCATAAGCTCTGGAGAAATCCTCTTCGGAGAGCATGGTGCGCAGTGAAGCTATGTAAGCATCGCGGAAGCGCCGTTCGGCAGGTTCTACATTGTAGTTAATTGATTCTCGCAGGTGCTCTGCCGAACCGGCTACGGTTGCCGCCAATTCTGTTTCACCGCGCAGGGCAGCCAGAGCCGCAAGCCCATCGAGTAAGTAAGAAACAGATATCTTGTCGCCTACGACTTCGCCGCTGGATTCCCGAAGCATCGTCAAGCCTTCCGTGAAGTGTGCGTGTGCGGCGCTGTAGTGGCCCTCGCCGAACTCAGCGGCCGCTAAATTCGTAAGGATGTTGGCGGTAGCATAATTATTACCGAGTTGCCTGCAGATGGCTATGGATTCCTCATACAGGGGGCGCGCCGCCGCATCCTGGCCCTGCGCTCGAGCCAAATCTCCAATCATATTGAGCGATCGGGCGATGCCGTACCGATCGTTCGATTGGCGGGCGACGGACAATGCTTCCGCGGCGAATCCACGCGCAGTGGGGTAGTCGCCCTGCTCAAACGCTAATCCACCCAATCCTCTGCAAGACAATGAAACTTGCCGCAAATCGTGGACGGAACGCCCATCGGACAAGCCTTCTTCATACAGCCTTCGGGCCGTCTCGTAATCGCCTTGGTACCTCGCCAGGTTGCCCGCCATGGATAACAATTTCCACCGCACGGTAGTGGGAGCCCGATCGCAGAGCATCAATATCTCCTGCAACACTGCTAAGCCCTCAGCCAAGTGTCCCTGAAAGACCCAAAAGTATCGAATCGCCGCGCCCAAGCGTGCCGCCATCCCCGCGTCGCAAGCCAACGACCACCGCAGGGCCGCTCGTATGTTGCCGTGTTCCTCCTCCAGGCGTCGCAGCCACTTCGCCGGTTGCGGGCCGTGCAGATGCGGCTCGGCTTCTTCGGCGATGCCAAGAAAGTAAGCGGCGTGATGACGCCGCATCTGTTGGGCCTCGCCGCTTGCCTCCAAACGATCGAGTGCGTATTCACGGACGACTTCCAGCATCCGAAAGCGCACCTCGCCGTCGGATTGCGGTTTTGGCACAAGCAGGCTCTTATCAACCAAAGAGGTAATCCCTTCGAGCGCTTCGATCATTAGTTCGGCAGTCACATGTTTGGCAACAGCAGACGGCTGTCCAACGACGACTCCTTCGGCCGCCTCGAGCGTGAAACCTCCTGCGAAGACCGCCAGCCGGCGAAACCACTGCTTCTCGCCTGCCGAGAGCAACTCATAGCTCCACTCCATGGCGCCGCTGATGGTCTGTTGACGGGTAGGCAGGTCAAGTGCTCCCCCAGTCAGCAGCTTCAACCGGCGATCTAACCTCGAGAGAATCGCCCGCGGCGAAAGGACCCTCACACGCGCGGCCGCGAGTTCGATGGCCAGAGGCAGACCGTCCACTCGAACGCAGATCTCGGCGACGCTCCGCGCATTCTCATCGGTCAAAACGAAGTTTGCGTCCGCCCCGCACGCCCGCTCGACAAATAGCCTCACGGCTTCATAGCGCATCAGGTCCTCGGGCGAGAATTGCCCGGATGTTTCAGGAGTGGCGAGCGGCGGGACTAAATACTCACGCTCCAGGCTCAAGTGCAGTGGGGCGCGGCTCGTTACCACAATCTTCAGTCGCGGCGCGGCCGCCAGTAGCTCCGTGACGAGCGAAGCGGCAGTGGCAAGATGCTCGAAGTTGTCGAGCACCAGCAGCATATTTCTCCCACGTGAGTAGTCCTTCAGCGCCTCGATGCTGGGCTTGCCGTCAGGCGCTTTGACGCCCAACGGCTGCGCAATGGTTGAGGCGACCAGCTCGGCTTGTTTGACGGCGGCAAGTTCAATGAAGAAAACGCCGTCGGAGAACTCGTCCCTCAACTGCCGCGCTACCGCCTGCGCCAGCGTCGTCTTGCCCGTACCGCCGACGCCTGTCAAGGTCAACAGCCGCCGCGTGCCGTCGCACCGCAACAGATCGCATATTTGTTCTATCTCGCGTTCACGACCCACCAAGCTGACGACCTGCACCGAAAGATTGTTGGGCGGGAGAGATCGAGCTGAAACGACCGGGATATTTTCTTCGGGTGTTTGGTGGCGTCCAGGTTCAGCTTCAAACTCCGGAAGGTTCTTCAAACGCCGCAGGTCAACCAGCGAATCGCTAATGGCCTGATATGGTTCGGGTTTGCCCATTGTCGATAGCGATATCAATGCGAGGGCGAGATCGGCGGCGGATTGAAACCTGCCATCCGGCGCCTTCTCCAGACAGCGGCGCACGAGCCGGTCGAGAGCCTTCGGTATGTAGGATGGCAATGCGGGCGGATCGTCCCTTAAGATTGCGTCCATCGTCTCCGCCGACGACCCACCACCGAAGGGCCGCTTGCCACCAGCCATTTCATAAAGGACCACGCCGAGGCTGAAAATGTCGGAACGCGCGTCCACCTCCCCGCCCCGCACCTGCTCGGGCGACATATAGGCGGCGGTGCCTGCCAGCGCGCCTGGCACTCTCGGCTGCGGCACTGCCATCGCAACCGCTTCTTCCGCGCCCGCCTGGTGGACCGTGTCCAAGGAATGTCCGGATAGCAGCTTTGCCAGGCCGAAATCCAGGATCTTGATCTGCCTGTGCGGGGTCACAAAGAGATTGGCCGGCTTGATGTCGCGGTGCACGACGCCTCTCCGGTGCGCCGCCTCCAGCCCTCCGGCAATCTGCACAGCCAATCCCAGCAGTTCCTCCAGCTCCAGTTCCCCATCGGCCAGAACGTCTTTGAGCGTCCGCCCCTCCAGCAGTTCCATCGCCATGAAGGGCCGGCTTTGATGTTCGCCGATCTCATAGATGGTGCAAATATTGGGATGGTTTAGTGCCGCGGCGGCGCGGGCTTCCTGCTGGAAGCGCTCCAAAGGCTGCGCCTGCTTGCTGTACTCCCCTGGCAGGAACTTTAGCGCGACGTTTCGCTTGAGCCTTAAGTCTTTGGCTCGGAAAACGATACCCATTCCGCCTCTGCCCAGTTTGTCGAGCACCAGATAGTGGGAGACGGTCTTGCCCTCGAGATCGTCAGCATCGATTTCCAGCGGTGCGGAAGCCGAGGGTCCGGAGGTAGGCGTCTCGACCGCTTCGACTTCCCCCAGAAAGCGGTAACCGCGGCGCGCCACCGTCTCGACGTAACGCGGCTTCTCGGCCGATTCCCCCAGCGCGTCGCGCAGCCGCCTAATGGCGTTGTTGATGGCTGGGTCGAATTCGACCATGGTCTCGTTCGGCCAAAGCTTGTCGCGAATCTCGTCTCGCAGTACAAGCTCGCCAGGATGCGCCAGCAGGAGAAGCAGAATCCGGACAGGCTGTTCACGCAACTGGAGCCGGATACCGTGCTTGCGCAATTCTCCCGAGCGCACGTCGAGCTCGAACGGTCCGAAGCGGAACAGGCGCACCCCCGCACGGGTCAAATCAGCCATGGCGCATGATCGCAGTGAGTATATCACGCTCCTGCCGCACAACGGCAAATGGCTTATTTTCAGGCTCCTGCGCGTCTACTCGGAGAATATCCAAAGATTACCCGCCGCACATTTACTGCGCAGCGGACAAACCTGATAATCGAAAACGAACGCGGATCCTGCCCGATACCTTAGGTCGGCTTTGGGTCCGTCTTTCCAAAAGGAGAAAAGATAATATGAATCGTCGGATATTGCTATTGGCTGCTTCCCTCTCTTGCTGGGCCGCCGTTGTCGCCCCTGCATCAGCGCAAGAGTTCGAGCAAATCCCAGGCACTCTCACACAGGTCGCTGCCGGTCGAGCGGAAGTCTGGGGTATTAACGCTTCTCAACAGGTCTTTCGTTTCAATGCCACCAATGGGGAATTCGTCCAAGTGGCAGGAAAGCTCACGCAGGTTGCCGTGGGCGGCGGCAGCCTGCTATACACGGACGCGGTCTGGGGACTTAACGCAGGGAGCGAGATTTTTCAGTACAACTTTACCACCAAGAAGCTCGTGCAAGTGCAGGGCGAGCTGACCCAAATCACGGTCGGCATTGGCTACAACGACACCTGCCATCCCTGGGAAGTTTGGGGAATCAACGCCAATCAGCAGATCTTCAGATACAACTATTGCAGCACCGCGTGGGACAATACTCCGGGATATCTGACGCGTATCAGCACCGGCGGAAGCGACGTTTGGGGCGTCAATGCCGCTGGTCAAGTCTTCCAGTACAACTTCTACTCGCAGACATGGGTGCAAATTGCAGGCACTCTGCAACAGATCGCGGTCGGTTCGAATGCCGTGTGGGGACTTGATAAGTTCGGTTACGCCTACTATTACGAAGACTCCGTCGGTTTTGTCCAGATGCCCGGCACCCAAGCGTACAGTCAAATCGTGGCTGGGGGAGATGGGGTCTGGGGAATCAATCCAGCGTACACCGGCGGTTTGATCCTCCGCTTTGACATTAGCGTCCTAACGTCCCCCTCGGTACCGGGCACCCTTTCACAGATCTCGAGCGGGTCTGGAGCGGGCGTCTGGGGAGTTAATTCCGCGGGTCAAGTTTTTTCATTCATTCGGTAGTAGGCGCCGCATAATCGGTCTGGCCGCGGGTACCATTCTGAGCCGCGCGCGTAAGCAAGCGGTACCCGGCCTTCTTTCAGCAGCCTGCCGCACTCGCCGCGGAATCGGGCGGCCAAACGGAAAGGCCACACTCATTTTCCGGGTGTGGCCTTTCGCGGCGGGACTATTCCGCGCCGGCCTCCCGCCCAGTTCACTACGGCGAGAGCGAAGTTTGTCGGTTCCAAAATCCTGAGAAAAAGGAGCACTATATGAAGTACAGCCAATTTGGATGCATCTGCGCGGCCGCTCTCATGGGCCTTGCCGCCTCGGCCGCAGGTCAGGCGCAGACCGGCGCCGCAACCGAACTCCCTGGATTGGTGCCGCCAGCCGTGGTGAATGGCGCCGCTGTCGCAGCCGGGTCGTTTCGTTCCGCTCAAATGCTCCGTCTGGTCTTCGGTCTGCAACACCCACATATAACTGAAGAGGAGCAGTTCCTGGAGGCGCTGCATACCAAGGGATCGCCGGAGTTCATGCATTTCCTGACGGCGGACGAGTGGAACGCGCGCTTTTCGCCGTCACCGCGGGACGAGCAGGCCGTGGTCGACTGGGTACAAGCACAGGGCTTGACCGTTACCCACCGCTTCGCCAACCGGCTGCTGGTCGATGTGGAAGCGCCCGTCTCCGCCATCGAAGCGGCGCTGGCGGTCAAAATCAACAGCTACGCGATCGGCGGCCGCACTTACTATTCCAATGACCGCAATCCGGTAGTTCCAGCCGTCTTAGGCAATATCGTTCACTCGGTCGCAGGACTCAACAACATTCAAGCCATGAAGTTCGGGAAACACGGATTCCCGGAATCCGTATTCCCTGCATACTCGCAGGGTCTGACCTATGCCGTGGGGGCCAGCGGCAGCGACGACGGCGACCGCACCAAACTGGCTGCCGACCCGGGCACTACCAACGGCGTGCTAGATCCAACCGCTCTATACAGTTCCGACGCTTATGACGCAACCGCGCTCAATGCCCTGGGACACTGCTGCAATCCTTTAGGCGGCGCTTCGTCGCCGCCGGCGACGTCTATCGCGATCGTCAGCAGCGGGTATCTGAGCGCCAGTGACATTACCGGGTTCCACAACACTTACCCGTACCTTGCCGATAACTGGCAGGAGTTCTACATCGACGGAACGCCGACGCTCCCCGATGCAGAGGGCACCATGGATTTGGAGTGGGCTACCGCCATGGCCAATAGCTTTGGCGCGGCCGCGAATACGGCCAAGGTCTACGTGTACGATGGCGCGGACAGCAGTCCCTCGACGCTGACCGACGCATTCAACCACGTGTTGAGCGACGGCTATGCGCGGGTCTTGAGCACCAGTGCGCAAATTGCCGAAATCGCCGAAATCCCGCAATCGTCGATGGACGTCTTTCACGGCATCTTCAACTCCATGATCGGGCAGGGCTGGACCGTGGTAGGGATCTCTGGTGATGGGGGCGCCACCGCGGACTGCGTGACGCAAGACGCCGTCAGCTATCCCGGGTCGGACCCCGACGTGGTTTCGGCCGGCGGCTCCTACCTCGTGTTGAGCAACGGTCTGTTCTTCGGGGGTGAAACCGGCTGGACCGGCGGTTATGATCTTTGCGTCGCGAACGATGGCGGAAGCGGCGGCGGTAGCAGCGCCTATTTTACGGCCCCGGCCTACATGGAAGAGCCCAGCGGTGTTTTCAGGCAGGTCCCCGACATCGCGCTCAACGCCGACTGGGATGATGCCCCGCAGAATTTCTACTATCAAGGTAAACTGCAAGGGGCTGGCGGCACTAGCATTGTGGCGCCCGAAGTAGCGGGCTTCTTTGCCCAGGCGAACGCCTATATGCTCTACGTTGGAGATTTCACGGGTGGATGTTCCAGCGGTGAGCCATGCGCACCCCTCGGCAACGGCAACGTGTACCTTTATGTTCTCGGACTGTATCCGAGTTATGCGCCGCACTCCCCCTTCTACGACATCACCTCGGGCTGTAACAACAACGACGTTACCGAAGCCCATAACCTGCAGTATTTTTGCGCCGGCCCGGGCCGCGACCTGGTTACAGGCTGGGGATCGTTTAACTTCCTGCAATTGGCCTGGGCCATCAATGCTTATCTGGTGGGCGACCTGGGGGCGCCGGCTGTCAACTTTTCCGGACCCACATTGAATAAGTGGTATAACACCAACCAGAAGGTAAGCTGGACCATATACGACACCAGTCGAAATGGCAAGGAACTGACCGGCGTAGCGGGTTTCAGCCAAGCTTGGGATATAGACCCCGGCGGCGATCCGGTGAAGGAAGCCACTCCCGGCGCCGGCAACTCCTTTTACAGTGGGCCGCAGTTTCCCAACCAGACCAGCGGCTGCCTCGATTTCGCGGGTTCGTCCTGCTCGGTAGGCTCAGGCCAGGGCTGGCACTCGGTGATCGTGCGGGCTTGGGATAACACGGGCTACGGTGGGATTTCGTCGTACGGCCCCATAGGCTACGATACGGTCCCACCCCAAACGACGGGGCAGGCCAGCACCACCAATCCCGTTCAGATCACGCTGACCGCCACGGACGCCAGCAGCGGCGTCGCCAGCACAGTCTATCAGCTTGACGGCGGGTCCATGACCACCTACGCCGGTCCTTTCGCGGTATCGGGTGCGGGCAGCCACACGCTGACCTTCCACAGCACCGACAATGCCGGTAACGTGGAGAGCGCCGAATCGCTCAATTTCACGGTGGGCACGATTACCACGACGGCGGTGACCTCAAGCGTCAACCCCTCGCAGTTCCAGCAGACCGTAACCTTTACCGCCGCCGTCAGTGCGGCCAGCGGCACACCGGCGGGCACGGTGACTTTCTTCGACGGCTCGACCCAGTTGGGCACCGGCACACTGAGCGCGGGAAAAGCTCAATTCCTGACACACACACTCGCCGTGGGGGGACATAGCATCACCGCCACATACACCGGCAGCGCCAATTTTGCGGCGAGTACTTCCGCGGTGCTCACGCAGACGGTAGGCAAGGCGGCCACCACTACCACGCTGACCGCTTCGCCGAACCCTTCCAGCATCTTGCATCCTCTGGTAACGTTTACAGCTACCGTCACTGGGGCATTTGCCGGCAGCGCCAACCCCGGTGGCACAGTATCCTTCCAGACCGGCACGAAGGTTTGGGGCAAAGGGACGCTGAACGCCTCAACACATAAGGCAACCTTCACCATTTCCACTCTTCCGGAAGGCACGACGTCGATTCAGGCGGTTTACGCAGGGGATGTGGACTTCAATACTTCTGTATCTCCGGTGTGGAAGCAGGTAGTGCAGTAGGCCATCTGTTGGATCGATCAACTGGGCCAGGCGGGCCGCCGCGAAGCGGATCTCCTGGCCAGGTAACACCAGTTCTTCTCAAAAACAGGAGGTAACACCATGTACAACATGAGTAATCTCGGAAAGCTCAAGGCCCTAGACGCGAACGCACCGGCCGCGATGCAAGCTTTCTGGGCTTTTGACAAAGCCGCGATGGCGGAAGGCGCAATCCCCGCAAAGTATAAGGAATTGATGGCGCTCGCCGTTGCGTTCACTACGCAATGTCCCTACTGCATCGAGATTCACTCGGACAAAGCTAGAAAGGCAGGCGCAACTGATCCGGAGGTCGCTGAAGCAGTGACCATCGCGGCGGCCCTTCGTGCGGGCGCTGCCATTACCCACGGCGCGCACGCGTTCCCGGAATCGTGAAGGGCTGGCGCGTCCTTCTCCAAATCAATAAATCAAAATCAAAATCCGCGGTTTTCGTTGGAGTACAACCGCGCCGGGCTTTTCACGCCGACGAGTCCGGCGCCGGTGGCGTGCGCGCGAGTCCGATCGGGCGCTATCCGCATGGCGAGTTCCAGTGCTTGCGAGTTGCGAGCGTGGTAGGCGGCATCCATTGGAACGGTCGGTTATTCAGCTATATTTCTGGTTGACACGGGCGTATCGCGCAAAACAGATCTGACAATCCGAAAAAGAATCGGGATTGAAGTCTGTCCCAAGCTCTGACGCTGCTGATATAGGCCCCCAGGCCGCATAGCAGGGTGCTGAAACAGGCATAAACATCGTTCATTCGGGCCAGACCAAGGTCTGTGCCATCGGTTATCAATGACTTAGCGGCAGTTGGTGGCACAGGCTTCAGCCTGTGATAGGGCCGCGTTTTTCGGAAACGACCCGGCGCCGGCGCAACTGTGCCGTGAGGCGTGCAGGCACGCGGCTGCGGTCGGTATTCGCGAGATGCGCGCTTTTTGCGGGAGGTGAAATCTTGGGCAAAAGAGAAGAATGGACCGAAGGCGACGTCCGCCGCTTCTTAACCAACCCGTTCTACTGCCTGACGGCGGACCCACTGCTCGCGCACCCGCACGAGCCGCTCGTCAGCGAGGCACAGTGGATCGATGCAGCGGTGAAGATGATCGAGGTCGGTGTTATTCCCCACAGTACAACTCCACTTGACAGCCAAGTAGATTCGCGGCATAATCGAACCAGGAGTCTACTTGAATGCCAAGTGAAGAGCTGGGCCGCATTGCCGTCCTGCAAGGAACGCTCGATTTAGTCGTGCTGCGAACCTTGCAAACGATGGGCGCGCTGCATGCCTACGCCATCGCGACCCGTTTGCAGCAAGTGTCGGAAGACCAGTTGCATCTGAACCAGGGAACGCTGTATCCGGCACTCGTGCGGCTGGAGCAACAAGGCCGGATCAAGGGGACTTGGGGCCGCACCGAAAGCAACCGCGAAGCGAAATACTACGCAATTACCAAGTTGGGCGTGCAGGCCCTTGCCAAAGAAACGCAGCGCTGGCGACGAATGGCCGGCTTGGTCGAAAAACTCCTGACGGAAGGGATCTAGCCGATGCGCCGATTCCTCAACAGACTGATCAATCTGTTCCGCGGCCCCCATGCGGACGGCGAAATGTCCCGAGAGATGCAATCGCATCTGGCTTTGCTGCAAGAGGACTTCGAGAAGCGCGGGCTCACGCCGGATGAAGCCCGCCGGGAAGCCCGGCGCTCCTATGGCGGCCTCGAGCAAGCCAAGGAACTGCATCGCGAGACCCGATCCTTTCAGTGGGTCGAGCATCTCTCGAAGGACATCCGCTACGGCACTCGCAACCTGCTGCGGACGCCCGGATTTACAGCCGTCGCCGTGCTCACCCTGGCGCTCGGAATCGGCGCCAATACGGCCATTTTCTCTGTCGTCAACGCCGTGCTGTTGCGGCCGCTGGCCTACCAGGATCCTGGCCGGCTGGTAACGGTCTTGCACTACGGAAGCGGTCCGGTCGCGCCGGGCAGTTTCATCGATTGGCGCGTCCAGAATACTTCTTTCGAAGCCATGGAGGCAGCTCAATTCTGGCGCCCGAACGTCAGCAACAGCGACCCGCCGGAGCAAGTGCTGGGCTTGCACTTGACGCCAGGAATGTTCGCGATGTTGGGCGTGCAACCGGCCCTGGGGCGCTGGTTTGCAACCAAGGCCAACGCCAAAGTCGCTGAGCACGAGATCGTATTGAGCGACGGTCTCTGGACGCGGCGCTACGGCCGTGACCCGAAAGTGTTGTGGAAGCGGATGACGCTCAACGGCGAGAGCTTCACGATCATTGGTGTGATGCCGCCCGATTTCAAGTTCGCGCCGTTCTGGGCGACTCGCGCCGAGATGTGGGCACCGGAGACGTTCGCCAGCCGGGTGCAAGACCGCGAGGGCCGCAGTCTGCGCGTCTTCGCCCGCTTGAAACCGGGCGTCACAGTCGCTCAAGCGCAAGCCGATATTAACGCCATTGCCGCGCGCATCGAAGAAAAATATCCAGGCGCCAGCAGGGGAGCCAGGGTCACTCCGCTGAAAGAGAACGTTACTGGAAAGGTCGAAACACCGCTGTGGATCGTATTGGGAGCCGCGGCCTTCCTGCTGTCGATTGCCTGCGCCAACGTGGCCCACATGATGCTGGCGCGCACCTCCGACCGTCAAAAGGAGATCGCCGTCCGCACGGCCCTCGGCGCCACCAGGAACCGGCTGCTCGGTCAATTCCTAACCGAGAGCCTTCTGCTCGCATCGCTCGGCGCGGCTGCCGGAGTGATGCTCGCATTCTGGGGCACCAAGGCTCTGGTCGCGCTCAGTCCGGCCTACATTCCGCGGGTCGAAACAGTGGGGATCGACCACCAAGTCGTAGTCTTTCTGTTCGGCGTGACCGTACTGACGGCAATCGCGTTCGGCCTCGCTCCAGCCATGAGGGCCGCGGCAGCCAACCTAAGCGGAGCTCTCAAGGAAGGCGGACGCGGAGGTACCGACTCCGCCCGGCGCGGCCGTCTTCGCAGCGTTTTGGTCGCGAGCGAATTTGCCTTGGCGTTCATGCTCCTGATCGGCGCCGGATTGATGATCCGCAGCTTCTACGCCCTGCAGGCCGTCGATCCCGGCTTCGATCCGCACAACGTGGTTTCCATGACGGTGTCCGTGACCGGCTCGCCCGAAGGGCTGCCCGACCGCAGACCGCTGTTCTATCGCCAACTCGTCGAGCACGTGCGCACCTTGCCCGGAGTGGTATCCGCCGCCGGCATCAACCATTTGCCAATCGCCGGCGACCTTTGGACACGATCGTTCATCTTCGAAGGCCGCCCCGAGCCTCGCCGGGGCGAAGAGCCCAACGGCGTCTATCGGCTCGTCACTCCCGGATATTTCGAAACCATGCGTCTGCCACTGCTCGCCGGCCGCGACGTCTCGGTCAACGACGACGCAACCGGCGCTGGAGTCGTCGTGATCAATGAAAGCGCCGCGAAGGATTATTGGCCGAACGAAAATCCGATCGGCAAGCGGTTCCGTTTTAAATCCGAGAACGGCGAGGTGCAGCCTCGGATCACCGTCATCGGCGTGGTCAAGAATGCCAAGCAACTGGATTGGGCGGAACGGATTTGGGATGAATTCTACTTTGCCGCCGCCCAACACGACGCAGGCCGCCTGGAAGATCCAGGCGATCACTTGGACTACGTCACACTTGTCGTCCGCGCTCGCTCCGACGCGGCGGCCATCGCTCCTGAGATCAAGAAGGCCGTCTGGTCGTTTGACCACAATCTTCCGATTTCGAACATCCTCACCATGGAACGGGTCGTCGAAGAAGCAACCGCCCAGCAGCGCTTTGAAATGCTCTTGTTCGGAGTATTCGGAGCCGTCGCGCTTGCGCTGGCCGCAGCCGGCATCTACGGGGTCATGAACTACGCCGTGTCGCGCCGCACCCATGAAATCGGAATCCGGATGTCGCTGGGGGCTAGCCGATCCGATGTGTTGAAACTGGTCGTGGGACAAGGCATCAGACAAGCAATCGCCGGAACGGCCGCCGGCTGCGCGGGCGCGCTTCTGCTTTCGCGCTTGATGTCGAAAATGCTCTACGGCGTGCGCCCAACCGATCCTTTCACCTTTGGCGGTGTTCTCGTCGCCTTGGGTTGCGCCGCGCTGATCGCAACCTTGGTGCCAGCTCGCAAGGCGGCATGCGTCGAGCCCGCGATCGCCCTGAGGAACGACTAATCAGGCGTGGACGCCGCGCTCGGGCTTGGCGCTGAGGACGCTATGACGGCGTTCCTGCGCTACCTCTACGCTCGCCCGGCCAGCAAGCATTTCCTCCGCCGCGCATCCCCATCCGCCCGCCGGCGGTCGCGGGAACCGCGTTATGGCGACCCGAGCCCGCGGACTTCGGACGTCCGGAAGCGATCACCCCACCGGAACCGCGCGACCGGCGGGTAGTGGGTCAGTTTGCAATTGACCCACTACCGACCGGCGCGCAGCCGCTCGCGGCGACGCCCTCCCTGGTGGCAGTTCGTCGCGTTTTTCCTGATCCAGATGCTAAAACCACTGGGCACCAGACACAGGTGCCTATAAAATACAAAAGGATAACGGTTTCCTCTATGGAGGTCCTAGTGTGGCACAGACTTTAGTCTGTGGTCCGTGGGGTGCGCCGGCGAATCCTGATGGGCCGGCTGCCGACTCACTTCTTCGCTGCGGGCAGGTCTGCGCTCGGGGTGCTATCCGCCTTCAGATCGCCTAAGGCGTATTGTATGCCGGCCAGAAAATGTTCGAGCAGGGGTGCGTTCCAGAAGACGGGCGCGCCATGCCCCAGCGAGCTGTAGAACACGCGGCCCTTCTCATACGCGCGAATCCACGTCACGGGAAAATCCTTGTCAGCCATGCGCACCGCCAGGATGCGGTGCTTTGGGGAGAAGCCGGTCTTTTCCACATCGATGCTCAGGAGCACGTGAAGGTGGTCGCGCAGGTTCGGCTCCTGAAACTGGAAGGCTTGGTCGGCAATCTGGAAGTCTTCACCGCGAAACACAGCATTCAGCGGGCTCGTCGGGTCCTCCACCTTCACCGTCATGCTCTCCCCGTCCCAGGGATGTCCGCCGTTCTCGGTGGCGCCCAACATCTGGCCGAACGGCGGCCACTGGTCGTACTTGGGATACTGTACGAAGGTCGCGATGGCATCGTGAATTCCCACGAATCCCTTGCCGCCCGCGATGAAGGCGAGTAGCGATTTCTTCAACTCCGGGTCCTCGAATAACACGCCTCCCGTATTCAGAAAGCAGACGGCGTCAAACTGTTTGATCCGGTCGGCGCGGAACATTTCGATATCGTCGCTGAACACCGCCTCATAGGCGCCGGTACGCTTGCCCATCTCTCCGATGGCGTAGTTGGCTGACGGATTGGTGGCGTAGGAACTGCCGCGCCACGGATGGCCGTCGCGCATCACCAGGCTACTCACCAGCAAGCGGCGAGGCCTTCTCGGCTTGGCCACCGCCTTCGCTGGAACGGCGTCGTCCACTTTCTGCTTCTGCTCGGGGGGCAGCGCCTGGCCCTCGAGGAGCTTGAAACCAAGCGCCCCTATCAACAGCAGATGGGGTCCCATTGGGTTGCGTCTCATTATGGCTGGCTCCGCCCAAAGTATACACCCGAGCGGCCCCCTGGAAAGGGCCTGGAAGCTGCGACGGACCGCGGGCGGTGGGCGGCGGAAAGAGCCGGCGGGGGAGCGGGATGCGGGAAGGTTCCCGGCATCAACACGAATGCCGCCAGCAAGAACAAACAGCGGTGTTCCAGACGCCGGTCGACGCTTTCTAAGGCCATCGAAGAGCGGGAAATCGCGTTCATTCGCAAGATCGCAATTGAATCCGAACAGCAGTTTTGGCTCGAGGTTCAGCGGATGGCGGCGATTACGGGCCCTCTGCGGGTTGGCCCATGGCGAACGGACACGGCTAAATCCGCCACACCTCCCGAGTCATCATGCCACGAATCTGCCTGTGCGTCACAACCAGAGACGCGTCTAGAAACTGGCAACAGGCTTGCTCGCTCCCTAACATGCCTTTGCCTGGTAATGCCTTGATATGGGCCTTCGGTTTGTACGCCACGATCAGCGAGGCGGCGAATCCGGGTCTTGTATTCTCTAGCGCCATCGACGTTCGTTCTCGCGGGGAAGTCGACGGCATCGCGGTGGACTCAGCAGGAAACTCCTATTTAACGGGTTGGACTCGCGCCGCCGACATCCTGACCACACCTGGTGTTGTGCAGCCTCAGTTTCCAGGCGGGTCCGTGGACATCTTTGTCGTGAAACTGGACGGGACGGGTAAGGTCGTTTTCGCCACTTATTGGGGAGGCCCCGGCGATGACGAGGGCCTGAGCATCGCGGTGGACCCAGCCGGCAATGTGTACGTCGGTGGAATCTCGGTATCGAACGGAACAACTACGTTTCCTACCACTTCAGGGGCCGCATTCCGCTCGGGCAGTCCTACCGGCATGGATGGTTTTATCGTGAAACTGAACTCGACCGGGACGGCCGTCGTCTACTCCACATTGGTTCCCGGTGCGGGACAGATGGGTGCTGCCATCGCTGTCGACAATTTGGGCAACGCTTATTTTGCCGGTACCATGCAGGGTTCAGACAACTCCATTACCGCGACGACCGGAGCCTTCCAGGTGTCCCATGGAGGCTCCACGGACGCCATTGTCGCGAAGTTTGGCCCGACGGGTTCGTTGGTCTATGCGACGTTCATGGGGGGCAGTAATACGAACAGTGCAAGTGGAATCGCCGTGGACTCCTCCGGGAATGCCTATGTCTCAGGCGAGTCCGACTCTATGGATTTCCCGGTTACTGCAGGCGCTTACAGCGGTCCACCGGCTAGTGGAGAGAGCGCCTTTGTGGTAAAGCTAAACGCGCAAGGGGGCGCGCTGTTGTACTCCACGTTTCTGGGGCCGGCTGACCCCGTAGGCCCCCTTCGCTTAGACTCGCAAGGTAACGCATATGTCACTGGCATGTCCAGTCCCGGCTTCCCCGTGACGGTGGGGGCGTTCCAGAGTAGTTCGGCAGCGCCGTGGAATGCGCTCTATTACAGCCTGCTTCCCTTTTTCGCAAAGCTGAACTCCACAGGGACCGATTTGATCTACTCGATGTTATTCGCTTCCGCGACCAGATTCGATGTCGATCCCGCCGGGAATACTTACATCGCGGGCGTGGCAGGACCAGGTCTTCCGGTGACGCAGGGAGCCTTGCAGCGGTGCGTCGCCGGGACCGATACCACCATGTTCGTCGCGCGCTTGGATACGGTAGGAGCACTCGCTGCGTCCTCGTACTTCGGAGGTACCGCTTATGACTACCCGACCGGCATCTCGGCAGGTTCCGATGGATCGGTCTATTTGGCCGAGACCGTGTCTTCGGCCGACTTCCCGGGTTTGCAGAACACGGTTGTCGAGGGCCCGGAACTCACCGTATCCAAGCTGTTCATCTCGGATCCCAGCAAAACAGACTTGCCTTGCCTGACTGCAGCGATACAGAATGGGGCCAGCTTCGCGAACACGCCGCTCGCTCCTGGGGAGTTGGTGACGCTCCGGGGGCTCGATCTCGGGCCCGCCACCGGAGCGACGGCGCAAATCAGCTCCGCCGGCCAGGTGAGCAATCAGCTCGCTGGAACCCAAGTCTTCTTTAACCATATGCCGGCACCGTTGCTCTACACACAATCCGAACAGATCAACGCACAGGTCCCATGGGAACTTGCAGGCGCAACCACCGCCCAGGTTCAGGTTCAATACCAGAGTAGCAACAGCAACACGGCAACTGTGACGATCCAGGATGCGGCCCCAGCTATCTTTGAGATTTTCCCGATTCCTCCGGCAGCGGCCAATCCTCCATTTCAGGGCGCGATTCTCAATCAAGACGGGACGCTGAATTCTCCCTCGAATCCGGCCGCGCGCGGCTCCGTTGTCTCCCTATTTGGAACCGGCGGAGGAACCACGGCGCCGGGCGGGATCACCGGGGGAATAGCGCCGTTGAGTCCGCTCGGTTACTTGACGCTGCCGGTGGCGGTCCAGATCGGCCCGTACCAAGCGGACGTTTTTTATGCAGGGACGGCGCCCACGCTCATTTCGGGTGTCTTCCAGCTCAACGTTCGCGTGCCCGACGCCGTTGCGCCGGGATCCGTTGACGTGTATCTGAGTATCGGGGGCAAGGGCACCAGTTATCCCTGGTTCGACGAGGCGAGCTTAGTGACGATTGCCGTCAAGTAGTATCTAAGAGCGCCGTTTCATTCTCCGAAATCAGGATAGCGCACAGCCGCTGCAATAGGATTGAAGTGCGCATGCACGTGTCGCTTGGTCCAGATCTGCGCAGGATTATTGACTACCTGCCTTTGAAACTAACCCGAGACGAGGATGTCGGCAGGCCGTGCAGCGAGGTACACTGAGGGCTTCTGTGCGTTGGCTTGCCTGGCTCCTAGTTCCAATCGCACTTTCCGCCGCCGATTGGCCGCAATTTCGCGGGCCGAACGGCTCGGGCGTATCTCGTTCAAAAGGCCTTTCGGAGCGCTTCGACGCGCGAAAGAATCTTGTCTGGCGAACCGCCTTGCCAGCAGGGCATTCCTCACCGGTCTTCACCGCTGAGCATATCTTTGTTACGGCCTTTGAGGGCAAGGTGCTGCAAACCCTATGTCTGGACCGCGAGAGCGGCAGGATACTCTGGCGCAGGCAGGCCCCGCGTGACAGGCAGGAAGCTTTCCAGGAGACCAATGGACCGGCATCTCCTTCGCCCGTAACAGATGGGGTCAACGTCTACGTTTTCTTTGGCGATTTCGGGCTGCTCTCCTACGGTCCGGACGGTACAGAACGATGGCGCCTGCCAATGGGACCGTTCAACAACCCCAACGGCCACGGCTCCTCGCCGATCCTGGCCGATGGGAAACTTGTGTTGATCTGCGATCAGGACACCGGGTCCTACCTTCTGGCCGTCGATCCTATGAGTGGCCGCGTGATCTGGAAGACGATGCGGCCCGAGTGCACCCGTGGCTATGCCACGCCGGCGGTGTACCGGCCAAAGAGAGGGCCGGCGGAACTGATCGTTCCCGGCTCGTTCGAATTGGCGTCGTACGCCGTCGAGACCGGCCAGAAATTGTGGTGGGTGAGCGGGCTGGCGTGGCAACCAAAGACCGTGCCGATAGTCGACCACGACCGAATCATTGTCAACGGTTGGGAAATCGGAGGAGGCGGCAAAGCGGTCGCTTTTGCAGAGGCCCTGGCTATGTATGACAAAGATCGCGATGGAAAATTGTCGCGCAGTGAAATGGCTGCCAGCCGGAACGCCGAATGGTTCGCCGACAATGATCTGAACCATGACGGATACATCGACGAGCGGGAATGGGGGTTCAATCAAGCGCTCAACACCGCGGACAACTGCCTGATTGCAATTCGGGGCGGCGGGCGCGGCGATGTTACGAAGAGCCACGTGCTGTGGAGGTATCGCAAGGCACTTCCGAACACCTCGTCGCCGCTACTTTACCAGGGCGTGATCTATCTGGTTCGCGATGGCATTTTTACAAGCCTGAACCCCGATAACGGAGAAATCTTCAAGCAGGGGCGCCTTACCGGGGCACTCGGCCGCTACTGGTCTTCGCCCGTCGCCGCCGATGGAAAAATCTTCATCGTGAGCGAAGATGGAAAGGTAGTCGTGATGCGGGCCGCTCCGGATTGGGATATTCTCGCCATCAATAATCTTGACGAAGATGTTTTCGCGACTCCCGCGATCCTCGATGGCCGGATCTACGTGCGCACTCGCGGGGCGCTTTATTGCTTTGCGAACGGTGGCCGCAAGAACGCTGATTGAACACTCCGGGCCGACACATTCATTTGCAGAATGTGGCCAAAGTCTGTGCGGTAGGCGGGCAATCCTGCAGCCGGCTTTCAGCCGGCTCCTGGCCGCAAGATGTGCACGCCGCCCGCCCGACCGGCCCCGCGCAGAGCGTGTCCTCTCGAGTTTTGAACCCGAGGCTGTGGGGGCTGAAGCTCCGCACCACAGGGCGTGCAAAGCTCAGGCAAATGAGGACCCTCCGGGTTTACGCCGGGAAGAGATTCGTCATCCACGCAGTCCAGGCGGACTGGTCGCGCGCCACGACGGCCGCTGCCGTGTCGCCGTAGAGATAGAAGCTCACTGTAACCCATGCTTTCTCGCCGGCGGGGCACGCGGTGGCAAACACCGCACCCGGAGCGGGCAGATCGACGCGTAACAGCGTGTGTGGATTCCCGGCAGCATTGACTGACTCCACAATGCCGCTCAATGGAGGGGTGCCGTCGCCCGCATCGCGCCGCTCGCCCGGCGCTGCCCCCGCGAGATTCAGGGCACCCGCGAGCTTCTCCCACGCGCCCGAGGCCGCCGGCATCGCCATGAGTTGGATTTGCGAACTCGGCTGGCCGGGGTAGTGCTCCAGATACAGCCGCAGAATGCGGAAGAATGAGGGCCAGCCGGATTCGACACCGGTCAGTTGATTGTCCCAATCATCGGTCTCGGCGAAGAGGCTGTGCACCACGCGCACTATGCATGTGCCACCGCCGCGTGCCTCCACAGTCCATTCGGTGGCCACGGTGGGCGCGTTCGGCCCCCAGGAATCTTCCTCAGCGAAGCGATGCGGCGCGTCCCATTCGGTGATCGTGGCGGCGGAGTCCATGCCCCCTCCGAAGTGGTTTGTGATGGTGCCGCCGACGCGGCCATCGACCTCGGTGGGCACAAACCAGGCGCTCACGCCCGGACCCGTGGCGATTGCTTGCCACACCTGTTCCGGGGTGCCCGGAACTTCCACTTCCACCTGGACCGAACGGCGTCCGTTCGCTTCTTTCTTTATACTCATACTGCGGTCTCCTTGTGTTTTTGGGGTAACGGGTGCGCCACCAGAACGAGGCGGTGCGTGCGTCCGCCCAGGGCGGAAGCGTCATGATAACGAGCCGCGAGCTGAGTGATCGCGGCGGTGAGTTCGCTGCTGAATTGCGCGCGCTCGGCGGGCGAGCGGAAGCGGATCTCGGTGTCGATCGAGAGCGTGGCGAGGCGCTTGCCGGTTTCGCGCGCGCGGGTGGCGAGTTCGCTGACTTCACGGACGACACGGGCCGCCAGCGCGATCAGATAGCCCGCCGACAGGCGGTCGCGGCTGCGCCCAGGGTCGGACGCCGCGGGGCCCATGGCGGCGGGCGACACTATGTAAGACGACGCGGTGGCTTCCACCAGGCGCTCTGTGATGCCGCCCCACTTGCGTTCGCTGGTAGGGCGCACGAGGTGATGGCTCTCCAGGGCGCGCAGGTGGTAGTTCACTTTTTGGCGTGGAAGGGAGAGGCGCGCGGCCAGCGTGGCCGCCGACGCGGGCTCCGACAATTCGGCCAGGAGCCGCGCGCGGACCGGGGCGAGCGCGGCGGCGGCGGCCTGCGGAGACTGTATGACCTCGACATCCAGCACTAGAATATTAGAACATTGACAAATTCATTTGTCAATAGAAAAATCGCGACGCCGTGGGCCCGACTGCGGTGCTCGAAGGGGGTCCGGCCCGGATCGATTCCGACCGTTACCAGATCAGCGCGAAGGCGGGAGATGCCGTCGGCGCGGCGATCCGGCGGGCGCCTGGGCGGACGGGCCGAAGACGCCAGGCGGCGCGGTGACGTGCACGGACGCCGCGCCTTCCGCCCGTCGCGCATCCCCATCCGCACGCCGGCGGTCGCGGCGACGGACCAAGGCGACCGGCGCCGGAACGGGCGGCCGGGGAGCGGGCTGTGCATTGCGCGCGTGCCACCCAGCCCGCGCACCGGAAGTATTGTCGGGCGTGGACGATCTACGGCAAGCGCCAGAGGCGCGCTTGGATGCGCTTTTCCTACGGTGTTTCCTCTTTACGCGTTTCGTCACATGCTATCCTTGCCGGTATCGGAGGTCCGCATGTCCAGTAACCCCCCGAAACATCTGCACACAACCGCGCACACCGATCAGGCAGCCGGCACGTCCGCTGCGGGACAGCCCGTTTTCGCGCAACCGCAGCCGTCGCCCGGCCCCACCGGCTTCAAGAATCCGGTGACCGACCAGAGCGATAAGGAACTGGCCAACGTGGAAGCCGTGCCGCAGCCCGTGGGCGGCGCCGCGGAGCCGATTCTCACGCTGGCGCAGGTGTACGGCAGCGCGGGAGCGGCGAAGACGGCAGCTATCGAGCAGGCGGGACAGATCGTTTTCCATTCGGTGGGCGATACCGGGAGCGCGGAAGGGCCTACCACGCAATCGCTGGTGGCCGATAAGATGGTCAGCGACTTCACCGAAGCGAACTCCGCCGACATACCTTCGTTTTATTACCACTTAGGGGACGTAGTCTATTATTTCGGCGAAGCTATCTACTATTACGATCAGTTTTACGAGCCGTATCGCAGTTATCCCGCGCCAATTGTGGCCATTCCGGGCAATCACGATGGCGTGGTCTATGCGGCCGATCCGGCGCCGACACTCGCAGCCTTCCTGGCCAACTTCTGCGCCCCCGGCTTCGCGCCATCGCCCGATGCCGGAGGACTGGCGCGCACTACCATGATCCAGCCGGGCGTTTATTTCACGTTCGACGCGCCCTTCGTCCGCATTCTGGGGGTTTACAGCAACGTCCTGGAAGATCCCGGTGTGATTTCGGGCCAAGACGGAACATATCCCACGTTGGACAGCCGCCAGATCGATTTCCTGCAGACGGCGCTCGCCCGTGTGAAGAGCGAGAATTACGCCGGCGCGGTGATTATCGCGGTGCATCACCCGCCCTTTACCGGTGGATCCACGCATGGCGGCAGTCCCCTCATGCTGCAGGATATCGATAATGCTTGCCAGGTCGCGGGAGTCTGGCCCCATGCGGTATTCTCCGGCCACTCGCACAACTATCAACGATTCACCCGCACGGTAAACAGCCTGCAGATTCCCTATCTGGTGGCCGGGTGCGGCGGACATGCGCCGCTCACCAAGATGAGCGGAACTTACCGCACGCCTTTCCCGATCGATAGCACACTTACGCTGGAAAGTTACGACGATACCGATTACGGCTACCTGCGGGTAGTGGTGAACGCCACCACGCTCACCATCGAATTCCATCCGGAAGGCGATGGCGGGAGTACCAAGACTCCGGATGACGTCGTCACGGTCACGCTGGCCAATCACACGGTGGCGTAAGCGCCGCACTTCGATACAATCGCCAACGCCGCGGCTAACAGCGCCGGGAGAGAAGCTGCCGGCGACTGGCAAGCCTTCACGACGGGCACACTTTTGGGCACACTAACGGGCACTAAGGCTTATGGCGGAAGCTAGTGGGGGTCGAACCCACCCGCGATACTATGTACCGCACGACGGGTTTGAAGCCCGCGCCCAGCACCGGCCAAGATTAGCTTCCGTAAACGATTGTACAGGTTTTGGGCCGGGGTGAAGTTTGCGCCGATTGGCGGGGTACCCTCCGGGTCGCGCGCAGGATGCCATCCTGCCCCACAGGGGTTTTGCCACAATGGGAATGATCATGCGCAAACTGCTCGTTCCCCTCTTCCTTCTGCTCGGCACGGCGTGCTGGGCGCAAGAACGCATTCCCATCATTCTCGACACCGACATCGGCGACGACATCGACGATGCCCTGGCGCTCGCCCTGGCGCTGCAATCTCCCGAGTTGGACGTGCGCGCCGTGACCACGGTCATCGACGACACCGAGACGCGCACCCGCCTGGCCTGGAAAGAGCTGGGCCTTTACGGCCGGCACGATATCCCGGTTGCCACGGGCGCTTCCGAGCCGCTGCTCGATCCTGTGCGGCCGCAACGCGCGCGCCAGTTCGAAGTGCTCACGGATGCGGACACGGTTCCCGAGGCCGCGCACCGCCGCGCCGCCGGACTCATCATCGATACCTTGATGGCCTCGCCGCGGCCCATCACCCTGGTGCCCATCGGACCGCTCACCAATATCGCGCTGGCGCTCAAGAGCGGCCCCAACATCCGGCCTAAGATCGCCCGCATTGTGCTGATGGGCGGCGCCTTCCACATGCTGTACCAGGAGTACAACATCTGGCGGGACCGCGTGGCGGCCGAGATCGTGTTCTCGTCGGGAGTTCCGATCACCGCCGTGGGCCTGGACGTGACCACGCGCTGCAAGCTGGAAGGCGCCGACCTGGCCCGCCTGCGGGCGGCCGATAACCCCGCCTCGCGCTTCCTGGCGAAGCTCATCGACTTGTGGCAGGACGGCCATCCCAATCAGTTCCCGACGCTGCACGATCCGCTGGCCGTGGCGGCGGCGATTCAGCCCAACCTGATTGAAACGCAGTTGGGAAGCGTGCAGGTGGAGACCGGCTGCTGCGTGGCCAACGGCATGACTATGTTCAAGCCCGCCGACCAACTGGAGAAGGGCGCGAAGGCGACCACGCTGATCGCGCGCGATGTGAATGTGCGCGGGTTCCTGGATTTGTTTCTGGCGAGAGTGACGGCTGCGCCGCGGGGGAAGTAGCCACTTGCTTACGCGCGTGGCTCGGTGCGCATAGCCCGCAGGTCGATGCCGAGTTGCTGGCACTTCTTGTACAGATGGCTGCGCTCCAGGCCCAGCGCCTTGGCGGTATCGGTCATGCGTTGGTGGCGCTTCAGCTCGGCCAGGATCACTTCGCGTTCATACGTCTCGGTGCGCGCCGCCAGCGTGCCGCCACCCAGCGGCGCTCCGGAGGCCGTGGCGGCGTGCGGCAGCGCGAGTCGCACGGCGGCCGCATCCACTTCGTCGTCGGCTAGCAGCAGCAGGCGCTCGACCACATTGCGCAACTCGCGCACGTTGCCGGGCCATGCGTATCCGCTCAGCTCCGCGATGGCTTCGGCCGAGACCGGCTTGGGTTTCCAGCCGTTGATTTCCGAAACCTGCCGCGCGAAGTGATCCACCAGCGCCGGGATGTCTTCCCGCCGCTCGCGCAAGGGCGGCAGGGCCAGCGGGTAAACGTAGATGCGGTGGTAGAGATCCTGGCGGAATGTGCCGCGCTCGGCCATCTCATCCAGATTGCGATGCGTGGCCACCACCACGCGCACGTCCACCGGAAGGGAGCGGTCGCCGCCGATGCGCTCCACCTGTTTCTCTTCCAGCACGCGCAGCAACTTGGCCTGCATCACGGCCGGCATGTCGCCGATTTCATCCAGAAACAAGGTACCGTGGTGCGCCTGCTCGAACTTGCCCAGGTGCCGCGAGACCGCGCCGGTGAAGGAGCCTTTTTCGTGGCCGAAGAGCTCTGATTCGATCAACTCGGCGGGCACCGCGGCGCAGTTCAACGTGACGAAGGGCCCGTCGCGCCGCGGGCTGCGGTCGTGCAGCGCACGTGCGATCAACTCCTTGCCCGTGCCGGTCTCGCCCAGGATGCAAACGCGCGTCTCGCTGGCGGCCACCCGGTCCACCTGCGCCATCACGCGCCGCATGGCTTCGCCGGAGTGTACGATCTCGTGCTTGCCCACGCGCTGGCGCAACTGGCGGTTTTCGTCTTCCAGACGCCGCATGCGCAAAACGTTGTCGATGGTCAGCAGCAGCTTTTCGGTGGACAGCGGCTTTTCCAGAAAATCGATAGCGCCCAGGCGCGTGGCGCGCACCGCCATTTCGATGTTGGCCTGGCCGGAGATCATCACCACCGGCACCGGCACGCCCTGCGCTCTGAGATCTTCGAGCAGCGCCAGGCCGTCTTTGCCGGGCATGACCACGTCGGAGAGCACCATGTCGAAGCGCTCGGTCTTGATCAGTTCCAGGGCGCGGGCGGCGTTGTCGCAGACGGTGGCCTGGTGGCCGGCAAGGCGGAAGGCGCGGGAAAGGGACGCCAGGGTGTTGGCGTCGTCGTCAACGATGAGCAGGTGGGCCAACCTCTACTGTAACCGGTTTGTGGGGCAGGCCCCCGGCCTGCGCGGGGCTCCCAGCCCCGCTCTTCGGTGGGCTGATGAGGGAGCCAAATGCGCCTTGCCTTAGGTTACCTCCGGACTTTTTTTGGGTGGCATCGGAAATCTATGGGCAACCCCGTCGTGCATTTCGAAATCGGCTGCCGGGACATGATGGTGGACGATCTGCGGGCGGCGCCGGACTGCCCACAAGGCTACTGCCAGTTTAGGATTACTTTGCCGGATTGGCCGCTGGACATCACTTCGAAACCCTTCTCGAACTCCGTGTAATGGAAACGGTGCGTGATGAGGGGCGTAATGTCCAGGCCGGATTGCAGCATCACGGTCATCTTGTACCAGGTCTCGTACATCTCGCGGCCGTAGATGCCTTTGATGGTCAGCATATTGAAGACCACCGTGCGCCAATCGATGGCCATGTCGCCTTCCGGAATGCCCAGCATGGCGATCCTGGCGCCGTGGCTCATGTTCGAGAGCATGTCGCGGAAAGCCGCCTGATTGCCGGACATCTCCAGGCCCACATCGAAGCCTTCGGTCATGCCGAGTTTCTTCTGGATCTCGGGCAGGGTGCGCTCGTGGATGTTGACGGCTTCGGTGACGCCCATTTTGCGGGCCAGCGCCAGGCGGTACTCGTTGAGGTCGGTGATGACCACGTAGCGTGCACCGGCATGGCGCGCGACGGCGGCGGCCATGATCCCGATGGGGCCGGCGCCGGTGACCAGCACGTCTTCGCCGAGCACCGGAAACGACAGCGCGGTGTGCACGGCGTTGCCGAACGGATCGAATATGGCGGCGACATCCTGGTCGATGCCGTCGGAATGGCGCCAGATGTTGGTCATGGGCAGCGCGATGTATTCGGCGAAAGCGCCGGGGCGGTTCACGCCGATGCCCTGCGTTTTCGCGCACAAATGGCGGCGCCCGGCCAGGCAGTTGCGGCAGCGTCCGCAGACCACGTGGCCTTCGCCGCTGACGATATCGCCGGGATAGAAATCGACCACGTTGGAGCCGACTTCGGCGATCTCGCCGACGAATTCGTGGCCGATGACCAAGCGGATGGGGATGGTCTTGCGCGCCCAATCGTTCCACTTGAAGATGTGCACGTCGGTGCCGCAAATGCCCGTGCGATGCACGCGGATCAGGACGTCGTTGATGCCGATGCGGGGCTTCTCGACGTCTTCCAGCCAGAGGCCGGGTTCGCTCCTGCTTTTGACCAGTGCTTTCATGGTGAAACCTTATCGTAGCGGTACTCGGGGACCGGCGGGGAGGGCTGGAAGCACTGATGCTGGAGAACGCGGAGCGTGGCGGGGAGCTCGGCGGTGGCTCGCGCGACGGCCTGGTCGAGTAGCGCGGGCAAGGCGCGGGCGCGCAGGTTGATTACAAGCTCGTGGCGGCGGGCGGGGGAAGCCAGCAGGTCTCCTTCGACCGAAGGCTGGTCGCCATTGTTGCAAATGCCCGCGCGGATATAGCCGGTGGGGGCGCGATCGAAGATTTTCAAATGCGCGATGGGCGCGCCGGCGCGAGTGAGCTCGGCATCGAGGCGTTCGAGCAGCGGTCCCACTACGGCGGCAGGCGTGAGCGCGGTTTCCAGGCGCAGCTCGCCCTCCCAGTTCAGCCAGCCCAGGGCGGCTTCGGCGGCGGCGTAGCGGGCATAGTCGATGTCGAGGAGGTGGGTACCGGCGGATAGGCGGCCGCCTAGGACTTCGTCGAGCCACTCGGCTACGCCTTGGCCGGTTAGGGCGCTGACGTGCCGCGCTTCGCGCTGCGTGGCTGGTGGGCGGTGGCTGGTGCCTGGTGGTTGTGTCTGGAGGTCGGATTTGGTGTAGAGGAGCAGGTCGGCTTCGGCAATTTGGTTTTGGAACAGGTACGCGAGTTGCGGGTCGGCGTCCGGCTGTGCAAACTCGGCGGCGCGGCGCGGGTCCACCAGGACGGAAAACGGCGCCAGGCGGAACTGCGCGGCATGGTGCTGCTTGAGCGGTTGCAGCACGGTGGCGGAAAGATCCATGCAACTTCCCACGGGCTCGGCGAGGATTACATCGGGCCTCACGGCCAGGAGGCTCTGGGCGGCGGCGACGAAGTCCCCGAAGCGGCAGCAGAAACAGGCGCCGGCGATTTCACCGGCATCGAAGCCGGAGGCCGCGGTCATGCGAGTGTCCACCAGCGCGGCGCCTTGATCGTTGGTGATAATGGCGGCGCGCATGCCGCGTTCGTGCAGCAGACGCGCGGCGCGCAGGAGCAGCGTGGTCTTGCCAGCGCCTAGGAAGCCTCCGACGAGGACCAGGATGGGGCGATTAGCCAAGCAGCACCAACTCTTCGCCGGCGTGGATGGTGATTTCTTCGGCGAGGGTGGAGACCGCTCCCTCACGGTCGCGGCTCGGTACGTCGCGGCTCGGTGCGTCGCGGGTCAGGACCAGCGGGCGGCCTTGGAAAGTGGCGGTGGCGGCTGGCCCGGGCGCCAGTGCGATGCTGCGCAAGGGCAGGTTGCCTTCGGTCACGGCGAGCGTCACGCGGCGGCGTCCGCCATCGACGGCGTGCGTGAACGTGCCCCAGGCCGGCGCGGCCGACCAGAAACACACGAACTTGTTTACGCCAATATTGACACGGGGCATGATGGTTGCGCTCTTCTCCGCGGCGTGGTAGCGGAAGCCGCTCAGAGCCAGCACACCGGACCAGGCCGACATGGCGCGCGCGTAGTGGTGCCCGCATTCGGCTTCATCCCATGGATTGCGGCGTTCGCCATCGTAACGGCGGCGGCTGTTCTCGAAAGCCTCCACGCCCTCGCGGACCATCCCCGCATAAATCATGGTGGCGGCGGCCTGGTATTCGAGACCGGTCCAGGCCTCCGCGAAATAGGGGAAGGGGACCTCGGGACGCTTGCCCGTGCCGTAATCGCA
The DNA here is from genome assembly GCA_049520215.1 of Bryobacteraceae bacterium. GTDB lineage: Bacteria > Acidobacteriota > Terriglobia > Bryobacterales > Bryobacteraceae > Bog-159. Next base: position 12,619 of record JBEKPZ010000037.1, on the reverse strand, counting down.
GACCACCAGCGCAGCTTCGTCGTTCAGCACATAGGTGCGCTGCACGCATTCGTGATCGTAAAGCTGCCGCTTGTAGTTGTAGCGATAGATGGACTGCATTGTCTCGCGAATGTGGGCAGGGTCGACGAGGGGGCCGAGACCGGCCACGTCGGCGATATACTGTCCCATCAACTGATCGAGCAGGCAGCCATCGCCGACCTGGAACTCGGGCTTGTCGGGATTATCCGCGCCCATGTCGCCGACCGTGGCGGGCGCGATCTGGTCCTTGGGAATGCCGCGCACCTTCTGAATGTAGTAGCGGCCGTTGAACAGGTTGGCGTCGATCCACTGGCTGCCGGAGGCGAACAGCTTGTGATAGTCTTCCGCGGCCTGGTTGTCGCCGACGGCGCGGGCCATCTCTTCGGCGGCGCGCAAGGCTCCCAGATAATAGATGCCGCAAAGGGGATTGGGGCCGTAGAACTCCACGTCGTAGGTGTTGTGCTGCACGCCATCCATGACGCCGCGGCGCTGGGAATCCCAACCGCCCGCGACCCACGCGAACGAGACGGCGCGCTGGATGCGCGGCCAGAGATCGCGCAGCCAGGCGGTGTCACCGGAGAGGCGCCAATCGAGGTAGGCCTTCATGATCTGACCCATCTGGCCGTCGGCGGCGGCGTAGTGAAAGCGCTCCTTGCCATCGGGGAGCAATTGGCGGAAGCGCAGTCCGCCTTGGTCGTCTTCGGAAAAGCCGAAGGCGGCTTTGCGCAGCGAGCGGGCCAGCGTGGGGAAGAGATGCTGGGTGGCGGTCTCGTAATTCCAGACGTGCGTGCAGTTGCCGAAGCAGCAGCCGTTGTGATCGCCGGAGCCTTCGAAGCCGTGAAACTCGCCATCGGCCGTGCGGAAACAGGTCTGGGTGACGAGTGTGGAGAGGGTGGACATGGCGGCGTCGCGCACGGCGGGCGGCAAGGTGCTGTCGCGCATGGCAGCGACGAAGCGGCGCGTGCGGGCCTCCAGATCGGGCAGCTTTCCGGCGGCGTATTCGGCCGCCTGCCAGGCGCCGGCGAAACGCGTACAGTAATGATTGCCGATGATGGTGTGCTCCTCGCCTTTGGGCGCGGTCCAGCCGGACCAGGCGGGCGTGCGGTTCGGAAAGTGCCAGGCGAGCAGGAAAGTATAGGCGGCTTCGGTGCCGGGCGCAATCTCCTGCTGCAGGCAGAGCGAGCCGATGGGCTTGCGCTGCGGCGCTTCGGGGCCGAGTTGGCCATCGTCGCTGAAATCGTCCCAGAACAGCAGCGGGCTGGTCCACCACTTGGCGTTGGTCCAGCCGCGCAGATAGGTGAGCTTGCCCTCGGGCTTCACCAGGCAGACGGCGAGAGTGCCCGATTGCGGGTCATCGGCGGGCATGCCGGGGTTGCTCATCAGCAGGCCCTTGATCTGTTCGGATTCGCGGTACTCGACGACGCGCTGCTCACCGGGATGGTGTTGCGCGACATCCTGGTAGGTTGCGCCGATGGGGTTTTCGATGGACCAGGCGATGGAGACGCGGGCGGATTCCTTACCCGGATTGTGGACGCGATAGCGCAGGATGGCGACGGGCAGGCCGGATTCGTCGGCATCGAGCGGGATGAAGGGGCTGAAGGCGTCGAGCGTGACGTTGACCGGCAGGCGGGAATCGTGGAAGGCGATTTGGGCGATGGGGAATTCGCCGGTGAAAGTTGCGCCTTCCAGGCGGGTGAGGCCGGGCGCGTTCTTGGAGCCGAGGCCGTCGGGACCTTCGTAAGGCGGCATGAGGCGGGCTTCGAGGACGTGCGCGACGGGCTTGCGATTGCCGGCCTGCGCCCAGATGGAGGCGAACGCGTATTCCGGCGAGCGGCCTTTATCGGGGCGGTTGAAGAGTTCCCAGTCGCGAAGCTGGCCGCGTCCGCCGAGGCTGATGCTGCCGGCGGCGATCCCGCCGAGGGGCATGGCCAGCATGGCAAGCTGGCGGCCGGTGTAGACGCGCGGGTAGCGCATGGAGGAGCGCGGCAGGGCGACGGGCTGCGGCGGGGGTGGGGCGGCGGCCGGTGCGGACTGGGCGGGGGTGGTTTTGGGAGGGGTTTGCGCGGCGGCTGGCCCCAAGGGCGCGGCGGCCAGCGCGACGGTTTTCAAGAATCCGCGGCGGCCGGTGGGTTTGCTCATTTGGTGCGAGTGTAGCATCGTTCGGTGGGTGGAGACAGAAGTCAGAAGGCAGAAGACAGAAGACAGAATGGCCGGGTGGGTTGGTGTTGGGGTGGGTTCCGGTGCTGCTTTTTGGAGCCGGAGATGGGCTTGTGAATGCAAATTGGACAGACGAAACCAATTTTGCGTAACATGCTTTATTGGCAATAGGTTACAGCCGATTTTGAGAGGCGCTGATTCGGCAATTTGGTCGTTTTTGCGCATTTTGTGCTTGGGTTGGACTGCTCCCGTTCCTTAACTCGACGGTAGCATGAGGGGTAGCGGGCGATCAACGCGACTCCTGGCGGGAGGTTCTTGTTTTCATGGGGTTGGCGGCTGGGTGAGGCGAGTGATCGGAATCGGCGAGGACCGGAGCCAGAGTGGACGTGAGACCGGGATTATGGGCGACCTCTCGCTTGACCCAACACTGGGCCCTATTTCACCCGCAGGGTCGATAGCTCATCCAGCAGATGTTTTACCCGCAGCACATCCGGCTGATATCTGCTCGGGTCGCTGCGTGCGAAGGCCTTGTAGATTTCGAGCGCTTCTTCGTAGGCCTTGCTGGCCCCTTCCATGCGGTTTTCGCCGCTGTACAGAATGCCCAGATTGCTCAGCGTCGTCGCCACGTAGGGCCGGTACACAGCCGGGTTTTGACGGGCCACATCGCGATAGATTTCGAGCGCGTCTTCGTAGGCCTTGCGGGCCTCTTCCATGCGATTTTCGGCGCTGTAGAAAGCGCCCAGATTATTCAGCGTCGCCGCCACGTCGGGGCGGTACACAGCCGGGTTTTGGCGCGCCAGATCGCGCCGGATCTCGAGCGCTTCTCCGTAGGCCTTGCGGGCCTCTTCCATGCGGTTTTCGTCGCTGTACAGGTTTCCCAGATTGTTCAGCGTCGTCGCCACGTAGGGGCGGTACACAGCCGGGTTTTGACGCGCCAGATCGCGATAGATTTCGAGCGCCTCTTCGTAGACCTTGCGGGCCTCTTCCCTGCGGTTTTCGTCGCTGCACAGAATGGCCAGATTGTTCAGCGTCGCCGCCACGTTGGGGCGGTACACAGCCGGGTTTTGGCGCGCCAGGTCGCGATAGATTTCAAGTGCTTCTTCGTAGGCCTTGCGGGCCTCTTCCCTGCGGTTTTCGTCGCTGTATAGGCTTCCCAGATTGTTCAGAGTCTCCGCCACGTCGGGGCGATACACAGCCGGGTTTTGACGCGCCAGATCGCGCCGGATTTCGAGCGCTTCTTCGTAGGCCTTGCGGGCCTCTTCCATTCGGTTTTCTTCGCTGTACAGGTTTCCCAGGTTGTTCAGCGTCTGCGCCGCGTCGGGGCGGTACACAGCCGGGTTTTGACGCGCCAGATCGCGCCGGATTTCGAGCGCTTCTTCGTAGGCCTTGCGGGCCAATTCCATGCGGTTTTCGTCGCGGTACAGGTTTCCCAGATTGTTCAGCGTCTGCGCCACGTTGGGGCGGTACACAGCCGGGTTTTGGCGCGCCAGATCGCGCCGGATTTCGAGCGCTTCTTCGTAGGCCTTGCGGGCCTCTTCCATGCGGTTTTCGTCGCGGTACAGGTTTCCCAGATTGTTCAGGGTCTCCCCCACATCGGGGCGGTACACGGCCGAGTTCTGGCGCGCCAGATCGCGCCGGATTTCGAGCGCTTCTTCGTGGGCCTTGCGGGCCTCTTCCATGCGGTTTTCGTCGCTGCACAGAACGCCCAGATTGTTCAGCGTCGTCGCCACGTAGGGGCGGTACACAGCCGGGCTTTGACGGGCCAGATCGCGATAGATTTCGAGCGCTTCTTCGTAGGCCTTGCGGGCCTCGTCCATGCGATTTTCGTCGCGGTACAGAACGCCCAGATTGTTCAGCGTCGTCGCCACGTAGGGGCGGTACACAGCCGGGTTTTGACGCGCCAGATCGCGCCGGATTTCGAGCGCTTCTTCGTAGGCCTTGCGGGCCTCGTCCATGCGGTTTTCGTCGCGGTACACAATGCCCAGGTTGTTCAGCGTCGTCGCCATGTAGGGGCGGTACACGGGAGGATTGCCACTGGCAAGCTGGCGCGAAATTCTTTCGGCCTTGGCGTAGAACATGATGGCATCTTCGAAGTGATTCAAGGTCTGGCTAAAATAAGCGACCTCAAAATTCGCATCGAAGTCGTCTGGAGTCGCGTCGACTGCGGCGCGATAGGCTTTCTCTGCATCCGCGAACTGAAGCTGCGAAGTAAGCAATTGCCCGCGCAGGCGATAGGCCTGGCTGGCCGCACTTAGCTGGCGGTCCGCAGCCGCCTTTCGTTCCTGGGCAGCCTGGGCCATGGCGCGCAGTTTGGCCTCGTCCAGAACCTTTAGAGCCTGCTCGACCTGGCCAGCCAGGAAAAAGCGGAGGGCTTCCTTATAAAGCTCAGAGGCGTCCTCAAGCTTCGTTTTTGCCAGCTCCTCCGCTGCTCTGTCCGCGGCCTGGAGTGCCCGGTCGCGCTCTGTCCGCAGGACGGCCAGTTCTTGGGCGGTGTCGCGTTGGGACCTCTCTAGAATGCGCAACTGCGCGTCATACGCCGCCGTGACTGCTTCCGTGCTCTTCAGGCGATAATAGCTGCGGGCCATCTCATCGCGGTCCGCAGACTTGGCAAGGAGAAGCGTCAACTGTCTGCTATCGGGATCGGAGGGCAGAACTGCTTCGCGCTGAAGATCGTTCACGACTTCATAGCCGGCGAGTGCGATCGTTAGAGTGACCGTGTCTCCTGCCTTCCTGCCGGGAAAGTCCAGTTCGAAGCGGCCTCCATCCCTGGTGACCCACTGGTTGGCGCCTGAGGCATTGACGCGGACGCCGTCAAGTGGAGGACCGCCAGGCCGGTTCAGCAAGACCAGTCCCCTCAGCGCCGCTCCGCGCAACGGCGGCTGCGCAGCCAGAAACACCCACAAGGCGACGAGATAAGGGAGCAGTCGCCCGTGAACCCTCATTTTGCCACTCTCTTCAACACGACAGTTACCGGGTTGCTGTCCGGAACAACGGTCGGGAGCGCCGGAGCGAAGCCGGGCGCGCTGACCGACAGATCTAACTCCGGGCGCCAGGGATCGCCCGGAATCGTGAACTGAAACTGTCCGCCGGGACCCGAGACGGCTCGCAGTCCCCCGATCAGCAAAATGGCGCCCTCTACCGGTAGCGGGGGTTGGCTCTCATCCTGAACGCGGCCCGTAATCGTGCCCGATTTGTGGCGCACTTCCAGATACACGCTCTCGCTATCCAACGTGAGGGTCTTTGGTACAGCCTCATATGGGGCATCTGCGGAAACCGGCACGGCGCGTCCCCGAAACGCGGCTGGGACCTGCGGAAACATGGCCTCTCCCTTGTCGCCGATGTGCTCCCGGCGACGGTCGGACCCCAGATCGAGGATCACGTTACCAGAGTTGCGCAGGACAGTATCCTGCAATCCGGCCGGCCCATGGACAAAGATGGTCAGCGTTAGTGGCGGAGCAACTGGGGCCAGTTGAAACCCGCCCCAGACCACCAGGGCGCACGCAACAATTGGTCCACCTAATTCCAACTGCCACCCTAAATGCTGACCCTTTAGTTCGCCGACCGATTTCACGACGCCAAAAAGAAAAGCCGCCGCGCAGAGGCCCAGTACAACCAGCAGAACATAGAAAACATGCCCGATGAGCGTGAACTGTGTGAGGGACTGTGCCCGGAAGACAAGCAGAAACAGTAATCCTGCCGCCAGTAAAAAGGCAGTCAGCGAAACCAGCGCGTAAGGGGCAATACGGGCCCAATCTGAGGGCGCCGGCGTACCTATGTCGTCCCCGCTGTGTTTCGTCTTCGAGCCACTCATACCCGTGTTTTCGCTATTCTACCTTATAAGCGCGCACGGCTCCCGCTGGTGCGTCGGCTCATACCGGATGTAGCCGGGTTTTTGGGCCTGGATCACGAGCGCATCGGTACCCACTCCACACTTGCCGGACAAGGCCGCGTAGCTCCGAAGGCACGTTGAGGGCGTGGCCAGGCCAAAACGTTTCTTCTCTTCGCTGCCCCTGTTTTGCAGAGGATAAAGTTATGTTGCCGCTACGACACGCCGGTCCTCCCCTGGCTTCAGGTTTGGTACGCCGTCGATTCTGAATCGCTCACGACGCGCCATGCGACCGGCTCGCCTTGGGTACTATGATCTTTCAAAGAGCCGCTCATCAAAATGTAAGATAGCCGGTGGTTCGACCTGTATCCGCGCAAATTCCGAGTGGACTGGATTGAGGAGGAAGTTATGTTCCCGCGCGATCACAAGAGACGGGACCTGTTGGACGGCACTCGCTCCGGAGTCGAGCCACCAGTCACCCAACTGTTCGGCATTCAGGTCTGCGAGCGCCGGTTGTTTGCGTAGATCCTTTTCGTTAAGAATGCTAATTCCATCAGGGAGCACAGCGGCCACGCAAACGTAGCCGCGCGGGAAGTCTTGTCTGGTCATGTGCACCAGGTTCTCGAGGACTGCCAGGGCGATGCTCTCGGCCATGTAGACCACGGCTCGCCCAGACGAATTCCAGCGGCCGCCGACGAGCCGGGCGCCGGCGCCGTCGAGACGCGCATAACGCGCCCGACATACGCGGAAAACACGACGGCCGGTCAGGACGGCCGTCAGGAGGGGATGTTGTGTTCGATGCGGGTGAGCGTCCGCTCGACGAACTCGACGCCTTCGCTGGTGGCTAACAGCTCCGTGGGGGTTTGATTATCGAACACGGCGAGGGGAGTCGACAGCCAGTGCGTGGCTTTCTGCTCATCGTCGAACACGGCTACCGCGTGCGCGATGACGGGCACCAGGCGAGTGAGAGGAAGTGCAGAGGTCATCCGCTTTTTATTCTACCTCGGTGGCGGCTTCTTGAAAATGTGCCCGATCGTCCCTCCGGCTCCCGTGAATTGAGGACAACAAAGCGCCGTTGTTCAGCCTGTCCCAACCTATTGCCCTGGCCGTGGCGACGGTGTGGCCGGGAAGCGCACGGGCAAGGCCCCGTGGCGTCCCTGGTCAAAAAGAATGAGCATCGACGGGCACAGGGTCCTGCGCTGGTGGTACCGATACCTTGAGGCTCTGCGCCACAAATTCGAGCACCGCGGTAATCTGCTCCCGCGTCACGTCGAATTGCTCCATCAATTCTTCGACGCTCAAGTCTTCAAGGTTCTCGATCACCGTGACGACCGGCAACCGGGTATCCCGAAACACCCACGCACCGCTAACCTTGCCAGGGATGCTCTCCACGGCGGGGCATTGTGACCAGTCGAGACCCGTCATTTGTTCGGGACCTCCTTCTTTCAGGGTACGCCATGATGGTACAGGAAGATTGCCGCTTGAGGCAATCTCAGGACGTATTTGCGAAGGCTTTACTTCAAGCGCGGCGGCTGGCTCTCGATGACGAGGCCACAGCGGGGCTGGTGGCCTGAGCGATACAGGAACCTCGGGCGAGTTGCGCTCGCCGAGCCGGCTGAAAGCCGGCTGCGGGCATGAATTGCCCGCCCCACAAATTCTCCGCGGGCTGCGAAGATTTTGACCTGTAAGACTTCGGGTAGAATAATCTTTCATCGCCAAGGAGCATGCATGCAACCGGAAACTTGTGACATCGGCCTGATCGGCCTCGCGGTAATGGGCCAGAACCTGGTCCTGAACATGAACGACCACGGCTACCGCGTGGCCGTCTTCAATCGCACCGTTTCGAAGGTGGACGATTTCATCGCGCATGAAGCCGCCGGCACCCAGGTGGTGGGCACGCATTCCATCGAGGAACTGGCGCAGGTTTTGAAGAAGCCCCGCCGCGTGATGCTGATGGTGAAGGCCGGCGATACGGTCGACGAGATGATCGCGCACATCACGCCGTACCTGGAAAAGGGCGACATCATTATCGATGGCGGCAACTCCCACTATCCGGACACCAACCGCCGCACCAAGACGCTCGCCGAGCAGAGCATTCTGTTCGTCGGCACGGGCGTTTCGGGAGGCGAGGAAGGCGCGCGGCACGGCCCGTCGATCATGCCGGGCGGCAATCCGGCTGCGTGGCCGCACGTGAAGGAGATCTTCCAGGCCATCGCCGCCAAGGTGGAAGACGGCACGCCCTGCTGCGACTGGGTGGGAGAAAACGGTGCGGGCCATTACGTGAAGATGGTGCACAACGGCATCGAATACGGCGACATGCAGTTGATTGGCGAAGCCTACCAGTTGCTGAAGGATGGCATCGGCCTCGGCGCCGGCGAACTGCACCAGGTCTTCGCGGATTGGAACAAGGGCGAGTTGGACAGCTACCTGATCGAAATTACCGCGGAGATTTTCACCAAACTGGACGACGATGGCGCGCCGCTGGTGGACAAAATCCTGGATACCGCCGGCCAGAAAGGCACGGGCAAATGGACAGCGATCAGCGCTCTGGATACGGGCACGCCGGTGACTCTCATCGGGGAAGCCGTGTTCGCGCGCTGCCTGTCCGCGATGAAAAGCGAAAGGGTGGCCGCCTCCGGGATTCTCGCCGGACCGAAGCGCGCGCCGGCCGAGGATCGCGCGGCCTTTATCGAGGATGTGCGCCGCGCGCTGTATTGCTCCAAGATGATTTCGTATGCGCAGGGCTACATGCTCCTGCGGGAAGCCGCGAAAGAGGAGGGATGGAACCTGAACTTCGGCGGCATTGCGCTGATGTGGCGCGGCGGCTGTATTATCCGCAGCCGGTTCCTGGGGAAGATCAAGGAAGCTTACGACAAGAATCCGCAACTGACTAATTTGTTACTCGATAGTTTCTTTAGTCAGACGCTGGGCGGTTACCAGGATTCCTGGCGGCGCGCCATCGTGCAGGCGATTGAGTGTGGGGTTCCTACTCCGGCTTTCTCCACCGCTCTAGCCTTCTACGATGGATATCGCACCGCGCGCCTGCCCGCGAACTTATTGCAGGCCCAGCGCGATTTCTTCGGCGCGCACACTTATGAACGCGTCGATAAGCCGCGCGGCCAGTACTTTCACACTAATTGGACCGGACGGGGCGGCCGGGTTTCTTCGGGGACTTATAACGCTTAGGGACGGAGAAGGCCGATTGACAATCGGCCTGCAGGTTTCCAACCTGCCCCACAAGAAAGAGACATGACTGATACTCTTCAGATTCCAACTGCGGGGGCGCTCGACTTACTGTCGCTGGGCGCTTTGATCCACCGTTTCGACCCGGGCGTCATCCCGTTCCGCAAGGCCACCAAGTGCCAGATCCACGTCAGCGGCGGCGAATTCAATTGCGCCGCGAACCTGGCGGACTGCTTTGGCATGGCCACCGGCCTTGCCAGCGCCATGGTCGATTATCCGGTCGGCGCGCTGATCGCCGAGCGCGTGAGAGCCATGGGGGTCAAGCCGTTTTACAAGCACTTCCAGCACGACGGCGCCACCGGCCCCAACATGGCGGCGGTCTATAGCGACCGCGGGTTCGGTATCCGCGCGCCGGTGGTCTTTTACAACCGCGCCAACGAGGCGGCCGCGTTGCTCAAGCCGGGCGATTTCGATTGGAGCGCCATCTTCGGCACGGGCGTACGCTGGTTCCACAGCGGCGGCATCTTCGCCGCGCTGTCGCAGACCACGCCCGAAGTGATCATCGAGGGCATGCGCGCCGCCAAGGCCGCGGGCGCGGTGGTGTCGTTCGATCTGAATTACCGCGCGAAGCTGTGGAACATCTCCGGCGGGCACGCGCGCGCCGTGGAGGTGATCCGCCGCATCGTGGAGAACGTGGACGTGCTGGTGGGCAACGAAGAAGATCTGCAGATGGGCTTGGGCATACCGGGCCCGGAGGTGGCCGCCAAGTCCAAGCTGGACCCCAGCGCCTTCTTCGGCATGATCGACCGCGTGGTGGCGCGGCATCCGCAGATCAAGATTGTGGCCACTACGCTGCGCGAAGTGCATTCGACCAATCGCCACAGTTGGGGCGCGGTGGCGTGGATCGGCGGGCAGACTTATGTGTCGCCGACGTGCCAACTGGACGTGCTGGACCGGGTCGGGGGCGGAGACGGATTCGCGGCCGGATTTTTCTACGGACTGATGAGCGGCGAGGCGCCGGAGGAGGCCATCAAGCTGGGCTGGGCGCACGGCGCGCTGCTGACTACGTTCCCCGGCGACACGACGATGGCCACGCTCGACCAAGTGTGGGCGTTCGCCAGGGGCGGGTCGGCGCGGATACAGCGGTGAAACGCGGGCGGGGCTTAAGCCCCGCGCGGACTAAAGTCCGCCCTCCATGTTCTTGATAAACTGAAGGACAACCGCTATGGAAAACTTTAAAGTCACTCTGGAAGAGTTCAAGGTCCTGGGCAAAGAGCTGGTCGACAAGGTCCGGGAGATGATTCACGCGGGCAACATTCGCCGCATCATCATCCGGGATGGCCACGGCCACACCTTCATGGAAATCCCGCTGACGGTGGCCGCCATCGGCGCGGTGGCTGCTCCTGTGCTGGCGGCCGTGGGCGCCATCGCCGCGCACCTGGCGGACTTCACTATCGTTGTGGAGCGGGTCGAGCCGGCACCACCCACGGAAACCAAGGTCTGAGAAGAAGGTCTGAACCGTGGCGGGCTACGACCAGGATCTCAGCCGCATCGTCGAGGAGTTGAACCGCGCCGCACCGGGTGCGCGTCCCGCCGATAAACCGTCTCCGGCGCGTCCTCCGCAAAACGCCGGATCGCTCGATCAACTGCTGGCTTTCGCCGGCCGCCAGAACGCCTCCGACCTGTTGCTGATCGCCGGGACTCCGGTGGCTTTGCGCGTAAACGGCGTGCTGGCGCCCGCCGCCGGACCGCCGCTCGATCCCGACGACGTGCGCAATTTCGTGCTGCCGCTGCTGGATTCCCGCCAGTACGACGAGCTGCAAAAGAAGAAGTCGGTGGATTTTTGCTTCGTGCGCGAACCCGTCGGCCGCTTCCGCGCCAACATCCACCACCAGCGCGGCACCCTGGCGGCCAGCATCCGCCTGTTGCCGGCGCGCATTCCAACTCTCGACTCGCTGCACCTGCCGGCCGCCCTCGCGCGCGTCGCCGAACGGCGCCAGGGCCTGGTGCTGGTCACTGGCGCCACCGGCTGCGGAAAGAGCTCCACGCTGGCGGCCCTGATCGATCTGATCAACACGCGCCGCCGCGTCCACATCGTGACGATCGAGGATCCCGTCGAATACCAGCACGTGAACCGCAGCTCGATCGTGGAGCAAATCGAAGTCGGCCACGATACGCCCGACTTCGTCCACTCGTTGCGCAGCATCCTGCGGCAGACTCCGGACGTGATCCTGGTGGGCGAAATGCGGGACCCGGAGACCATGGCCACGGTGCTGACGGCGGCGGAAACCGGGCACCTGGTTTTTTCCACGCTGCATACCAACGACGCGGCGCAGTCGGTCTCCCGCATCCTGGATTCGTTCCCCGCGGCGCACCAGGGGCAGATGCGGCAGCAAATGTCGCTGGCCCTGCTGGCCGTGGTCGCGCAACAACTGGTGCCGGCGGTGGATGGCATCAACCGCTATCCCGCGCTGGAAATCATGATGGCCACCGACGCCGTGCGCAACCTGATCCGCAAGGGCGACGACCACCAACTCCGGAGCCAGCTCACCATCGGCCGCGCGGAGGGCATGATGACCATGGAACAATCTCTGGCCGAACTGGTGCGGGCCGGCCGCATCCTGCGCGAGACCGCGTTTGCGCACTGTTTCCGGCCCGAGGAACTGCGGCACGTCTTGCAGGAGTAGACGGAACCCGCTCCCTCACGGTCGCGGCTCGATAAGTTGGCGCTCGACGTCGACGGTCCTGGCAGGTAAATGATAACCTCCGAGTGGCCGACATCCGGACGGAAACCGAGCAGGCCCAACGGCGTGCCGGCCGGACCCTTCCCGCTCCACTTGCGGGTAGAGGGGTCGTGGTCGTGGCGTGGAGAAATGACCCCACTACCGCTTGCGAACCCCGGCAAGTCGTGATACGCTGTCGCCATTGTTGGCATCGCACGTGCCAACACAGACGAACGCGGTACGAGATTCTCGAAGCCGTACCGGTCGTTAAGGAGGGTCCTGTGGCGACGAATCGTCGAGAGTTCCTCAAGATCGCCGGTATCGGCGGCGCTGCTGCCACCATCTTCGGCTTCGACCTTCAGCCGGCATACGCGCAACTCAAGGAGTTGAAGATCGCGCGCGCCACCGAAACGCGTTCCACCTGCCCCTATTGCGCGGTGGGCTGCGGAGTGCTGATCTATACGATCGGCGACCGCGCCAAGAACGTCACGCCGCAAGTAGTCCATGTGGAGGGCGATCCCGATCATCCCACCAACCGCGGGACGTTGTGCCCCAAGGGATCGTCGCTCGAACAGGACATCTTGAATCCACGCCGTCTCATGAAGCCGCAAGTGCGGCGGCCAGGCGGTACGGATTGGGAAGACATTTCGTGGGATACCGCCCTCGATGAGATTGCCCGGTGGACCAAGAAAACGCGCGACGCGACCTTCGT
>JBEKPZ010000036.1:0-34557 GCA_049520215.1 Bryobacteraceae bacterium | reverse complement strand
TCTTACGCCATGCAGTAGGGGGTGGGGCAGGCCCTCGGCCTGCGCGGGGCTCTCAGCCCCGCTCTCTCAGGCCGAGGCGGATGGCTTCCTTGAGCACGGTCTGGTAGCCCACGCCGACCGCCGCTGCGATGCGCTGGGCGCGTTCGAGGTCGGCGATCGGGACGCGAATCGAGATGGGGCGGGTAGCATTCCGCTTGGCCTGCTCCATGAGCTTCTCAATCACCTTCGGATCTGTCTTCGAAATTCTCGACCCGCGCGAACGCATCAGAGTGCCCTCTTTGACGGCGCGGGCAAACTCGCGGCGTGTCTGGCGGCGCCCTTCCGGGGTGGTGTACCAGCCGGCTTCGGCGGCCTCGGACTTGGTTTTTCCTGTATCAGCCAATTTGCGAGCCATACTTGTTCCTCTCAGCGGCATTCATCTCGTAAGCGGTCACCGTCCGAAATCGCTTCCGGCGGATGGTAAACACGGCGACCAAGTAGCGGCCGATTCCGGTCTCGCCGAAAAGCTTCCAGCGTTTCTCGCCTTTTAACCTCGAACGGCGTGACGGCGTGACGCATGATGTGATCCACGTTGGCAGCGTCCCAATCGAAACCATCGAGTTGGTCCAGCACGGCTTTAGTATATACAGCAATTGTATATACAGTCAACGGGCCGGGCGGACGCAGCCCGGATCGTTTTAGTGGCTGGCAGGGCGGGCGGTCAAATCGGCCCTCGTCGATGTGCCTTCGTAACGCACACTGCCCAGGTCCGCAGCAGGCAAACGGGGCGTGTCGCCGCATTAGCCTTCTGCTGGTTCGGCGGCAGATCGCGCTGGAGGCCGGGTGGAGGAGATCCAGCCAAAATGTCCGGTCAGCCCCGGCTCGCGGAGCAGCGCGGGCGTGGCCGGATCGACGCATGGCGTTGCTTGAGCCCGTCGATCTCGCGGGCGGAGTAGAATGAACGCGTGGCCACAATCGAAACTCCGCAGTTGAAGATGCCTAAGGTCGATCCACACCTGCATGCTGCCGGCGAGCGCGTTAGGGCGGCTGCAGACGAACTACAGCGACAGGGTATCGCCCGTCACGACGGCACGCGAATTCGCACTGACGTGCCCGAGGACATGCGGGAAGGTGCCGACCGCGACTTTGGCGGCTGATGCCGCCCAGAGTGTTCATTGGCCGGTCCCCCGGGGGAGTGGCAAATCCACAGCGTTTCCAGTTTCGGGTTTCGGCGTCGATTTCTTCAATGCCGATGATCGCGCCGCCCTGAACCAGGGATCTTACCTGAACATCCCGCGCGCCATCCGCGGACAAGTCAGCCGTCTGTTCGAAGCGTTCGTCGAAGATCACATCGAACGCCGCGTCAGTTGCGCATTTGAGACCACCCTGCGAAGCGGCATTACTTTTGAGCAGGCTGCCGCCGCGCACATTGCCGGTTTCGCGATCGAGATGCGATATCTGGCCTTGCAAACGTTCGAAAAGCACCTGGAAAGAATCAAGATGCGGGCCGACATGGGCGGTCACAGCGCCCCGGAGTCAATCCTGCGCGACATCTACGATTCGAGCCTCGCCAACCTTGGCCGCGCCATCTGCGAAATGGACTTCATCCACGTGTACGACAACAGCCATTTTGGAGCAGCGCCTGCCGTGATGCTGCAGGCCGAGAAGGGTGAAATCATCTATCGCGCCGACCGGACGCCGGCTTGGCTCACCGCGGCGCTACTCTAGAGGAATGTCAAGTCCCTGGTGCGGGCGGGCCAATGCCAGGGCCGCCTCAGGCGTTTATTTCAGCTTGCGCGGTTTTTGCAGCCTTCGAATGTGCTTGCGGTCCCGCAGCCTGTCAGCCGCGTTCTTGGATGACAGCAGATCTTCCCGCGAGAGCACCCCAGCGGACTCGCCATCGAAGTCCACGATCAACTTGCGTTCCCAAGCGGATTCAAATTCCAGCCCGGAAACGGAGGTCATGATATCGATGCGAACCGGCTCCATGCCGATCTGGTAGAACACCTGCGGCTCGGTGAAGTCGGCTGGCTGGAGATCTTTAAGCGGAGCGCCGAACCGAGCCAAAGCCTGGAACAGCGCCTGCGCATTGGTAGGAGCCCGGTCGATCCAGATGTCAAGATCTTTGGTGTAGCGCGGCTCCGTGTGGATCATCACGGCGTATCCGCCGACGATCAGGTAGCGCACGCCGGCCGCGTTGAAAATGCTCAACAGATCTTTGTAATCGGAGCTGATCTTCATGAACACCCTTTGCCGACGCTGCCGTCACCACCAGATCCCACGCAGCCTCCAGGATTCGGCTCGGTCCGAGCGCCTGCCAGAATTGCACATCGAAGTCCCGTCCAGGCGCTTGGCCTCGGACCAAGCGCTCCATGACGACGCGTTCAGCCATTGCTCTATTATGACAAGTAATCGTAAGTTACGCCCGGCTACCAGCGCATGGCATTGAAGTACTTAACGGTTTTTGGAGACTCCGGTTGAGGGAAACCGCTCCCTGACGGTCGCGGCTCGGTAGTCAGGGTAGCATTGGCGACTATCCATGGACTCCGCGGGCGGAGTAGCATCAAATCGTGGCTACGGTCGATCCACACCTGCAGGCTGCCGGCGAGCGCGTCAAGGCGGCGGCAGAGGAGTTGGAGTGTCTGAGTATTGCGCGTCACGACGGCACGCGGATTCGCACCGACGTGCCCGAGGACATGCGGGAAGGCGCCGACCGCGACTTTGACGGCTGATGCCGCGCGAGAATATTCATTGTCACCGGTCCCCCGGGGGGTGGCAAATACACAGCGTTTCCAGTTTCAGGCTTCGGCGTCGATTTCTTCAATGCCGATGGTCGCGCCGCCGCCCCGCGCCGTTCGCGGACACGTCAACCGTCTGTTCGAAGGGTTCACGCGGACCATATCGAACGCCGCATCAGTTGCGCGTTTGACACCACGCTCGGAAGTGGCATCGCTTTTGAGCAGGCTGGCGCTGCGCGCGCCGCCGGTTTCGCGATCGAGGTGCGATAGCTGGCGTCGCAAACATTCGAGATGCACGTCGATATGCGCAGTTACGGCGCCGCGGAGTCAGTCCTGCGCGGCACCTGCGCCCATCGTGATGCTGCACGCTGAGAAGCGCGATAGCTTCTAGCACCAATGTTGTTCACTGAGCGATGTTTCGATGGGGCAGACGATCGTCTTATATCGCCTGCCCACGCTCCCCGAAGGCGGCAGACCACAAAGTACGATGGTCTGCCCCACGGTCAGGCAGCAGCACAAAAGAGGCGGCCTGAGAGGCCGCTGCCCCACGAGTTACCCACGAGTTACCGGGGTGCGACCTCGAAACTGAGGACGGTGGTATGGGTAAGGCCTCCGCCGGTGCCCTTGATGGTGATCGGGTAGGTGCCGTACGCGGCTGTCCTGGACACGGTCAGGAGCATCTCGGACGTGCCGGAACCCGGCGCGGCGATGGAGGCAGGGCTGAAGCTGACGGTGACGCCCGTCGGCTGGCCCGTCGCGGACAAGGCAATGGCCGAGTCAAAGCCGCCGGAGACAGTCGTAGTGACGACGGCATAGCCGCTTTGGCCCCGATACAAGTATCCCGACGTGGGCGAGACGGAGATAGTGAAGTTACCACTGGCCGGCGCGGTCACCGTGAGCGATACGGTGGCCGTGTGCGTAAGTCCGCCGCCCGTACCGGTGACGGTGATCGTATAAGTGCCGGTCGCAGTTGTGGACGCCACTGTCATGGTCATCGTGGACGTGCCGGAGCCCGGCGCAGCGATGGACGTGGGATTGAAGCTGACGGTCACGCCTGTCGGCTGGCCGCCCGCGGTCAAGCCAATCGCCGAATTAAAGCCGCCGGATACGGCAGTGGTGATCGTAGAAGTGCCGCTGTTACCCTGTACCACGGAGACCGAGGTGGGCGAGGCGGAGATGGTGAAGGCAGGAGTCGCCGGGTTGGTCACGGTAAGCGAAACCGTGGTGGTTTCGGTGGTGCTGCCGGAGGTTCCGGTCACCGTAATGGGATACGTGCCGGTGACTGTGGATGAGGCCACGGTCATCGTCATGGTCGAAGTTCCAGTCCCGGTGATCGAGGTTGGGATGAACCCGATGGTCACGCCCGTTGGCTGGCCGCTCGCAGTTAAGGCAACGGCAGAATCGAAGCCGCCCGTCACCGTACTGGTGATGGTGGAGGTTCCCGAGCTACCCTGCACCACGGAGACCGAAGTGGGTGAGGCGGAAAGACTGAAGCCAGGAGCCACCGACCCGGCAAGTGCGTTGATCAGCCCGGTCCCGTTGGGGCTGCCCCAGCCGGTCACCAGATCGTAACCGACCACAGCCGAAAAGCTGCCGGATGTACCACTGGTAATATCGTGGAAGTCCGTGGCATAGGCGGACGTCACATTCTGGGCGTAGATGGTGGGGTTGATGAAGCCGATGGGCGATTCGCCTTTGGAAGCCAACTGCTGGTTGACCAGGGCAATGTAGCCGGCCCACATAGGCGCGGCGAAGCTGGTGCCGCCGTAATCGTTTGCCGTGCAGGTGGTTTGGTCGGCGCAGACATAAAATGTGAAGTTCGCGTTTGCCGACACGTCCGGGCCGTTGCGCAGGGTCGTGGAACCCTTGTTGCTGGAGTTGATCACGCCGGCGAGTTGCTGCCAGGCGGGAATTGCGATTCCGTCCGGAGATATGCCGCCGCCGCTGTCGGACCAGGCGGTTTCCGACTTCCAGGGGCCGGCCGCGCTGGCGGTGATCAAGTCTGTGCCGCCGACGGAAACGACATTCGCATCGTCCGCGGGCCAGGCCTCATTGCTCGCCGACCAGGTAGAAGAGTCGCCGGAAGCCGCAAAGAAGTTCTGGCCTTGAACCGACATCCTCTGGAAGTAGGGGTCGAGCGTGGTGGGATCCGCCGGTGTCCAGCCCCACGAACAGCCAATGGTGGTGGGCAGCGGGTTGTGCGTGGTCATGGCGCTGATGATGGCGGTATCGGTGGACCCGACGTACATCACCAGGCTGGCCAGCCCCGGAGCCATGCCGAGCGCCTGGGTCATGTCGAGGGTCTGTTCGGTGTCGTCGCATTTGCCGCCGGCTCTCGAATCCACGCAGGATGTACTGGTCCCGTCGGTGGAGAGCAGCGTGATCGGCACATTGTTGGTTTGACCGACGTTCGTGTAATAGGTGGTCAAGTCGGTCAAGTCGGTGCCTAAATACTCGAACAGTCCGAGGTTCTGGCCGGCGCCGTTGAGGGCGGTTCCGCCGTAGTAGGCGGCGCGCATGTCGCTGCCCAAAAAGGAGGCGGAAGGGCCGGAGCCGGTAGTGGCATAGGGCACCACGCCCTCCACCGCCATGCCATGGGCCTTCGCGTAATCGCTCTTCTTGACGAACATGGGATGCGGGATGGAGTAGTCGTCCAAACCGGAGACGTGCCAAAGCGGGAAGGGCAGGTCCGTGGTGGGCTCGCGGTCCGGCGCGTAAAAAGTGCGGCTCTCGGTGGGGTGCTGGTAGGTGCTCATGGTTACATGGAACGCGGTCTGGATGGCCGAAACGGGGCCCTCGATCTGCACTTCCATGCCATCGCGCGTGCCGCCGACGACCGCGAAGCCATTGGCTTGCGCAAAGCGAACCACGGCGTCATAGTCTGCCTGGCTGGGTCCAAACCGTTCGGTGAACTCGGGCGGGGTGAGAAAATGCCGGTAGGAGAGGCTGGCAGGATCGTAGAGTTCCTTCAGAAATGAATCCAGTGCCGCCTGATCGCGCAATTTCAGAACAACGTCCAGGCGCATGGTCTGGTTCAGGGGCAACTGCCCGATGCGCTGGGCCTGCCCATTGGCGACTGCATCGCGCACGTGATGCGTCAACGAAGGCAGCGACTGCGCCTGCGCCTGGCAAAGGACGCTCCCGATCGGCGCAAGCGCGGCGATCGCCAGCAAGAAAGATGTATTTAGTTTTCGCATCATGATTTCCTTCTTTTGGATTTGTCCGGTATCGGCAAGCGGACCCAATACTCCCAACTCTTGGACTCAGACTTTCGCCAGTATAACACCAGATTCCGAGACCGCAACTTTATTCTTCGGAGATAATGTCTGAAGTTATACGTGCGCCTGGGGCGGCCTGAGAGGCCGCCGCAGGCTGAGAGCCTGCCCCACTTTACCGGCGCTCTTTTTCCAGGTCGTCGAGGAGTGCGGAGAGCTGCGGGGCCGCATCGGCTTGCCCGCCGAAGCGGAGGGCGTTATAGGCGGAAGTGAATTGCAGCACCAGCATCCCCATTTCCGAAGGCGGCAGGGAGCAGGCGAATTCGTAAGGGGTGAACCAGGCGGGCTTCTCATAGCCGCGCCGCCGCAATAGCTTCAGCATGCGCCGATAGAGCAGCGTGGCATCGGCGACGCTCCCCTGCCCGCGCCGCAGCCGGCGCACTCCCAGCCGCACGCGCCACGCCTTCCAGAGCTTGGGCGCCAGCCACGTGCCGACGACTCCGCCAGCCAGCGCCAGCAGCCACCACAGGCCAGTGTGCACCAGCCAGGATCGCGTGGATGGCCAGTTATCCCCCATCTCGAACATGCGATCGAGCCATCGCAGACTGACGCGCCGGCCGGCCTGTTCCATACGATCGGCCAGGGTGGCCTGATGGCCCAGGTCGTAGCTGACCACCCACTCCTGCCAGAACGTCTCGATCGCGTCGGCATAGAGCGCCAGCTTGACGAGCAGCGCGTTGGCGCCGGGCGAGGGATCGGGCGGCGTCGGATCAAATGTCACCCAGCCGCGGCCGGGCAGCCATGCCTCGACCCAACTGTGCGCATCGGACGCGCGGATTACATACAGCCCCGTCAACGGATTGAATATGCCACTCTGGAAGCCGGTGACCAGACGCGACGGAATGCCCAGCGTGCGCAGCATCACCGCCATGGCCGAGGCGAAATACTCGCAGTGGCCTTTCTTGCGGACGAACAGGAAGTGGGCCAGCGGGTCGGCGACCTCGTGAGAAGGCAGTTCGAGCGTGTAGCCGTAGGCGCCGCGCAGGTACCGGGCTACGGCGGCGGCACGGTCGGCATCGTTATCGAGACCAAGCACGGCGTTGCGCGCCAGTTCCGGAATGCGCGGATCGAGCTGCGGCAGGCTCAGATATTCTTTCCGTTCGCGCTTACCCAGAAAGTCGTCGGCAGCTCCGGTATCGCCCAGCCAGCCGTAAACCTCGTAGAAGAAGCCGTCGACAGGCGGGCGCCCCAGCCGGTAGCTGCCGTCGTCACGGGCCGTGATCATGGGTTGCTTCAGGTACACGAACTCGGGGCGGCCAGCGAAGAAGAGAACATCCGAATCGATGCCGTTCAAGCTGACGCGGTAGTTGACGCTGCGCGGCAGGCGCCTGCGCTGCCGATTGTCGGCAAGCTGAAAGACGCCTTTGGGGACGGCCGGAATCCAGCGCGGTTCGCCGAAAGGTTCGAACCATGCGTGGCCGTTGAAATCGCTCAATGTCGCTCCGCGCCATTTCAGGTTGGCGGGAGCGTGGCTATCGGCGAAGCGCACGTGCATCACGGGGCGGGAGGTGGCCTTGATTTCCCCAATCTCGCCCAGCGTGACCTGGTTGGAGAATCCCGGCAGGTAGAAGCGCCGGGAGACCAGCCGCCGAAGGGCCGCATCGGCGGTGCGCGGCAGCATGAAGAAGAGCCCCGCGGTAAGCCCCAGAATGCCTATGGTGACGACGGCGGTGAGCGCCGCCAGGCGCGGGTGGAAGCTACGCAATCCGCTGCGCGCCACGGTCACCCGCTTCTGCATGGAGCGGCGGATCTCGGCGCTGGTGAAGGCGGCCATGGCGAACAAAAGATACAGCGCCAGGAAGAGGAAGAAGTTCGAATTGGAGGAAAGGATGGCGGCGGCCAGCAGTTCCAGAAACGCGATCATACCCATGAAGAAGTAATCGCGATTGGTGCGCGAGGTCAGGATCTGGATCACCGCCAGGAAGAACACCAGGTGCACGGTAGCTTGGATGAATGCGCGGGAAAGGAAGAAGTAATCCAGCGGGAAGAATCCCACATAGGCGAGCGTGAGCGCCACTACCAGCTTCGGCGAAATATAGAAGCGCAACGCGCCGGAGATCAGCAGCGCGCGCAACAGCAGTCCGGCGCCGGTGAGGATCACGGTGGGCGCATCCAGGTAACCGGAGCCAGCCACGGCCAGATAGCCGCTGACCACCAGTCCCCACAGGGCGAATTGAAAGAATCGCTCGACCGCAGCCGCGGCAGTCGCCGGTGAGCGGGACATAGTTTCATTATAAGGTCAGGGGACGTCGAATCCGGCCGGTTAGGCGTAGGCGGCGTAGGCGGGGAAAACTCAGAGAAAGCCGCAAGATCACTTCGTCCACTCAGGAAAACTTCCGTCTAGCTCCAATGCTGTTCACTTAAAGATGTTTCGGTGAGGCAGACGATCGTTTTATGTCGTCTGCCAGCGCTCCCCGAAGGCGGCAGACCACGAAGTGCGATGGTCTGCCCCACCAAAGTGAACAGTATTGCGTCTAGCTCGTTTTTATCGGCGTTCATCGGCGTTCATCGGCGGCCCATAAGGGGTTTTCGTATTCTCGTTGGACCGGGAAAAAAACATCTGGCCGCTGATGAACGCCGATGAACGCCGATAACCCTGAGGTGCCGTGATCCGGCGGCTCAAGTGGCGTTGCCGGAATCTCCACTTTTATGTCGCGCACCCGCGTAGAATGGAAGGCATGCGATGGATGGGCACCGCGGCGATGGTGTTGTGCCTGGAAGCCGGCGTGCGGTTGGCGGGGGCGCAATCCACCCGGCCGGCGGACCTCGCCGCCGGGAAGTTGCTGGTGGCGAGCCCGGACCTGCCCGATCCTAACTTCGCCAAGACGGTTGTTCTGCTGGTTCAATACGACGCAGACGGCGTGCTTGGGCTGATTCTCAATCGCCGTTCGAAGGTTCCGATTTCGCGCGTATTGGACGGGCTGGCCGGCGCCAAAGACCGGCCGGACCCGGTCTATGCAGGCGGCCCGGTGGAGAGGAGCGACGTGCTGGCGCTGGTGCGTTCGCGCCGTGCGCCCGGCGACGCCAAGCGGGTGTTGGGGGACGTCTTTCTGGTTTCGACCAAGGAGGGCCTCGAAAAGACATTCGCCTCCGCGACGGACGCCGATTCGGTACACGTCTATCTAGGGTACTCGGGATGGACGGCGCCGCAGTTGCAGCACGAATTGGATCTGGGCGCGTGGTACATTTTCCCGGGGAGCGCCAAGGCGGTGTTCGATTCCGAACCGGACGCGCTGTGGCCGCAGTTGATCCGCGAAACGGAGATGCAGATCGCCCGCCGCGGGTCAACTGGTGAGTTTCGCCTGATACAGTGACAGTTTCGGATCACAAGCGATTCACGTGAGGCGGGTCCCTGACCCGCAGCCTGGCACGCGCCGTGCCCCCCCGGCTCGCCCGCCGGACCGGCGTTCGAAGCGGGCGAGGGCCGGGGGAAAAAATACACTTCGGAGGATATCAGGGCTTGGGAATTTGCGATATGCTGCATGACAATCCAGGAAACTACAAGAGGGAAGCGCCATGTCTGTAGGTGAATCGGGCAAAGCCGATAATAAACGGACAAATAACGACCGGGAGGATTGGAAAAAGACGGCGCAGGGCACGCCCGTCGAAGGAGGCGTGTCGCCGGACACCACGTTCCACCACTTGATTCCGTACAACAACATTTGGACGACATGGAGTAAGTTGGTGGGCTCCGCCGACCCGATACAAAACAAGCCCGGTGACTGGCGACAGACCGACGCGGGGTCCGCATTGGCCTGCCTCACAACCTGGCTGGAATTGCTCGGGTACCCAGATCCGCAGGAGTTGGCAATGTGGGTGGCAGCGGCGCACAGCGACCGCAAGATACCCGTCATCGAGGAACGCGCCAAACCCCTCTCCCGCGATGTTTGCAATTCGCTCAGCGCCAACCTTCTGTGGACCGGATGGAACATCGTCGAAGGGCCGCTCCGCACCATTCGGGCAGACGACCCGGACGAGTTGTTCGACGACTTCGAAGTGCCGCTTAGACTTATCGGCCTTGGCAAGCAGGCGGACGTGGCGTGCGAAGTGAGGAATCTGAATGCCGCGTTCAAAGACTTTCTCGGCAAGCGAGCGGAACTCAAGGAGCTCGAGCGGTCCGCGGTCCAAGACGTCCAAGCTGCCGAGGAGGCCCAGGAGAAGGGTGAAAAAGTAGGCACGGGTGTCGCTAGACGGCTACGAACTACGGGGTAAAGATACCGGCGTCCCGTGCGGAGTACACCGAGACCTTCAAAAACCTGGCCCTCGCGTTCGAACGTGTCAAGCGCCAGGTCAACCTCACCGGATGCGACTATAAGAAACCGCTCACCACCATCGACCTGCGTATGTGGGTGAAGATCGATCCACCCCGAATAGCAGGGATGCCCTGGGTAACGGGTACTCCGGAAAACCAGAAGGAACAGGTCCTACAGATGATGAGACAGGGAATACAGACGATTACCCACCCCGCCCATCGCATCGAGTATAACCTCTAAGGGTGGGAGGATCTTGCCGTCCCGGTTGAAGCACGACGCCTTCCGGCAGATCCGGCGGCTTGGCCTTGACCACATCCTCTTAACTGCACCGACAGCTTTGAGACCCGCGCGAGCTTTGGACGCGGAACGCTTTTTGGAAGACCGCGCGATTGACGACGGGAACCTTGAGTTCGGGAATCTCCCCCAAGACCTTAGGCTGCCCGCGGAGGCTGAGGGCCCGCGGCCGCTCGATTGACGGGGTGCGATGGGGCCTGGGCTGGATGGCGCGGATCCAGAGGCGTCTCCGTGTAGATCACGGTGGAGAAGAGTTCGGCCCGCATGAACTGGTAGATTCGCTGGAGACTCCGGCATTCCCGGCACTCACCGGTGCTTGAGACACATTGGTGATCCAGCAGGGCTTCCAGATAATATCGCAGTTCGTTCATGGCAGTTAATTTATAGTAGGCCGGATTCGTTGGGCTAACAATTATAACTAACGATAGTAATGCGGAAGGCAGAAGGCGGAAGACAGAAGTCAGAAGTCAGAATGGCGGAGGCCCCGGAATTCGGGTTTCCGGGGCCTCTGCGGGCTTCACTCCTTCGGCTTTTCGGTGTCTTTCTTGGGCTTTTGCGTCGGTTTGGCCGGCGGCTTTTGCTGCGACTGCGGTGGCGGCTGCGCCGGACGCGGAGTGGCCTGTGGCGCAGGCTGGGCTGGGGGCGTGGCGGCTGGCGGCCGGTATGCGGGCGTTACGGGCGGCGGAGGCTGCACCGGACGCGGATTGGTCTGTGGCGCCGGCTGGGCCGGGGGCGTGGCGGCTGGCGGCCGGTATGCGGGCGTCGCGGGCGTGTTCGGTTGCACCGGACGCGGAGTGGTCTGCGGCGCGGGTTGCGCCGGGGGCGTGGCGGTGGGCGGCCGGTTTGCGGGCGTTACGGGCGGCGGCGGCTGCGCCGGACGCGGAGTGCTCTGCGGGGCGGGCTGGACCGGGGGCCGGTAGGCGGGTGTCGCGGGCGTGTTCGGCTGGTGGGGGGCCGGCGGGGTGGGCGGCGCGGCTTGAGTAGCGCGGACCGGAGGCACGACCTGCCGGGCGGGAGGCGCAACGCGCACGGTTGGCGCAGTCACCGCCGCGCGCGCGGGCGGCATGGCCTGGCGAATGGCCGGAATGTTTAGCGGCTTACCGGCGTTCTGCTGCAAGGCGGCCTGCTTGGCGGCGAAGGGAACCGGCGGCGGCGGGGGCGCCACCTTGGCCACAGCCGGCGCACTGAGGGCGCGGGCGGGGGGCCGCGGCGCAGGTGCAGCACCGGCCGTGGGCGCGAGGGCCTGCCTGACCGGCGCCACCGATGGCGCCACGGTCATGGTGGCGTTTTGGATCTGCCCCACCTGATTCTTGGGAACGGACGCGCCCATTTGTTTCACGGGCCGTCCGCTGGCAAAGGCATTCTGCGGCATGGCAGTGACTGCATTGGGCGCAGTCATATTGGCGAAGTGTTGGTTGACAGTGACATTAGCGACATTCTTATTCACATATACGTTGTTATAGACATTAGTAATGTTCACTGTATTGACGATGGTGGTGCTGGACACATTCACGGTGCGGAAGTAAGCCGCGCTCATGTGATAGGCGGGGGCGTAGACCTCGCCCGGTCCCAGCGGGACCCAGCCCACGGCGGGACCACCGAAGGAAAGCGACGCGCCCCAACCGCCGCCACCGATGAACGCGACCAGGGCCGGCGCGTAGACGGGGGTCATCACCGCGGGTCCGGCCCTGCCGACGGCCAGCGGTCCGGGAATCCAGCCCCAACCTCCGTTGACGAAGGCCCAGCGGCCATAATGGGCGGGCGCGAAGCCCCAGGGGGCATCGTCGACCCAACTCCAGCCCCACGGCTCGATCCAGGCCCAATGGCCGTCGCGGTATGGCGCCCATCCCGTATCCACGGTGGGATACCAGACTGGGCCATAGCCGGGCGTGTCGCGCCACGTGCCGTAGCTATCCAGTTCCTGGTAGCCGATTACGCCGGGCGGCAGATAGTGGGCGGACTGGCTGCGGGCCTCGTGGGCGTCGCGATCTTCGGCCCACGCCTCAAACCAATCGGGCTGCGGCGCATTCTGTACGTCGTAAGCGAGTTGATCGGTACCCGAGAGTTGCGCGCTATTGCCGGCGTTCAGGGTAAAGTCCTGGCCGCCGCCATTGACATCCGCCTGGCCGCGGCGGACCACCGCCCAGGTAGTCGCGGCATCCGGGTCGGCATTGAAGCGATACTCGCCACCGCGCGTGATGGTGATGGCGGCGTTGGGCGTGTCTACTTCGAAGCTGTCGCCGTCGGCCAAATGGCGCGCGCGCAAGACCAACTCGCCCTGGGTGAAGCGGATCTGCACGAAGTGGTCGTCCAGATTGAGAAAGCCCATGCTGGATTGGGGACCGAGGCGCAGCACCGCATTATTCAAATGCAACTCGGCGCGCGAGTCGGTATCGGCCCACAGGTTGTCACCCGTGGTGAAGGGCCGGTTCACGACGGCGGGCGACCAATCGTCGGCGCCGGCGGGCTGGATGGAAACATTGCCCGTAATAAAGTTCAAGTCCGCGACGCGCGTCGGCGGGTCCTGCGCGTGAGCTGGCAACACGAACAGGCTGGAAAAAGTTGCGGTAAGTAGAAGATATTTGGGTTTGCTCATAGGCATGGTTAGTGGTGTCCCTGGGTCCACTGACGTGAGTGTAGCAGATGCAGTTGCGCGGGGAGGGGTGGATAAAGTAACTTTAATCGTTTTCGGCGCGCGGGTTGCGCCGATTGACAATCGGCGCGCAGGATGCCATCCTGCCCCACTAGCGGGGTGTCTTACAGTCCCAAGTGGTGTATTCGCTGGAGTCACCCGTTCCTTTATAAGTCGCAATCTGTGGATAGGGACAGAGCGGGCGAGTCATGCGGACTCCTTTGGCGACGCTGTCATCGGCATATTTGGTGGCGACGATGGCGTCCGGCGCCGCGCCCTCTTCGACCCACTGTTCGAGGGCGTCGTAGATGCCATGTTCCGGGCCTTTGGCAGTGGTGGTGCCGAGTTGGCCGAATGAGTTGGGGCCGGGGCCGCCAATGCAATGTTGCAAACCGGGAACCATGTAGAGGCGCACGAAGCTTTGCGCGGCGGGCGCGCCCATAGCGTGGAGCACACCGTTGTAATAATTGATACTATTCGCGGGCGAGATAGCCGGATCGTTCCAGCCGTGATAGAGGATTAGCTTTCCGCCGCGCGACTGGAAGGCGTGCAAATCGGTTTCAGTGGCGTTGAGGGCGCGCGCGGTCTTTTCGTCAGCGGTTTGGATGGCGGTGTCCACGTTGGCGGTAAGTGGATTCCAGGTGGGATCTGCGAAGACCATGTAGCGGAAGTAATTCTCCATATAGACGGAGCTACTGCTGCCGCCGGGTCCATTGCCGATGAGCCAGGGAACCCAGCCGCCGCGGCCGTCTTCGGCGCCGGGCGCATAGCCGGGAAAGAAGGGATCGCGGTGCGAGTTGCGTCCGCCGGCATAGAGTTTCTTGAGAGAGGCGACCTGCGGCGCGGTGAGACAGGTGCGCGACTCGACATCCTTGCAGAGCAGCGTGGAAGGGTCGAAGCGACAGCGGGTAGGGTCGTTGAGGATGCCGTCCTTGACGCCGTCCTGCGCATCGCACGCGGCGAGGACGGCGGCGGCGATGGCCGGGAACTTGATGCTGGAGATGTAGGCGGCGGGATCGGTGTAGATGGCCTGGCTGATATCGACGCCGGCGGCCAGCATGTGGGTCCAGAAGTTGGCGGGAGCGCCGGCGAGGATGCCGTCATAATCGGCGGGAAAGCGCTGGGCTTCCATGAGGGCTTCGCGGCCGCCATCGGAACAACTGTCGAAGTAGGCGTGCTGGGCGGGTTGGCTGTAGAACGCCTGGACGAGGCTCTTGGCGTTGACGGTGGTGAGGTGCAGGGCGCGATAGCCGAAGTCGTTGACCTTTTCGGGATGATGGTAGGCCCAGCTTGCATCTTCGCCGTCGGCTTCGTGGCCGGTATCGGTGCCGGCGGTGGCGTAGCCGCGCTTGAGGTTTGCGCCCATGGAGGAGAAGCCGATGGCGCCGGCGAATCCGCCGTTGCCGACGCCCAGGAATTTGCCGTTCCAGTTGGAGGCGGGCAGCCAGACTTCGAAGCGGATGTAGGAATCGGGGGTGGGCTTGATGAGGCCGGCCACGCGGCAGAAGGCGGGGAGTTTGTCGATGGCGTTGCCGTAGGGCGGGGTGAACGCGCCGGCGGGGATGGATTGGGCGGTGGCGATGGTGGTATCGGGGAGGGCGGCGGCGGCGAGGCTTTCACAGGTGGCGGCGGACGCGGCGGACACGGCAGCCAGGAGGGCAAGGGCGATTAGAGTGCGCATCCTGGGATGATAGCAAGCGGGGTTGGGGGGGTGGGGGCTGGTCGTGCGCGAGCCGTTTTGGCCCTGAGTGGCGCGCACTTCTGCGACGCGCCGCATAGTTTTCTATAAAAACCCAGGCGGCCTGAGAGGCAGTTAAGTTGAAGGTCGACGGAAAGGCCGATTCACAATCGGCCTGCAGGTTGGCAACCTGCCCCACAAGACCTCATCACGGCGCGAAGCGCGGCCTTGGCGCGGCCGGACTGGCCGTGGTGGTGGAGTCGATGGGCGCCAGGTAGCTGCCTCGACGTTGCAGTCGAGCGCTTGCGAATAGGCGGTAGCGGCGACCGCTGCAAGGATCAATGCGACTTTGAGCAGGTGCATGAAGAACCTCCCGGGGACAGTATAAATGAGCGCGATAATGGGTGCAAATTCGGATATAAACTGAGTTTGTGATCCGAACTATCGTCCTGCTGCCGGCAATGCTTGTCGCTGCATCCGCCGCCGAGCGCATCGACCTGAATGGCGAGTGGCGCATGGCCATCGATCGCGCCGGAACGGGCGTGGCCGAGGGCTGGACCGCGAACATTCCGCCGGCCGCCGAGGCGGTGACCGTTCCGCACACGTGGAACATCGGCAAGTACGCCGACTATGAAGGCGTGGCGTGGTATTTCCGCACCTTCACACTGCCTGCGGGCGCTGCTAATCAGCGCGTGGAACTGCACTTCGGCGCCACGTTCTACAAGGCCCGCGTATGGCTCAACGGCGTGGAAGCCGGGTCGCACGAAGGCGGCCATACAGAGTGGTGGGTGGATGCCGGGCCGAAGCTCCGCACCGCCAACCTTATCGCCGTGGAGATCGATAATCGGCCCGGTTTCGCCACTATCCCCGGCTATGCGATGGCGCTGCGCGGCGGCAACACGGTTTGGTACGACTGGTGGCACTACGGCGGCATTGTGCGCGATGTTTGGCTGGCGGTTAGCGAACCCGTTCTGATCCGGCGGCAGCATGTGCGCAGCGTGCTGGCGGGGCAGACGGCCGACATCGCCGATGAGGTGCTGCTGGAAAACCATGGCGCCGGCGCAGCCAGCCTGCGCGTGCGTATAGAGCTATTGCCGCCCGACGGCGGCGCACCCGTTGAGACAGCCGAACAGAGCGTGACCGTGGCGCCCGGTTCGACTAGCGCGATCCTCAAAATGCGCGCCACGCCGGTGAAGCTGTGGTACCTCGATCTCCCCAACGTCTACCGGATGCGCGTCTCGCTGCTCAATGGCGGCGGCGCCGCCATCGGCGCCATCGAGGACAACTGCGGCTTCCGCAGGATTGAGATTCACGACCGCCATCTATATCTGAACGGCGAGCGCGTACGCCTGAGCGGGATGGCGCGTCACGAGGACTCGCCGTGGGAGGGCCTCGCCGAAACACGCGGCACCATGCTGCACGACTACCGCGAAATGAAAGAACTGCAAGTCACGCTGACGCGGCCCGTACACTACCCGCAGCACCCCGTGATCCTGGACTTCGCCGACCGCAACGGCATTCTGCTGATCCCCGAGATTCCCATGTGGCAGTTCAGCGAGGCGCAGATGACGGACGCCCACGCGATGGCACTTGCAAAACAGATGATGACGGAGATGGTGGAGCAGCAATGGAATCATCCGGCGGTATTCGCCTGGAGCGTCTGCAACGAAAGCGCGACCAACACGCCGGGAGGGCGGCGTTACTTCGATCTGATGTACCGCCTGGTGAAGGGCTTGGATCCGGACCGCTACGTTTCGTATGCCGACGACCGGATCGGGGGCGGCGCCGATGCGAAGATCAATGCCGCGTCGGTCGCCGACTTCGTGATGATGAACGAGTATTTCGGGTCGTTTTCCGGGGCGGAAGAGGGACTGACGCCGGCGCTGGAGCGGGCAGGCCGGGACTATCCGGACAAGATGTTCCTGATTTCCGAGTTCGGCGCGCCGGGCATTTTTGCGCCGGACAAAGCGGCGGGCGACGTGTTGCGGCGGCACGTCATTGCCACTCAACTGGAGATCTTCCGCCGTTTCGATTTCATCGCCGGCGCGATCCTGTGGTGCTATCAGGATTACAAGTCGCACCTGAATCTGCGTCCGGGCGAGACCGGCGGCGAGGTGGAGATCGGCATCGTCGACGAGAACCGGCAGCGCCATCCGTCGTTCTATGTGTGGAAAGAGGAGAACTCGCCCGCGGTGGTGGATCTGCACTGGCAATTCGCGGGCGGGCCACCTTCCGGTTTCACGGCGGTAGTGGCGCGGCGGGGCGAGGACACGCTGCCCTCGTACACGCTGCGCGGGTATCGCGCCGAGTGGGAGGTGCGCGGCACGGACGGCGAGGCGATTTCCGGCGGCGCCAGCGAACTGCCGGACATTGGCACGCCGCACACCGTGACTGCCACGTGGCCCGCGACGAAACAGCGCGGGGCAAAGCTGGTCTTTCGCCTGCGCCGCCCCACCGGTTTCGTGGCCTTCGAGAAGACCCTCGACTGGTGGGAGGGACGCTCCGGCGGCACAAGCGTGGATGACATGGAACGGCAGGGCTACAAGGTCCCGGCGCAGTGAACCGGAAGGATGACGGGACGCGGCAAATTGTAAACAGTACCAGTAAAGGCACCAAAAGGCTCCGGCGAAAGCGGTTAGTGTTATACTGACCGGAGTCTGGGTCAAAAACGAGGGAGCAGACTCCGGGATTTCGCAGACGGCCGACCGCCGAAAGCGCAAACTTCCCGGTACCGGACAGAGGAGAAATCATGAATCGAAAATTACGTGGATCTTTGGTAGCGATCGCCGCGCTTGTGCCAGTCGTTTGCCAGGCCGCATCGCCGGCCCCGGCGACGCGGCATGTGCGCGACGTGGTGGCCAATGGGCAGGCGAAGTCCGTCGGGCGCCTTCCCGCAACCCAGTCTATGCGCCTTGTCCTTGTTTTGCCGCACCGCAACCAGCCTGAGTTAGACAACTTCTTGAAGGAGCTCTACGATCCTTCCAGCCCGTCTTACCGCCATTTTCTCACCGTGGAAGAATTCACCAGCAGATTTGGTCCCACCCAGGAAGATTATGATGCCGTGGTGAGCTTCGCCAAGACACACGGATTCGCAGTGGTTGGAACTTCCCGCAATCGCCTGAACGTGGATGTCGAGGGGCAGGTGGCGAGTATTGAGACGGCTTTTCATGTGACCATGGGCGTGTACCAGCACCCCACCGAAAGCCGCACCTTCTACGCTCCGGACCGGGAGCCCACCCCGGACCTGTCGGTGGGGCTGTGGCACATCGCGGGCCTGGACAACTATTCGATCCCGCGTCCCGCACTCGTGGTTAGGAGTCCGGAAGTGACGCCCGAAGCCACTACCGGTTCGTGCCCGTCGGCCTCATTTTGCGGCAGCGACATGCGCGCGGCATACTACGGGGGAACCCTCACCGGCGCCGGCCAGACGCTCGGATTGCTGGAGTATGTCGGTACCGACTTAGCCGACCTGGCCACCTATTATAAGAACGCGCATCAAACACTGGCTGTCCCGGTCACTGTCCTATCCACGGACGGGACCAGCACAAGTTGTTTCGCATCGGCTAATTGCGACGACACCGAACAGACCTTGGACATGACTCAGGCGCTGGGCATGGCTCCGGGTTTGTCCAGCCTGGTGATGTACGTAGGGTCCAGCGATGCCGCGATTTTCAACGCGATGGCTACGGCCAGTCCGCTGAACGCGCAATTGAGCTCTTCCTGGACGTGGAGCCCGTCGGACCCTGCCACGGACGACCCTTACTTCCAGGAGTTCGCGGGGCACGGTCAGAATCTGTTTCAGGCGGCCGGCGATAGCGGCGCCTGGACTACATCTTCCGCGGTTTACCCGGCCGACGATGTGTACATCACGTCGGTAGGCGGGACGGACCTGGTGACAAGCAGCGCGGCCGGTCCCTGGAGTTCGGAAACCGTGTGGGTCGACGGCGGCGGCGGCATTTCGCCCGACAAGTATGCGATCCCGTCCTGGCAGACGGCGACGGCTGCCGGATGTTCGAAATGTTCCAAAACCTATCGCAACGCACCGGACGTTTCGGCCAACTCGAACTTCACGTTTTATGTTTGCGCCGACCAGACTGCCTGCACCGCCAACGAGTATGGGGGAACCAGTTTTGCGGCGCCCATGTGGGCCGGTTACCTGGCTCTCGCCAATGAACAGGCAGTCGCCGCTCTGAGCCCCACGCTCGGCTTCATCAATCCGATCCTTTACACCATTGGCCTGGGATCGGGCTATGACACCGCTTTCCACGACATCACCAGCGGCAGCAACGGCTATTCGGCAACCATCGGCTACGATTTGGCGAGCGGCTGGGGCAGTCCGAACGGGAGCGGCCTGATCAACGCACTCACCGGAACCACGCTGCCTCCTGGCTTCACCCTTTCGGCCTCGCCCACTTCGGTGACGGTGTCGCAGGGCAGTTCGGGAACGTCCGCCATTACCAGCACGGTGACGGGCGGCTTCGATTCGGCCGTTGCCTTGACCGCGAGCGGCCAGCCTACGGGCGTGACCGTCACGTTCAACCCAACCTCGATTACCGGCACTGGAACTTCGACCATGACGATGACTGCAGCCTCATCCACGGTCGCCGGCACGTATAGCATTACAGTGACGGGAACATCCGGCTCCATCACCGAAACCACCAAGGTTTCGCTGACCGTGACCGGCCCGAATCCAAACTTCACCGTCGGCGCATCGCCCTCGACGATTAGCGTCGTTCGGGGCAGTTCCGGAACCACCACGATCACCACCACTGTTTCCGGCGGTTTCAACGCGGCGATTGCCTTGTCTGTTGGTTTAGGCGGCAGCAACCAAAGCGTAAGCTTTAGCCCTAGCTCCATAGCCGCACCCGGCGCAGGGAAGTCTACCATGACAGTCAAGGTGGGGAAGAGCGCTGCGCTCGGGAACCACGTGGTCACGGTAACGGCCAAAGGCGGCGGCATCACGCACACGACTACGGTCACTGTCGACGTTCTGCAATAGTGACAGAGATGGAAAGGCCGGACCCTTGCGGTCCGGCCTTTTTTTGTGTCTGAGCGGCCCCCACTTTACGCGTTGAAGATCAGGCTCATGCAGGTGACTCCATCTCCAGCAGGATGCTGAAAAGTGCATAAACATCGCTCATTCGGGCCACAGACTAAAGTCTGTGCCACCGGTTATCAATGACTTAGCGGCAGTTGGTGGCACAGGCTTCAGCCTGTGAGAGCCTTTTTCAGCATCCTGCTAGTCTAATACATCATCCAGTTACTTCTTTACAGATCGATGTTGCGGCCAAAGCGCCATATCGCGCTGGTCGACTACGGCCCTTTGCGACCACGACGGGGCGCGCCGTGAAAGCAAGAGCCGCCTGAGAGGCGGCTGCGGCCAAGATTGGCCGCCCCACGGTGCAACCGAACTGCCAGTATTCTATGAGGGACTATCTGTACGATGTAACTAGGCTAGCAGGATGCTGAACCACAGACTAAGGTCTGTGCCACCGGTTATTTAGCGGCAGTTGGTGGCACAGGCTTCAGCTAGGCCGGTTTGCGGGCGAACAACAGGTTGGAGGGGATCTTTCCGTATCCATAGCCGATGCGGAAGGTGAGAGGCTTCGGTCCGGACGACAGATAGGCTTTTCGCAAATCGGCCTGCTGAAGCCAGCGGAAGCTGCCGTAGGGACGAACGTAGGCGCCGTACAACTGCACCGTCCACGGGGCCGCGGCGAAGAAGCGGTACGGGATACCCGAATCGTCCTGCAGCACGGCGACGCTCCCCGAGAGCACCCGCTCGCGGATCATCGAGAATTCCGGTTTGTGGACCATGTAGGACGTCGCTTTGAGAAGCGTCGCGGTCCCTTTCAGGCTGGCGAGGAAGGCCAGGAACGGCTGGTTCTCCCGCAGACGCTGGTCGGAAAGGTTCACCGAGAAGTACAGCAGCTTGTGGACAGACTGATCGTCGTCCCGGCGGAAATCGATCTCCAATCCCTTATTGCCGATCTTGCCGGGCGCCTTGTAGCCGGCGGGCCGCTCGACGATCTGTCCGGCATCGTCCAGCCGAACATAGCGAAACCCCAGGATGGTGTGATGGGAGCGCACCAGGAGTTCGAGAATGGGCAGGAACAGCCCGTCGACGACCTGCCCGCGAAGCTGACGATCCATTTGTCTGGTAACGAAGAAGCTGCGGCCCAGTTCCGAAGCGACCGTTGAGCGGATGCGCGCCAGGTATTCCTCGAGGTTCCGGCGCTCGAGTTGCCTGGGCGGCGGCAAGGTGCCGGCGGGCTCCAGCCCCACCATTACGTACACGGGGTTGTCGGGAAAGAACACGGTGACCATCAGCGCGTCGGGGCCGCTAAAAGGATAGAAAACCGGCGCTTTGACGATGGGCGTGGCGCACAATTCCCGCTTCTGGAAGGCGCTCATGGCCGGGAGGGAATCCTCATCGATCCTGCTCCAGGCTCGATCCAGCTCACGGCGGTGTTCGATCCACGCGGGTTGTTTTTCGAGTTCGCCGAACGGGCTCCCGGTTCGCGCCGGCATGCCGGCAAGAAACCGGCCCAGGTCGTCGGCGTATCGATCGCGGGGAGTGGCGACGGAGAAGCGGTCTTCGGAGACCTTCCGGACGGCGGTCTTCGGCGCTTGGTTGCAGGAAATGGCGAGCAGTCCGAGCGCGAGTCCGAGCGCGCGCACGCACCGGTAGCGCCACCGCAACGCGTTGAAATTCGAGATATACATGCCTGTTGATCCCATTATAAGACAGTGCGGGATCGGGCCAGTTAACCTTAGAACACTTGCCCCGCGGCGGCCGGCAGTGTTAATTAAGCCGATAAGGAAGACGAAAGGAGTAGTGTGTGACTCATTGTTGCAAGCTATTGGCGCTGGCGGCCGGGCTGTCCGGTCTGGCGGCCGCCGCCGATCCCGAGATGATGAACCTGGTGATGCCGGACGCGAGCGTGGTCATGGAGATCAATATTGCCAAGATCGTGGCCTCGCCCATCGGACAGGCGATGGCGGATGCGGTTCACCAGGGGATCGCGAAGCAATCGCAGGCCGATCTGGCGAAAGCCAAGCCGGAGTACAAGGATCAGATCGCCTTGCTTAGCAACATCGACTGGAGCCGGGAGGTGCGGGATGTCCTGGTCGCCGGCGGGTACACCAAATCGTCGCCCATGCTGATCATCGTGCGAAGCTCGCTGGACCCGGCGCGGATTCGAGCTTTGCAGGCATTCACCGGCGATATGGCCGACTACGAAGGCGTGCCCATACTGGCCTCATCCAAGCCCGGCAACGGGGTCATCGCGTTCCTGGACAATGGCATCGTGGTGATCGGACAGATGAGCGACGTGAAGTCCGCCATTGGCCGCCGCAACCAACCCGCGGCGTTGCCGGCGGCCCTGGCGGCGCAAGTGGCCAAGTACAGCGGCTATGACATATGGGCGGCCGCAGCGGGCACCTTTCCGGCTCCGGCGCCATTGGCCGGTCCCGCGGCGAAGGCCCCGGCAGAAGCAGCGGCAGCACAGTACCTCGCAAAGGTGGCGGGGTTTAATGGCGGGCTGAGCCTCAGTCCCGATTTCGAGCTTGCCGCCGATGTGGAAGCGCGCACGGAAAAAGCCGCCGCCGAAATGGCCGAAGGGCTGCGTTGGGTGAACAGCACGGTGAAGTCCCAGGCGAAGAGCGCGGGCCAGGCGGGAAGCGGCCTGGAGGGTCTGAAATACCAGGTGAACGGCAAGCACATTCTGCTGTCGCTGCACGTGCCGGAAGAGCAGATCCGCGCGGGATTGCGGCAGATGCGTACGGTCCAGCCGAGCCAGGCGATCCAACCGGCGGCCGCGAGGCAGGCTCCGCGGGCGGCGCCGACGAGCGGCTTGCCTCCACCGCCGACCGGGACGATACGCGTGCAGTCTTCGGAAATGGGGACGGTGCTGATTCCGACGGGGAAAGAGCAGTAGTAGCCGGGCCGGCTAAAAGCCGGCAACACAGGCTAAAGCCTGTGCCACCAAACTCCATGGCCGGCTAAAAGCCGGCAACACAGGCTAAAGCCTGTGCCACCAAAAGCCGGCTGCGGGCAGGATTGCCTGCCCCACTACTACTTCACCGCCATGGTGACGGTGTTCAGCCCGGCAGTGCCTCCCACGCCGATAGTCACCGGCACCGCGGTCCCCGGAGTCACGCTGGGCGGCACCTGCGCATTAATTTGCATTACACCGGCAACCAATCCCGGCGCAGCGCCTTGATAATTAACTGTCGCAGCCTGCCCCCCGATGGTCACCGCGACAGGCGCCACCGACAAAGGCAAATTCGTCGCGGAGACTATCGCGCCATCCGCCACCGCCGGACTGAGAAGACCGGCACCAGTGGCATAAATCGCGATCCACGACCCACGCGCCGCCGGATTACCCGCCGCATTCACCGACAAATCGGCGTTCAGGATGGCGCCCTGCCCGGCTGCGCTGGTCGCAAATATGGCGGGCGCGGCCGTCGACACGGGCAGCGTCACGGTAAACGCCGCGCCGCCGGAAGCGGAAACCCGCATCAGCGTCGTGGACTCACCCGCCACCGCGAACGGCACGATCGCATTGATCTGGCCTGCCGCAACGTACAACAGCGGCGCCGGGTTGCCATCGAAGCTGACCGTAAGCCCCGCGAGCGAATTGGCCACCTTCCCAGACGAATCCACCTGGAGTCCCACTGGAACGGCCGGGCCGATGCCGTTGCCAAAGATGGAAATCAACTCGCCCGGCGCCATCGCGGAGCTGGTGAAACTCGCCGCACTGACTACCGCCGTGACGCCGGGAACGGAAAGCAAGCCGTAGACGGTCACCTGGTTCGAATCGGTCGGCACGTACACCTTGCCGTTGGCCACCGTGGGATTGGCGAATTTGGTGAAGCTGCCCAGCGCATCTAGGCGGCCCTGGATGTCGCTGTTCCATAGCTCCCGGCTCACATTCATCGCGTCGAAAGCGTGCAACGTTCCCGCCGCCGGCAAGGTTGTCGAGGTGGCGCTGGTGGCCCAGAAGATGCCGCTTTCCGGCACG
This sequence comes from Bryobacteraceae bacterium, assembly GCA_049520215.1. Taxonomy (GTDB): domain Bacteria; phylum Acidobacteriota; class Terriglobia; order Bryobacterales; family Bryobacteraceae; genus Bog-159. The sequence continues at coordinate 10,682 of JBEKPZ010000036.1, read as the reverse complement.
AAGGCGTTGGACGATACCGTCATGCCGCTGAGAGGCAATGCATTCTGGACCGCACTATTGACCGCCAGCGGGCTGGTATTGAAAATCCCGTTCTGCATTTGAAATTCGCGCAACACATCGTCGTCCCCCCAGATATAAAGAACGGGCCCATCGGGGCGATTCCAAAGAGCCGTGTTGAAGATGGCGAATTTGCTGTTGGGAACCGCTTCAAAGAACTGCAGGGCGTCGGTGTCCAGAGGTTGCCCGCCCATGTCGGTCCGATCGATCAGCGCCACCAGGCCCGCCTTGCCGCCGGCGATCACAAAATTGGTGCCCGGCACCAGGATCGGGCCGTTGGAGCCGAAGTCCATATCGTCGTCGGTCCAGGCGGCGTACTCCGCGGGCGTGAACCAATCCGCGATGCTCAGCGCGGGAGTCAAGCGCAGCACCGTCTCGCCCCACGACACGACGCCGTCGTAATTGCCGTTGCCGGTCGAGCAATAGACACTTCCATCGGGGTCGGCCGCCAAGCCCCGGCCCCCTTGCCAAATTGCGGAGCCGGCTGTGGAGGGCGTGGTATTGAAGACGGCGGTTTGCTGCGGCAGGTCGGTGGCATTGTAGGCCACGATCCAGCCGTGCCAGGGAACGGAGTCGCCATGGGACCCGAAACCGGCGTAAATCGAGCCGTTGGCGAGCAGCAATCCGGGCCTTTGAATGTGATCCCCAGCCAGCAGCGGAAGCTCACCGTTGGTTGCGTCTCCCGTGCCTCCCCACCCGCTACCCGCCACACTGGCCTGGATTTGAACCGGCCCGTTCCACTTCTCGCTGCCGGTCGTAAGATCCAGCGCATGCAGGAAGAAAGCCGCACTGCCGCCGGCCAGCGTCTCATCCACTACATAAATGGTGTTGCCCGCGCGGTCGATTACAGGCGTGCTGAGAATCCCGATCTCGTGCAGGATGTCGGTGTACGGCGCCGCCCCCGGTACGCTGAAAGAGGACGGATCGACCGTGCTTCCCAGGTTCACTTGCCACAGCGGCGCGGTCCTGCCGGAGGCATCCGCGTCGAAGGCGTACACGCTGTTGTGCATGGTGGCCACGTAGAGCACGTTCAGCGTGCCCTCTCCGGGAATGCTCAGGGCGTGCACGTAGAGCGGCTGCGCGTAGACCTGGCCATCCACCGGATAGGCCCACAGCTTGCCGAACTGCGTGGCGTTCACATTGTTGGTATTCAGAATCCCTTCGTTCAGGTTGGCGTTGGTGCGGCTGTTGTCGTAGTTCGCCGTAAGCACGTCCACCTGCGCGCGGACCTCGCCGAGAGAGCCCGCCATCAGGGCTAAGAGAAAGATTCGTCTATCCATGAGTGTGTCAAGTGTGTTAACGATGACGGGCAAACCGATTAGGTTACACCGCCGGCCAAGGGAAATTCATCGAATTGTATTGCGGTATACTTCGCCGTAAGGAGGCGCAATGATCACACGAAGGGGTTTTGCCGCGCGCATCGGTGCGGCCGTGGCAGCCGGGCGGATGCTGCCGGAGATGGCTTACGCGCAGCGCGCCATGATCCAGGGCGACCTGCCCAAGGACATGGTGTGGCTCAACGCCAATGAGAATCCCCTGGGGCCGCCGCAATCGTCCCTGGCGGCGATGGCGGATGTGCTATCGGCTGCGGGCCGATACCACTACCAGGAAGTTCGCGACTTTTATGCGGCGCTGGCGCGCAGCGAGGATCTGCAGCCGGAGAACGTCCTGGTGGGTTCCGGGTCGAGCGAGATGTTGCACGCGGCGGTGGAAGCCTTCACCGCGCCGGACCGGCCTTTGATCGTGATGCACCCCACCTACGAAGGGCCGCCGGAGGTAGCGCGCGCCATGCACCGGCAGGTTGTTGAGGTGCCGCTGCTGCCGGACTACTCGGCCGACGTCCGCAAGATCGCCGAGGCGGCGGACAAGATGCATGGCGGGTTGATCTACATGTGCAACCCGAATAATCCCACGGCCTCTATTACGCCCAAGGCCGAGGTGGCGTGGCTAGTCGCGAACCTGCCATCGGACACCGTTTTGCTGATTGACGAAGCCTACATCCACTTTGGCGAGTCGAAGGAACTGGAGACCGCGCTGCCTTACGTGCGGCAAGCGAAGAACGTGGTGGTGGCGCGCACGTTCTCGAAGATCTATGGGATGGCGGGCGTGCGCGCCGGATTTGTGTGCGCCCCGCCGGCATTAATCGAGCGCATGCGGCCGTTCCGCAACAATGTCCTCTCCATCATCGCCATACGCGCGGTGCTGGCGGCGCTTTCGGAATCGCGCACGCTGGTTCCCGAGCGCCGCGCTACCAACGCGCGCATCCGCGGCGAAATGTGCGCCTGGCTGCGGGAGCGCAAGTTGCCCTATATCGATCCGCAGGCCAACTTCATGATGATCGACGTGGGCCGCAATGCGCGCGAGTTCATCACCAAGATGCCGCCCCTGGGGGTCGCCGTGGGCCGCCCCTTCCCGCCCCTCGACAACATGCTGCGCGTGACCATCGGCACGGATCCGGAGATGCAGAAATTCCGGGATGTTTTCTGGCGCGTCTATCGAGGATGATCAGGCGGCCAGAGCCGGCTGAAAGCCGTCCCCAGAGGGGACTGCGGCCAAGATTGGCCGCCCCACAAACCTCGCTTTGTAATAGACTGCTATCATGCGAACGTTCAAAAGCAGTCTGATGGTGGCAGCCGCGCTGCTCATGCCGGCTCTCGCCCAGAAAAGCACCAATCCATTCGCCGGACGGTGGGATTTCAACATCACTACCCCTGGCGGCACGCGCGCCTGTTGGCTGGGCGTAACCGCGAAGGGCGGCGATCTGGAAGTCTGGTACCAGCCCCCCGGAGGCAACGTCTACCAGGTGAAGGATGTCCACGTGGACGGGTCGCACCTCACGCTCACCCTGTCCGCAGCCACCGCAAGCCGTCCGGCGATGACCTGGAATCTCGAAGCCAGTGGCGGAAAGCTCACCGGCGTGCAGAAGAGCGGCGATATCACGACGGAGTTGACCGGCATGCGCTCGCCGGCAATGAAGCGCAGCGCCCCAACGGCATGGACCGATCCCGAACCGCTTTTCAACGGCAAGGACCTCGCCGGGTGGGAGCCGATCGGCAACCCCGCCGCGAGCCACTGGAAGGTCGAAGACGGCTTGCTATTGAACACTGCGCACGGCGCGAACCTGAAATCCACGCGCAAGTTCGAGGATTTCAAGGTGCACTACGAAGTCAACTGCCCGGATGACGGCAACAGCGGCTTCTACCTGCGTGGCCGCTATGAAGTCCAGATCGAATATGAACCGCTCACCAGTAATCCTCCGGAGCGCCGCATCGGGTCGATTTACGGACGCATCGCGCCGCAGCCCGAACTGCCGCGCGCACCGGGCCAGTGGGAGACTTTCGACGTCACGCTGGTGGGCCGCATGGTCACGGTAGTGCACAACGGCGACACGGTGATCGACCACAAGGAGATCGAGGGAATTACGGGCGGCGCGCTGGACGCCAACGAAGGCGAGCCAGGCCCCTTCTACATCCAGGGCGATCACACCGGCGGCTTGAAATTCCGCAACATCGCGGTGTCGGTTCCGAAGCGTTAGCGGACGGCTAACAGCAGCAGGAACAGCGCCAGGATGGCAAGGTCGGCGATCAGGCCGGCCTTGTTCTGCTGAAGGTGGATCAGCAGGCCGGGTTTTAGAAGTGAGCGCATTCTTTTTGCCTGCCTATGAGACGCCGGGCCGCCCCCGCAGGTTGCACCATCTTGCAGCACCCGACCATCGCCGCCGCAGGGAGGAGACCGGGTCTTCGCCAAGATTGGCCGCCCACATCAGCCCCGATGCAGAGTGGCACATTTCTCGCGAGAACCGTCACCGTATTACGCGAGACTCAAGAGCTGAGATGCTTGTGGGGCACCGTCGAAAAAACGGGCGGCGGAAGAGGCGGCCTGAGAGGCCGCCGCAGGCCGAGGGCCTGCCCCACAATCTCGCTACGCGGCCGGCAACGACAGCAGCCCCTTATCCCGCAACCCCGACAAGGCCAGGCCGTAGCGCCCGCGAATCCCCGTCTTCTCAAAGATGTGCTTGAGGTGGATCTTCACCGTGCCCGGGCGAATCCCCAATTGCGCCCCGATGTCCCGGTTCTTCAGCCCTTGCTCCACCAGTTCCACCACTTGCAGTTCGCGGGAGGTCAGGTTCGAGCGGGTGCCCCGCGCCGGACGCTCGGGCTCTTGCAGCACGCTCTCCTCCATGAAGGTGTTCCCCTGAGCCACCGTGCGCATGCAGTCGAGCAGCGCCTCAAGCGAGGCTGTCTTGCGAACCACTCCCAGCGCCCCGACTTGCATCATGCGCAGCGCCTCGGTTTCATTCAGGTTCACGCCCCACACGATGGGGGCCACCGCGCTCCCCGAATTGCGCAGGCGTTGCAGGCAGTCCATGACGGCGTAGATGCCGAAACACTTGTCCAGAATCATGATCGCCGGCGCGTGCTGCCGGACAATCTCCAGGCCCCCCAGCAGCGACGTTTCCGCCGCGGCCAAATACAGGTCCTCGCACTCATTGAGCAGCGTCCGGATGCCTTCGATAGCGATGGGCTCGGTATCGCAGACGGCAACGGGTTTCGCATTGATTGGATGACTCATGTAGCCCTCAAGCGGCGAACGAGCACTCCCTCAATCGCCACATTTGGCAGATTCAATTGTTGTTTAAAAGAACTGTAGTGCCTGGAAGGGGCAGGACTCTCAGCTTTTTGATGGCCGCGGGGTCTTAAAATTGATGGTCCCCCTGCACAGAGCGGAACCGCACCGGCAGGGAACATCGTCGATCTTGTCGGAAAAGTGGTAGTCCACGGTTAGCTCTTCGCCCGCCCGGATGTTCCGTTTGCTCATGTACAGGATGTGTCCCTTGAAGATCCAGGTATACAGGTTGGGAGTGCAGGAGTGGTTGATCAGCTCCGCTCCGCTGCCGCCTACGGCTCCGTCCAGGGTCCAGTAGTTGTCCAGCGTGAACAGGTAGGTGCGCGGCCCCAGGCCCCGCCGGCTGGTTTCGCGGCGGCTGATCCGCTCTCCCGTGTATTCGATCACCTTGTGGCGCGCCGGAATGCGCTCCCCGGCATAAACTCCCCAACCATGTATGCCGGAGCGGCCCAACTTCAACCGGAAGCAGGCGAGCCGGGGGTCGATGCGGGGCTCCGCAATGAACGCGTGTGCAGCCATTTTCCGAAGATTGTACCTAACCCAGGACCATTTAGGAAGAGGTTGGGCCAGATATAATGCGAATTCGTGATCCAACTTGCCAGCAGCGCCTCCCCGGACCTGTTCGAAGCCGCCTTGCGCTTCGCCGAGCGCCAGTTGCGCGCCCTCATCGAACGCCATCCCGATTTCTACCCCATGTATACGGCCGGCGGCCGATGGCGCCACACCGGCGAGGCCTGGACCCACTGGTGCGACGGCTTCCTGCCCGGCATGCTTTGGATCGTCTACGCCCGCCAGCCCCAGGGCAGCCCGGAGTCGCGCTGGTGGCGCGAGCAGGCCATCCGCTATTCCCGGCCGCTGGAACCGCGCAAGTTGGACCGCGCAGTCCACGATCTGGGCTTTCTGTTCATGTCGAGTTACTACCGCTGGTACGGCTTCACGCCCGATCCCACGGTGAAAGCCGTGCTGGTCGAGGCGGGCCGGACCATGGCCTTGCGCTTCCAGGAGAAGGGGGGGTACCTGCGGTCCTTTGTGTCGCCGGATTCCCTGTTTATCGACATTATGATGAACGTGGGGATCGTCTTTTACGCCGCCCGCGAGACGGGCGACCGCGCGCTGCTGGACATCGCCCTGCACCATTGCCACACCACCCGGCGCGTGCTGGTGCGCGGCGACGGATCCACTGCGCACGAAGGACTGTTCGATCCGGAAACCGGGGAGTTCCTGAAGCAGACCACGCATCAGGGCTACCGCGGCGATTCCTGCTGGTCCCGCGGGCTGGCGTGGGCGCTTTACGGCTTCGGCACGGCTTACAGCTTCGCGCGTGACCCGGCGTTGCTCTCGACCGCGGAGGCCTGCGCCGATTTCTACATCCGCCACACGCCGCCGGATGGAGTGCCGCCCTGGGACTACGACGCGCCGCCGGAGAGTCGCGGGTTAGCGGACACATCCGCCGCGGCTATCGCGGCCTCCGGCCTGTTCCAGTTGGGCGGCCTGGTGGTAGACGCCGCCAAAGGCCATCTCTATCGTGAAACCGCGCGCCATATTCTCGCCACCCTTTGCCGCGACTGGCTGGGGGATTCCGACGGGCAATGGGAAGGGATACTCAAGGGCGGGGTCTACCACATACACAAAAACCTGGGCGTGAACGAGTCGGTGATGTGGGGCGAGTACTTCTTTCTGGAGGCGCTGGAACGGGCTCAAGCCTAAGTCAGTGAGCTGTGGGGCAGGCGCCCACGCCTGCGGCGGGTCTCCAGACCCGCGCCGAGTGAGACTGCCTGGAGGCCACGGATCAAGTACAATTCTGGACAGTGGCACACAGCAGAGGGATCGCCAGAAGCACGCAGTTGAGTCGGACTGGAGCGGAGCGCTTCCTTATCGCCATCGATGAGTCGCCCGAGCCGGGGTCCGACTGGAATAGCTTGACGGCAGTACTCGGCCTGGAACTGCTGTCCCGCTTGCTCGGCATTTCGGCGAGCAGCGTTCGCCGTTACAAGGCGGCCGCACGAACCACACCGGACGACGTGGCGGATAAATTGCACTTCTTGAGCCTGATCGTGGGCGATCTCAGGGTGGTTCGAACGGGAGCGCGCCCAACTCGACGGGCGCACGCCGCTTAATTGGCTTAAGCCCCCTGGAAGCCCGATCAAACGGGACCGCGGCTGGTGCACGATCTCGCACGAGCGTTGACCGCCTCGCCCGCCACATGATCGTTTACCGGCACGTCGACCCCCGCTTCCCCTTCCTTTGGGAAAGCGCCGCCCAACCACCTGCCCGCTGGCATGGCCCCGGCGAGGGGCCGGTTCAATACTTCGCGGACACACCGGACGGAGCGTGGGCGGAGTTCTTGCGGCACGAGGGCATTACCGAAGAGTCGCAACTCGTGAACGTACGCCGCGCCTTGTGGGCCGTCGAGGCGCCGGATGAATTACCAACGGACGCGGCACGCTTGCCTTCGCCGGTGCTGACCGGAGGAATCGCGACTTACGAGAAATGCCGGAAGGAGGCGCGACAGTTGCGCTCCAAGGGCGCCACGGCGTTACGGGCTCCCTCGGCCGCCCTGCTTCCTGGGGGTGCGAGGGGCTGGAAAGTCGACTGAGGGTTGCAACCGGCGGCCGAACGGGACGGAACGGTACTCGCGGTATTTCCGCAGCGCGGCTTCGTAGGTTGGATGGCTGCTTTCGCGGCGCGCCCGCGCTCGGATCTACTTAGTCGCGTTCGTTACCTCTAATCGCCGCGGCAACTCAGACCTCACCACGTGAACGGTTTGGCGGCCGCACGGAAAACAGTGGACGATGTCCGAATAGCCAAACGATCCGGTCCGCAGTGGCGCCACTGCATTGGTCTCCTCTGACCGTCGAATCACGGCGTCGGCCCGCGCTGGTCCCACGGTGCTAAGTGTACAGAAGAGCGTAGAACGGTTCGGCGCGGCGATGATCCCCATCTTCGAAAACTACGCGGGATACCGACCACCGCGGTACGCTTACCGCGCCATCGCGCAGCTACTTTCGAGAATGCCAACCCATTACTTGTCGGGCCTGCAGTCTGTGGTCCTAACGAGCGGTTCGGCGATCGGCAAGGGAAAGACCGGCCGGGTCGCAGGAAAGAAGTATGCCCGGAAGGAATGTTTAGGCTTCTACCATCCTAAGCTGAGGGGCGAACAGGCTTGGATCGAAATCGTCGTGGACAACATAGTCGCCCATTGGTTCGCTCCCGGCATGCTGCGATTTTTGGCCTACATTCCGCCATTCCGGGACATGGCATTCGCGCGCACGGTTTATCACGAGGTGGGCCACCATCTGGACTGCACTATCGGAGCGCCAGCACCGAGCGGCGAGGCAGCCGCCGAGGCATGGATGAAAAAGTTGGGTCGCGCCTACTTTCGCAGGCGCTACTGGTACCTCGTGCCATTTTTGGGTCCTGTACAAACGATTTCGAAGTGGATCATTGGGAACGCAGGGGACGGCGCTAATAACTAGTACATCGAACAGATAGTTTCTTATAGATCGATGTTGCGACAAACCTGCCGGGCAATCCTGCCGGGCAATCCTGCCGGGCAATCCTGTCCGCAGCCGGTTTTCAGTCGGCTTTTGCGACCACGACGGGGCGCGCCGTGAAAGCAGGAGCCGCCTGAGAGGCGGCTGCGGCCAAGATTGGCCGCCCCACGGTGCAACCGAACTGCCAGTATTCTATAAGGGACTAACTGTACGATGTACTAGGTGGAAGGCCACTACCGGCCTGATGTCAGGCATTACCCGCGGCCACAGACCTCTTCGTAGTAGCGCTCGTAAACCGGGATGATTTTATCCGCGCAAAACCGGGCCGAGGCCGTCCGCCGCGCGGCCTGCGAGACGCGGTCGTGCAGTTCGTCGTCCGTCACCAGCGCGGTCACGCGGGCGGCCTGCGCGGCGATGTCGCCCACCGCCTCCAGGTAGCCGTCCACGCCGTCGGTGATCAACTCGGGGACACCGCCCACGCGCGTGGCTACGGGCGGCACTCCGCAGGCCATGCCCTCCAGGGCGGCCAGGCCGAACGATTCCAGTTCGCTGGGCATCAGCAGCGCGTGCGCCAGCGGAATGATGCGCTCCACGTGATTCTGCTTCCCCAGAAACGAAATATGCCGCTCGACGCCCAACTCGCGCGCCAGGTATTCGGCTGGAACCCGCTCCGGCCCATCGCCCACCATCAGGAGGTGCGCGGGCGCGCGCTTCACCACCTCCGCGAGGATTCGCACGCAGTCCTGCACGCGCTTCACCGGCCGGAAATTGGACACGTGGATCAGCAACTTCCCTTCCGCCGGCGTGTAGCATTTGGCCATGGCCTTCTCGCGGTCCGGCTTGTACACGTCGCAGTTGACGAAGTTGGTGATCACCCGGATGTCGTTGCGCACACCAAACACGTCCACCGTCTGGCGCCGCAAGTACTCGCTGATGGAAGTGATGCCATCGGACTTCTCGATGGAGTACTTAGTGATGGGAAAATACGACCGGTCCGTGCCCACCAGCGTGATGTCGGTGCCATGCAGGGTGGTGATGAAGGGCAGCCGCCGCACGTGTGCCAGCATGTCTTTGGCCAGCATCGCCGAGATGGAGTGCGGGATGGCGTAGTGCACGTGCAGCAGGTCCAGGTGATGCTGTTCCGCCACTTCCGCCATGCGCGATGCGAGCGCCAGGCAATACGGCGGATATTGAAATAGCGGATAGGTGGAAACCTCCACTTCGTGGTAATGAATGCGCGGGATGCCGGGGTCCAGGCGAATGGGATTCGCGTAGGTGATGAAGTGGACCTGGTGTCCGCGGTTGGCCAGTTCCAGGCCCAACTCGGTGGCCACGATACCGCTGCCGCCGTAGGTGGGATAGCAAGTGATGCCGACGTTCACACCGTCAGGCTACCACGTCTGGCGCTTTGGAAAACTTGATAGACTCAAAGCGAGGCTGAGATCGTCCCGATGTTCGCTAGAATCACCTTCGACCCCAGCATTATGGGAGGGCGCGCTTGCATCCGAGGCATGCGGATTACCGTTTCCCTGGTGGTCAATTTCGGCGCCAATGGCGTGTCCCCTGATCGAGAGGCGCTGTCCTACGCCTCAGTATCAGCTCAATCGTTCTAGAAAATCGGCCTTCATCCGCAGCCGATATTAGATCTGCACCCCGGCCTCCCCTATAATAAAGAAGCATGTCATCGGCGTTCGTGGAACTCGCGGGGCCCGAGCTGATCGCCAAATACGAGCCGGTAATCGGCCTCGAAGTACACGTCCAACTGGCCACCGCGACCAAAATCTTCTGCGGCTGTCCCACCAGCTTTGGGGCGCAACCCAACAGCAACGTTTGCCCGGTGTGCCTGGGCCTGCCGGGAGCGCTGCCGGTGCTGAACCGCGCGGCCGTCGAGATGGCGATTCAGGCGGCGCTGGCGCTGAACTGCAGTGTGCGTCCGGTCTCGCGCTTTGCGCGCAAGAACTACTTCTATCCCGACCTGCCCAAAGGCTACCAGATCTCGCAATACGAGGAGCCGCTGGCCGAGAATGGCTGGGTCGAAATCCCGGTGGACGGCGCGCCCAAACGCATCGGGATCACCCGCGTCCACATGGAAGACGACGCGGGCAAGAGCATCCACGACGGCTTTCCGGATTCCGCGCGTTACACCTACGTGGATCTGAATCGCTCCGGCACTCCGCTGATCGAGATCGTCACCGAGCCGGATATGCGCGGTTCCCAGGAAGCCTACGACTTCCTGACCGGGCTGAAGCAGACGCTGGAATTTCTGAACGTTTCCACCTGCGACATGGAGAAGGGCCACTTGCGCTGCGACGCCAACGTGTCGGTGAGACTGAAGGGCGCGGAGCGGTTCGGCACCAAGGCCGAGGTGAAGAACCTGAATTCCTTCCGCTTTCTGAAGCTGGCGCTGGACTACGAAATCGCGCGGCAGGTTGCCATTCTGGAGGGCGGCGGCACGATCCCGCAGGAGACGCGGCTGTTCAATCCCGATACGGGCGAGACCGCCAG
>JBEKPZ010000035.1:0-36528 GCA_049520215.1 Bryobacteraceae bacterium | reverse complement strand
CGGGTGGGTTCGGAGGGCTTCGAGCTGTCCTTCGAACTGTGCGCCTCGCTCGATGTTCCAGGCTACGAAGCGGTAGTGCGGGCGGGCGGCCTGAGAGGCCGGGCCCAGAGGGCACCCCGGCTGAGAGCCTGCCCCACATTCGACAGTGTCCAGCACGCGGCGGATATCCGGCTCCAACGCGCGGTACAGATCCAGCCCCCACAGCTCGGCGCTGTTGCGGCAGGCGGCCAGCGCCGGCAAGTGCGGCGCGATGCGCTCGCGAACGATTTCGTGCAAGTCTTGGGTTTCGGCTGAATGCACTGCTACGATTGTAACGGTTTCGCATGCGGACCTCGCTATTTCAAAAACTCCTGTGGGGCGTGCTGCTGCTGGCCGCGATCGAGCTGGCGCTGCTGAATTTGGGCACTGCGGCGCCGGAGTTGCGCTGGCGCATGGCTCTGGCGACCCTGGCCACGGCGCTGGCGGGTATTGCCGGCGCGTTCCTGTTTTCGCGCAGGCTGCGGCGGCGCATCGGGCGGCTGCGGGTCTTCGTGGAGGGCCTCGTCGCCGGACCGGCCCAAATCCCGCTGCCCGGCTCGGCGGATGAATTAGGCGCGCTGGCCGAGTCGCTGGGCCGGGTTGCGGCGCAGGTCAACGAACTGGTGGACAAAGTGCGGCTGGAAGGCGCGCGCCGCGATGCCATCCTGACCGGCATGGTGGAAGGCGTGCTTGCGGTGGATAAAGAACTGCGCGTGACCTTCTGCAATGCGGCGTTTGCGACCGCGTTCGGCGTCTCCGGCCCGGTGCCGGAGGGCTTGCCGGTGCTACGGCTGGTGCGCGACCCGGATTTCCTGGAGATGGTGCGCATCGTGGTCGCCTCCCGGCGCCGACAGCCGATCCTTCGAAGTGCAGGCCGCCCCACTGGCCGGCCCTTCCAGCAGCGGCGCCATGGCCATTCTGCACGACATCACGGACCTGGAGCGGCTGGAGCGCGTGCGCAAAGACTTTGTGGCCAATGTTTCGCACGAGCTGCGCACGCCGCTGACCGCCATCCGCGGCTACGCGGAGACGCTGCTGGACGGCGCGCTGGACGATCCCGACCATCGCCGCCGGTTCGTCGAAATCATTCAATCGCATGCCATCCGGCTGAACAACATCGCTTCGGACCTGCTGGCGCTTTCGGAGCTGGAGTCCGGCCGGCCGCCGCTGGCGCCGGGCAAACTGTCCGTGCTGGCCACGCTGGAGGCAGCCATGCGCACGGTCGAATCCGAGGCGGCCATGCGCAAGGTCCAATTGGGCTGGGGTACCGTAGAAGACCTGCAGGTGATGGGCAACAAGATCAAGCTGGAGCAGGCTTTTGTCAACCTGCTGGATAACGCCGTCAAATTCAACCGCGGGGGCGGGGAAGTGTGGGTGGAGGCGAGCCGTCTGCCGGGAGGCAAGGTGGCCATCAGCATTGCCGACAGCGGCATCGGGATTCCCTCCGAAGATGTGCCGCGGATCTTCGAGAGGTTCTACCGTGTGGATAAGGCGCGGTCGCGCGAGGTGGGCGGCACGGGTCTCGGCCTTTCGATCGTCAAGCACGTGATCGAGCAAATGCAGGGCACGGTTTCGGTGGAGAGCCAGTTGAATAAGGGGTCGAAATTCACGGTGGTCCTGCCGGAGGCGTGAGGTTAACCCTGCGTAGCCGAGGCCGGCAGGCTGATTTGAAACGCGCAACCTTTCCCGCTCGTTGGCAGCAGACGAATATCCCCGCCGTGTGCGCGAACAGCCCACTGAGCGATCGAGAGCCCGAGCCCGGCTCCGCCAGCCTCACGCGATCGCGATTCATCGACGCGATAGAATCGGTCGAACACTCTCGCAGAGTGTTCCGGCGCGATGCCTGGACCGGTGTCTGCAACCTCCACCTGAATGCTTCCGGGGGCCTGGTCGTGTACGCTCACGGAAATAGAACCGCCCGGTGGCGTGTATTTCACCGCGTTGTGAATGACGTTCACCAGGGCCTGCCGCAGAAACATGCGATCCCCGGCGAGCGATAGGCCTTCGTCGCCTTCGATAGCGATTTGCAAGCCTTTTTCCTCGACAAGAACTTCAAAAAGCCCGGCTGCTTCACGCGCCAGAGCCATCGCCGGAAATACGGTGGGATGGAGCTGGATGCGGCCGGTGTCCGCTCGCGAGATGGTCAGGAGGCCGTCGACCAGCGCAGTAAGACGGTTGACTTCCTCCAGCATGCTTCCGATGGCATCGCGGCATTCCTCCCGGCTTCCGTTCTTTCGCAGCGCAACTTCGCCAACGCTCCGGATCGACGCCAAGGGCGTACGCAATTCGTGGGACGCGTCCGAAGTGAACCGGCGAAGCTGCTCGAAGGATTGTTCCAGCCGTCGAAGCAGGTTGTTAAACACGCCTGCAAGGTGGTCGAGTTCGTCGCCTGCCTCCCCAACGGGTAAACGTTCGTGAAGACGCTCGGACGTGATCCGTCCGGCACGGCGAGCCATCTCCTGCAGCGGCGCCAGGGCGCTCCGGGTAAGTAGGTAACCCGCAAGGCCCGCCAGCACCAACACGATGGGCAGGGCGAGCAGCGATGCTACGGCGAATTCTTCGAAGCGCGCCCAGATGGGGCGTTCGCTGTAAGCCAGCCGGATCAGCAGGGGGTGGCCGTCGAGCACGTGGCGGCGGCTGACCATGCGGACGGGGGTTCCGTCCGCCAGGCTGCCGGATCGGTTCGAGTATTGGTTTTGGCCTTCGCGGGGGATCGGGCTGCCGCCGAGCGTCTGGCCTGCCAGGCGCTCGTTACGATACAGGAGGTTGCCCTCGGGAGACCGAACCTCCAGGAAGCGTTCCAGCACCCGCTTGGACTCCGGATGATTGTGGTAATCCTCGTGCAGCAGCAGGCGTCCGCCAGCGTCGAAGTAAAGAAGACCTTCCACCGTCTCGATGTCCTGGACCGCGTAATGATCCAGTTGGTTTCGCATCTGCAGGAACATGAATGCCGCGATGAGGGTCCAGGAAAGGACCAGCACGCTCGCTAGCACCAGGACGTACCAGAGGGTCAAGCGCGTGCGGACGTGTCTGGGGCGGAGTTTCCGTAGCATGGCTGAGCCCGTTACTCCTGCCGTTCGCGCACGACAAAGCCGACGCCGCGCACTGTATGCACGAGCTTTGGCTCGAACCGGTCGTCGACCTTGCGCCGCAGGCGAGCCACATGCACGTCGATTACGTTATCCAGGGGCGTATGGCGGCCTGCCTCCTTCCAAACCTCGCGCGTCAACATCTCGCGGGACACCACATGCCCTTGATGGCGCAGCAGGTACTCCAGCAGTTCGAACTCGCGCGCCGTGAGTTCCAGCGTCTGGCCGTCGCGCCTGACGGAACGAGCCACGACGTCCATTTGCAGGTCCGCGACGCGCAGCTTCGGGCTAGTCTCCGGGACTCCCCTGCGGTTGAGGGCTCGGATACGAGCGAGCAGTTCGGGAAATGCGAAGGGCTTTACGAGATAGTCGTCGGCGCCGGCGTCCAGGCCGCGGACGCGATCTTCGACTGCATCTTTGGCGGTCAGCAGCAGGACGGGTGTCTTGGAGCCGCGTGCACGCATGGTCGCCAGGATCTCGAGGCCGTTTCTGCCTGGGAGCATTACGTCGAGGACCACCAGGTCGAAGTTCTCCACCTCAGCCAGATAGAAACCTTCCTCGCCGGTCTGGGCGAGCGAAACCTCGTATTGTTCGGCCTGCAGGCCCTCCTGCAATGCCTTGCCCAGCTTCGGTTCGTCCTCGATCACTAGAATCCGCACAGATGTTTCTCTTTAGCTCCCTGAAGACTACCTGAAGCCGCCGTCATGAAAACTTCAGGAAGTCTTCAGTGGTACTTCCAGGGTTGAGCCGGTATAAATGGATTAGTCTACTGATTCCATCGTAACACTGGTCTATAGAGGATTGCCACCGAATGCTCGCACCGGGATTGGCGAAGAAAATCACGATTCATCTCAACGAGGACACTACCGCCCGGCATGATTTCCTGTACAACGAGATCTTTTCGTTTCTGCGAGATCGGGGCGTCGCGGGAGCCACTCTGATCCGGCCCGCGGCGGGTTTTGGTTCTCACCATCGCACGCACTCGGCCGAGGGCGGGCTGGCGGAAAGAGAACACCTCCCGGTGCGCATCGAGTTCATCGAAACAAAAGATGCGGCAGATGCGCTGCTGCCCGCGCTTTGCGAGCTCATCACCGACGGACTGATCGAGGCGCAGGACACCACCGTCATCAAATCCGCGGTTCGAGAAGGGCCCAGTTAGGAATGAGGGCGCGGCCTCTTTTCACCGTAGCCTTGCTCGCCATGAGCCCCGCGGGACGCCAAGCGATGGCCCAACCGCCGAAGAGGATCACGCTTGCCGATGCCGAGCGGATTGCGCTCCGCAATCATCCCCGGATCGGTTCGGCAAGTCTCGTGGCGCAGGCGGCCAAGTCGGCGATCGCCGAGGCCCGCGCGCCGCTATACCCGCTGGTGGCGGGCAACGTCACCGGCGTGGGCGCCGACCACAGCACCACGCTCGCGGCGGGCGCGCTGCAGACGTCGAGCCTGTACAGCCGGGTGGCCGCCGGGGTAACCATCAGCCAACTGGTCACCGACTTCGGGCGCACCGCGAATCTGGCCGAAGCGGCAAAGCTGCGCGCAGCCGCGCAGGAGCAGTTAGTGGGGAATACGCGCGCGGCCATTCTGATCGAAGTCGATCAGGCCTACTATCAGGCGCTCGCGGCCGATACGGTATTAACGGTCGCGCAGGCGGTGGTAGAGAATCGGCGCCTGACGCTGCGGCAGGTGCGGGCGCTGGCGCAAAGTTCGCTCAAAT
This sequence comes from Bryobacteraceae bacterium, assembly GCA_049520215.1. GTDB lineage: Bacteria > Acidobacteriota > Terriglobia > Bryobacterales > Bryobacteraceae > Bog-159. The sequence goes on along the minus strand of JBEKPZ010000035.1, from coordinate 31,707 downwards.
CGACATTGGACGTGAGTTTTGCCGAGGTCGCCGTCTCGGAGGCGGAACTGGCGCTGGTTCGCGCGGAGAACGACGTTCAGGCTGGCCGTGCGCGCCTCTGCGCCGCGCTGGGTGCGGCGCAGGCGGAACGTTTCGAACTCGCCGACGAACCTTTGCCGCCCGCTGTCGAACCCAATCCGGAGGTCGCGGTCGCGCAGGCCTTGCAGCAACGCCCCGATCTGGCCGCGCTTCGTTTAGCGCGCGATGCCGCGCACCGTTTCGCGCAGGCGGAAAAAGACTTGAGCCGTCCTACGGTCAGCCTGATGGGAGCGGCCGGCGGACTCCCGGCAGCCGATCCACGGCTACGTTCCACGTACAGCGCCGCGGGAGTGAATGTCAGTGTGCCCATCCTCAACGGCAACCTATATGCGGCGCGTCGGAGCGAAGCGGATTTGCGTGCGGAAGCGGCAGGCCGGGATATCGAGGACCTCACGGTTCAAGTTTCCGAGCAGGTGCGCGTGGCATGGCTGGAGGCGAACACCGCGTTTCGCCGTTTGGATGTGACGGCCCGGCTGGTGGCGCAAGCCGAGCAGAGTTTGCGTCTGGCGCAGACGCGCTACGACAACGGCCTGGGCAGTATGGTCGAGCTGAACCAGGCGCAACTGATCCAGGTTTCCGCCGAGATCGCCGCCGCGGGGGCCAAATACGAGTACCTGGGCAGGCGTGCGGCGCTGGCTTTTGTTACGGGAGGTTTGCGATGAGAACGAGTGTCTCCGATACAAATGTGAAGACGGTTCTGCTGTGTGCCGCGATTGTGGCTCTGAGCGCCTGTGCACAGACCCACGCCGCAAGCGAACAGGCCGTCCCCGAGACCGTGGCGCTTCCCTTGGTCCCCGTAGCGGTGGCGGCCCGCGCGGACCTGGTCAGCGATGTGACGCTCACGGCCGAATTCGAACCGTTCCAACAGGTGGACTTGATGGCCAAGGTCGCGGGTTATGTCCGCTCGATCAAGGTCGATGCCGGAGACCGTGTGCGCGCCGGACAGGTGCTGGCGACGCTGGAGATTCCCGAAATGGAGGACGATCTGGCAAGAGCGGCCGCGGCCATCGGTCAAGCCGAGGCGGAGATCGCCACGGCATCGGACGAATTGCATCGGGCCGAAGCGGTGCATGAACTGGCGCACCTGTCGTACACCCGGATCGCGGACGTTCTCAAACGGGAGCCAGGACTGGTGCCCCAGCAGGAGGTCGACGAAGCGCGCGCGCGCGACGTGATCGCCGAGGCGCAAGTGGCCGCGGCGAAATCCGGCCTGCGCACGGCCGAACAGAAAAGCCGCGTGGCGCATGCCGACCAAACGCGCGTCGAGACGCTGCACAACTACACGACCATCACTGCGCCTTTTGACGGCGTGGTGACCAGGCGCTACGCCAATGCCGGATCCATGATTCAAGCGGGCACCGCCTCCCAAACGCAGGCGATGCCGATCGTGCAGCTTTCCGAGAATAACCTGCTGCGCCTGATCCTGCCCGTGCCGGAATCGGCGGTAACGCGGGTGCACGTGGGCGAGACGGTGGAGGTGCGCGTATCTTCGCTGGGCAGAACATTTCAAGGGCGCGTCGCGCGGTTCTCGGACGACATCCGGCAGTCCACTCGCACGATGGACACCGAAGTGGACGTCCCCAATGCGGCGCTGACCCTGATTCCGGGCATGTATGCGGAGGTGAATCTGCGGATCGACGAACGTCACGGCGCCTTGGCGGTTCCGCTGGATGCGGTGGATCGCGGCGCATCGTCCACGCGCGCTTTCACGGTCTCCCCATCCGGCGCACTGCACATCGTGCCCGTCACGCTGGGACTTGAGGACGACCGGCTTGTGGAAGTGCGGTCCGGATTGCGCGATGGCGATGTCGTCGTGGTGGGGCGCCGCGCCGGGCTGAAGGAAGGACAACAAGTGCAAACCAAATTGTTAGTTGCGCAGGTCCATTAGCCATGTCGCGGTTTGCCATTCGCACGCCATACCTGATCGTGGTTGTTTGCCTGGTGATCGCCCTGGTCGGGACGGTCAGCGTGGTGCGCATGCCGGTAGACCTGTTTCCCGCCATGAATATCCCCGTGGTGGCTGTCGCGACGTTCTATTCCGGCATGCCGCCGGAGCAGGTCGAGGGCAACATCACGTATCACCTGGAGCGCTTCTTCACCCTGGCCAGCGGCATCGATCACATGGAATCCCGGTCGCTCTCGGGCGTGAGCCTCATCAAGGTTTACTTCCAGCCGGGCACCAACGCGGACTCGGCGGTAACCACGATCGCCAGCCTGGCGATGGCCGAGATCAGCCACCTGCCGCCCGGTACGCTGCCCCCCTTTGTCTTGAAGATGGACGCCTCCAGTTTGCCGGTGTGCCTGGTGACCTTGAAAGGCGAGGATCTCAGCGAGACGCAATTGAAAGATCTGGCGCAGAACGTGGTGCGCAATCAATTGGCGGGGGTGGCGGGCGCCGCCGTGCCTCAACCGTTCGGCGGCAGATGGCGCGAGATCATGCTCTACGCCGATCCGTTCAAGCTGGAAGCGCGGCAGTTGAGCCTGATGGACGTGGTGCGCGCGGTGAACGATTCGAATCTGATTTTGCCGGCTGGTGACGTGCAGATCGGGCAGTACGATTACAACATTTACGCCAACAGCCAGGTGAGCAAGGTTGACGATATCAACCGGGTGCCGGTCAAGCTGGCAGGCGAGAATCCGGTGCGCGTATCGGATATCGGCGTGGCCAAAGACGCTTACGCGCTGCAATACAACGCCGTCCGCGTGGACGGACAGAGATCGGTGTATTTGCCGGTATTGAAGCAGGGTGGCGACTCCAATACCATTGCGGTTGTCGATGGCGTGCGGGAGAAGCTGAAGCACCTGTTCGACGTTCCAGCGACGCTCGTGAACCGGGTGGTTTTCGATCAGTCGCAATTCGTCAAGACGGCCATCCGGACGCTGCTGGACGAGGGCGGCATCGGCCTTCTGCTGACTTCCCTGATGATTCTGGTCTTTCTTGGGAGCGTGCGGGCTACGGTCGCGGTTTTCTTCTCGATCCCGCTTTCGGCGCTGGCGGCATTGATCGCGCTGCAGATCGGCGGCAGTTCGATCAACACCATGGTTCTGGGCGGCCTGGCGCTGGCGCTATCGCGGCTGATCGACAACTCGGTAGTGGTGCTCGAAAACATCTACCGGCATCTCGAGATGGGCGATCCACCGGCGGTAGCCGCCGAAAAAGGCGGGCGGGAAGTGGCGCTGCCGGTGCTCGCCTCGACGCTGACGCTGGTTGTGGTTTTCTTCCCGGTGACGCTGCTGTTCGGAGTGAGCAAGTACCTTTTCTCGTCCATGGCGCTGGCCGTGGTGCTGGCGCTGTTCGCCTCCTACCTCGTGGCGATGACAGTAGTGCCTCTTTTCTGTGCGCGCTTCGGGCGGCACACACCGCATACAGGCGTGCCCGGCTCGCTGGATCTCGTGCGCCACAGCGGGCAGCGCTTCAACGCCTGGTTCAATCGGGCCTTCGGCCAGTTCCTCGGCGTATACGACACGCTGGTCGCCGTGGTGCTGCGGCGGCCGGCGCGTTGCCTGAGTATCCTTGCGGCGGCGTTCGCGGCAAGCCTGCTGCTGTACCCGCGTCTGGAAGTCTGCTTCTTTCCGCGAACGGACGCCGGGCAGTTTGTCATCAATGTGAAAGCTCCGTCCGGCACCAGGCTCGTCGAGACGGAGAAACACATTGCCCGTCTGGAGCAACTGCTGCGCCGTACCATTCCGGAGCGCGACTTAGCCATGATCGTGTCGAATATCGGCGTCGATCCGGGCTTCTCCGCGATTTATACCTCGAACTCGGCCATGCATACGGCGTTCGTTCAGGTGGGTCTGAAACCGGGCCACCAAACCGGCAGCTCCGAATACATGGCCCGGGTGAAGGATCACATGCGGGAAGAGATGCCGGAACTCGCCGCGTATTTTTCATCGGGGAGTCTCATTGACGCGGTGCTGAACCTGGGACTCGCGGCGCCCATCGATGTGCAAGTCGGCGGCACCAACCTGCAGGCGAGCTATGGCGTCACGCTCGACCTCGCCCGCCAGATCCGGCAGATTCGCGGCGTCGCCGACACCTACATTCCGCAGGATCTCGACTATCCGGCGCTGCGGCTCGAGGTGGATCGAACGCGTGCCGGGGAACTGGGGCTGACCGAGAAGGAAGTGGTCCAGAACGTCATTACCGCGCTCACCTCGAACCAGATGGTGGCGCCCAACGTCTGGATCGATCCCCGGAACAACAACAACTACTTCCTGAACGTGCAGTATCCCGAACACCAGATTCAAAACCTGCTCGACCTGCGGTCCATTCCGCTGCACGGAGCGGGGTTGAAGCGTCCCACGCGGCTTGACATGGTGAGCAGCATCACCCACTTCGAGGCGCCTACGGAAGTGGACCACTACCAGATCCGCCGGGTCCTGGATATCTACGTCCGCCCGCTGGGAGAGGGCCTCGGATCCATTGCCGGCCAGATCGATGGGTTGCTGTCGCGAACCAAGCTGCCGCAAGGAGTGAACGTCACGGTCAGAGGAATGGTGGAAGGCATGCGCGCGTCATTTAAGAGTTTTGCCATAGGCCTCGCGCTTTCCGTGGTCCTGCTGTACCTCATTCTGGTGGCCCAGTTTCGCTCCTTCATGGATCCCTTCATTATTCTACTGGCGTTCCCGCCCGGGTTGACCGGCGTTCTGCTGACCCTCTGGCTGACAGGCACAACCTTGAATGTCATGTCGCTGATGGGTGTGGTGATGCTGGCGGGAATCTCCATGTCGGACAGCATTTTGATCGTCGAGTTCGCGCACCATCTGCGCCGGGAGGGGATGGCCGTTCGGGAGGCTGTGGCTACCGCGAGCCGTGTGCGATTGCGCCCGATCCTGATGACCTCGCTCGCCACCATCATCGGTCTGCTTCCCATGGCGCTCAAGCTGGGTGAAGGTAGCGAATCCTATGCGCCGCTGGCCCGCGTGCTCATCGGCGGGTTGAGCGTCTCGATGCTGTTTACGGTTTTCGTAGTGCCTGCCGGATTCAGCCTGGCATACGCGAGGCAGCCGGAATCGGCGGGCCAATGAACGGATCAAGGAGAGTCTATAAATGTTACCGTATCGCGAACGATTGTATCTGATGCCGGCGGCCTTCGGGCTGCTTATGCTTTCGACCGCGGCCCAAGCGAAGACGCACAACGCCAAAGTGGCGCCCAAGGAGCCACCGCGCGAGATCGCGGTTGTCGGGCACATCCCTTTAACGAATGGACCCGTCAGCCGCTTCCTGGCCACTCGGCACCTCGACAGTTATTATCTCTACGCGGAACACGACACCGGCAAGAGCGTCACGCTGGTCGACGTCACCAAGGTTGCGGAGCCAGTGGTGTTGGCGGATGTCACCTATCCGTTCCGTGGAGGCACCGTCAGTATTTTTACCGTTTCGGGAACTACCGCGCTCGTGGGCGGGGAAGAGGCAACGGCGGCGAAGCCGGTGCTCGATCCGCAGACTATTCGAATCATGGATTTGTCGGATCCGCGGCATCCCAAGGTCGCCCGCGAATTCGCTGGCGTGACTGCCATCGGTGCAGACGATCGCCGCGGCCTGATTTTTCTGGCAAACCCCGAAGGCGTGTGGATCTTACAGCAGAGCGTTGCCCAAGATCCGGAAGTCGAAAAGGCCTACGCCCATCACGTCTTGTACGATCATTGATCGACCGGCCGCGCTCCGCCCGACGGTCCCAGAGGTACCTTCCACCGCATGCAGTACCAGATAGCCAGTACAAAACGCCGAATTCATCTGGAGAAATTTCTATCGAATCGATAGATAAAACTTGACAAGGTGTGCCTAGTTGAGTAATTCTATCTGGAATAGGCCGAGATTCTGAAGTCGGCCACTGGATTCGAAAAGAGCTCATTTGAGGTTAGGGCGTTAGCCTGTCCCCAGGCCGGGTGGACTGGATTGTGCGTTTCAGTCACCTATTCAGATTGTAAATGGTATGTTATGTTCGCCTAAGGTTTTGGGGATGTCTCTTTTCCGATAGTTTTGAACAGGTTTTACACATACTGGCCGGCGTGGCAAGCGTTCCAGCCAGGCCTCGAATCATAGATCCATGGAGGAAATTGCAATGACGAGTTTTGCGAAGCCCGGTACCAGGATGCTGGCGGTCCTGCTGGGGATTAGCGCAATGGCGACGGGGGCTTACGCGCAGCAAGCGGCTGCGGCCGGCAACCCGGTGGCCACCAAGCCCGACGTTCAATCGGCCGGCGGCGGCTACGCCGTGGATGAAAATGGCCAGCCGCCCAGTCCCATTGGCACGGTGCCCCTGCTGTACCCCAGGCTCACTGGAACTTGGGCCGGAACAACGCCAGCGCCATCGCTTTCCGAGCAATTCAACAAGTTGCTGCCCAAGTGGCTGCAGTTCTCGGGTGAGCTTCGGGAGCGGTTCGAAGGCTACAGCGGAGGCAGCTTCAAACATAATTCCACCAACGACTACGACCTGCAGCGCATCCGGCTGGGCATGGAGATCAAGCCCACGAGCTGGGTGCAATTCTATATCGAGATGCAGGACTCGCGCGTTTTTGGCATCACTCCGGCTCTGCCGCCATACGAAAACACGGCCGACCTCCGGCAAGCCTATATTCAGTTCGGCCCCAGCGAAGGAAACGGCTTCTCGTTGCAGGGCGGCCGCATGGATCTGACTTACGGCAACAATCGCCTGGTCGGAGATTCCTGGTGGAACAATGTGTCGCGCACTTTCGACGGCGTGCGCGCCGCCTACCAGCAGGGCAGATTCCGGATGGACGTGTTTGCCTCTTCCGTCGTCATCATCCGCAATGGCGTGATCGATCATCACCTGGAAGGGAATAACCTGTACGGCGCGTATGCCACCGCCAAGAACGTGATTCCGCACGCCACTCTGGACGTTTACGAATTCTGGAACGTGCGGCCCAGTTTCGCGCTGGTACAGATCAAGACCGGCAAGCTGGATGAGTGGACCAGCGGCTTCCGCTGGATAGGAGCGCTGCCGCATAGCTTCGATTACCGCACGGAGATGGCCTACCAACTCGGCACCCTTTCGGTGGATAAAATCCGCGCCTGGATGGGCCACTGGGTGCTCGGCAACACCTTCCAGAATGCGCCTCTCAGGCCGCGCCTGTTCTTCGAATTCGACTACGGCTCCGGCAGTGGAAACACCAAGGCCGGATACGACAACACGTTCGATCCCATCTATCCCAGCACGCACGATAAGCTCGGCCTGGCTGACCAGTTTGGCTGGCGGAATATTCAGGATTTGCGGTTCGGGCAAGACTGGCACATCGCCCGCAAATGGACGGCGGCAACTAGCTTTCACGATTTCTGGCTGGCCAACGCGCACGACGCCTTGTACCCGACGCGCGGATCCAATGTTGCGCAGAGCGTCACCGGGGTGGACGGCACCCATGTGGGTGAAGAGTTGGACATTCAAGCGATATACACCGCCACACGGCAGACGCAGATCGATTTCGGTTTAGGCCACATCATCCCGGGCGAGTTTCTGAAGAAGGCTACCCAGGGGGTGTCTTACACCTATCCTTACATGCAGATCGAGTACGTGTTCTAGAGCTATCTTGCGGCGCTCGTAGTAGGTCAATTTGCGTAGCACCCCCTTGGAGGGCGGCCTATCTTGGCCGCAGCAGCCTTTTTAGGCGGCCTGAGACTGAAAGCCGCCCCCAGAGGGGACCCCGGGGCATGATTGCCCGCCAATTGCAAACTAACCCACTACCCAAAACTCGACCGCGTCACTCGGCGCCCCGATATTGCCATTTAGGCCGCAAAAGCGGCCAGTCGCTCCCAGCGCCTCAGAACCCCTCCCGTTTGTGTGGTTTAATAGGAATTCCTCAGATGGCAAACGTGGTCAAATCGGGGCGCAGAACGTGGCGGGCGGCCCACCTACGGGCGCGCGAACTGCGCATGATCGCGAAGGGTCTGGCTTCCACGGACCATCCCATCCTGGCCCACATCATCCCGATGCGGCGCTGCAACCTGGCCTGCACCTACTGCAACGAATACGACGATCGCTCCAAGCCGGTGCCGCTCGAAACCGTGTGCCAACGTATCGACTTACTCGCCGGCCTGGGCACCACCATCGTCACCATCAGCGGGGGCGAACCCCTGCTGCATCCGGACCTGGACCAGATCGTGGCGCACATCCGCCGCCGGCGCGCCATCGCGGGCATGATCACCAACGGCTATCTGCTCACCGCCGAGCGCATCAAACGGCTGAACCGAGCGGGGCTGGATCACCTCCAGATCAGCATCGACAACGTCACGCCCGACGACGTCTCGAAGAAAAGCCTGAAGGTGCTGGACAAGAAACTCCAGCTTCTGGCCGAACACGCCGATTTTCACGTGAATATCAATTCCGTGGTGGGCGGCGGAATTCGCAATCCCCAGGATGCGCTGGTGGTGGGGAAGCGCGCCGTGGAACTGGGCTTCACCTCGACGGTGGGTATCATTCACGACGGCACCGGGCAGTTGCAGCCGCTGTCTCCCGCCGAGCGCGAGGTGTACGCGGCCATGCGCGGCATGGAGAAAAGCAGCTATGCGCAGTTCAACTATTTTCAGGACAACATTGCGCACGGCAAAGAGAATCGCTGGCGCTGCCGCGCCGGCGCGCGCTATTTATACATCTGCGAAGACGGATTGGTGCACTATTGCTCGCAGCAGCGCGGCTATCCGGCCAAGCCGCTCGCCGAATACACCGTAGCCGACGTCAAGCGCGAGTTCCTGACCGAAAAACCCTGCGCGCCACGCTGCACGGTGGCCTGCGTGCACCAGATTTCGTACATCGATTTCTGGCGTGCGCCGCAGACCATCGACTCCGCGGGCATGCCCGAAACCGGAGATCGCCTGGTGCAAATCCGGTAACCGATCTCCGGGACGCGTCGAGGATCGGGAGGGGAACCCTGGGGGATCTCACAGGCTAAGCCTGTGCCACCAGATTCTTAGGTTACACAAAATAGGTGGCACAGGCTTTAGCCTGTGATCCCCAAAATCCTAGGACGCGAGCACACCTCGTTGAGCAGGGTGTGTGGCACAATATGACATGCTCAGATTCCTCATCCCTCCTGCACTGTTCGCGGTGGCTGCGATGGGCCAGACCATGCCGCCAGCTTCGGAGCGGCAATTGGCTCGTGATATCTACAAAGAACTGGTCGAGATCAAGTCGGGCTATACGACCGGTGCGACCACTCCAGTGGCGGAAGCCGTGGCAGCCCGGCTGAGGGCCGCCGGTTTCCCGGAGAACGACATTTTTGTAGGCGGAGCCATTCCGACAAAGGCAAACCTGGTCGTCCGATTTCACGGTAGCGGCCGGCGCAAACCGATTCTGCTGCTGGCGCACACGGATGTCGTGGAAGCCAAGCGCGAAGACTGGAGCTTGGATCCATTCCAATTCGTCGAGCGGGATGGCTACTTCTACGGGCGAGGCACGGCTGACGATAAGGCCCAGGCTGCCGTCTGGATTGCCAACCTCATCCGTTATAAGCGCGAAGGCTTCAAGCCCGACCGGGATATCATCGTGGCCCTCACGGCGGACGAAGAGGGCGGTGGTCCGTACAACGGTGTCCAGTGGCTGATTCGAAACAAGCGGGAGTCGATTGACGCGGAGTTCGCTCTGAATGAAGGCGGCTGGGGCGAGATGGCCGGCGGCAAGAAGATCTCGAACGATATCCAGGTCAGCGAGAAGTACGTAATCAATTTCCGCTTGGAAGTCCGCAACAAGGGCGGGCATAGCTCGCTGCCAGTCGCGGACAACGCGATTTACCATTTGGCGGCCGCTCTGGACCGGCTGTCAAAATTCAATTTCCCGCTGAAGACCAATGAGGTCACGCGGGCGTATTTCGAGGCCATGTCGAAGATTGAGACCGGGCCGGTGAAAGACGATTTGGCGGCGGTTGCTCGGGGATCCACCGAGGCGACGGAGAGGGTGGCGCGGGCAACTACCGCTTGGAATGCGACGCTGCGTACGACCTGTGTGGCGACGCAGATCGAAGGCGGGCACGCCAGAAACGCGCTACCCCAACTGGCGGCGGCCAATGTCAATTGCCGGGTGCTCTCCGAGGACTCCGTCGATTACGTCCAGGGCGCTCTGCAGCGGGTACTGGCGGATGACCAGGTGAGCCTCACGATCGCCGGCGAGGTCAGCAAGGGTCCGGCGTCGCCGATGCGGGAGGACGTTCTTAGAGCTGTCAGCCGTCTGACCGACACATTGTGGCCCGGCGTGCCCACGGTCCCGATTATGGTGATGGGTGCGACCGACGGCCTGTACCTTCGTGTGGCCGGGATTCCGACCTATGGAGTCCAGGGCTTCTTTATGGACCGGGATGACATCCGCTTTCACGGACGCGACGAGCGCATGGGGGTCACATCGTTCTTCGAAGGCCAGACATTTTTATACGAGTTGGTGAAGGCGCTTTCCAGAACCGCCGAGTGAGGCTGGCTGCCTTCAGATATGCTGGTCTAAGGAGAAAGCATGGAATACAGATTGTTAGGCGCGAGCGGGCTGGAAGTTTCGGTGCTGAGCTTCGGCACGATGACCCTGGGCGGTGAAGGACGGTTCGCCGCAATAGGCAACGTGCAGGTGGAAGAGGCGCGGCGCCAGGTTGAAATCTGTATCGAGGCGGGCGTAAACCTGTTCGACACCGCCGACATCTACTCGTTTGGCAAGTCGGAGGAAGTGCTCGGCCAGGCACTGGGCGCGCGCCGCAAAGACATCGTCCTGGCGACGAAAGTCTTCGTTCGGCTGGAACCCGGCACGAACAAGGCCGGCCTCTCGCGCCGCCACATCCTGGAAGCCTGCGAGGCCAGCCTTCGCCGTCTTGGAACCGAGTACATCGATCTCTACCAGGCCCACAACTTCGACTCCCTCACGCCGCTCGACGAAACGCTGCGCGCCTTCGAGGACCTGATTCGCGCCGGAAAGGTCCGCTACGCCGGCTGCTCCAACTACTCTGGCTGGCAGCTCATGAAGGCCCTGTCGCTCGCCGACCGGCTAGGGATTCCGCGCTATATCTCGCAGCAGATCAACTACTCGCTCGTGGCGCGCGACGCCGAACACGAACTGGTGCCCGCGGGCCTCGACCAGCGGACGGGGATCATGGTGTGGAGCCCGCTGCAAGGCGGCCTTTTGTCCGGCAAATTCCGCCGCGGGGAGGCGAAGCCCGCAGAGTCGCGGCTGAACAGCCTGGACGCACCTGGCACAGTGGACCAGGAGCGGCTATACAGAATCGTCGATGCACTTGCCGAAATCGCCGCCCAACGAGGGGTTTCCATCTCCCAGACGGCGCTGAACTGGGTCATGCGCAAGCCTGGCGTGGACACCGTCATCATTGGCGCCCGCAACGAGGGGCAGCTTCGCGACAACCTCGCCGCCGCGACCTGGACCCTCACCGACGCCGAGGTGGAGCATCTCGACGAAGTCAGCGCCCTGCCGCTCGGATACCCGTACTGGCATCAGCAGAAATTCGCCGGGGACCGCAACCCGCCGGCGAAACACGTCCGGTAGATTGGACTTGCGGATGTTTGTGGAGCAACCCTGCCCGCAGCCGGCTTTGGAGATTGGCCATTCCCTGTGGGGCAGGTTGGCAACCTGCAGGCCGATTGTTAATCGGCCTTTGCCAGCGAAGCTCGCCCGCGGCGGCCTCTCAGGCCGCCTCCTTTGGCCCGCCTGCCGGAGCGGAGCTTTGCCCAGCCGCTTCGGCCGGCCGGTTTTCGGTGACACGCCGAGATAATAAATCTCTTCCCCGCACCATTCGGTAACCAAACCACTTACCAACCCACCACCCTCCGCGGTACGCCGTTTTCCCAGCCCCCGCCCGCTAATATGGAATCGGAGGGCGGGGTTCACCCCGCGCGGGACTTCAGTCCCGCCACTCCATCAGCGAAAGGACAGATTCCACATGCTAATCTCCAACAAGCAACACCAAGCCAACCGGAACAACGCCCAACACTCTTCAGGTCCGAAGACCCCTGCCGGCAAAGAGGCCATTCGCTTCAACGCCCTCACCTACGGCCTGCGCACCAGCGCCTCCATCCTCCCCGGCGAAAACGCCGCGGACTATTCCCAGCTCTGGGACGAACTCGAAGCCGACTGGCAGCCCCAAACCCGCACCGAACGGTGCTACCTGGAAACCATGGTCACTTCCCAATGGCTGCTCAAGCGGGTTGCCGAGAGCGAACAGAAGATCTACCTGTTCATCGCCTTCGGCGAACAACAGTGCAAGATGTTGGCGTATGTGACCAAACAACGCGCGCAACTGGAGCGCTCCTTCCGCACCGCCATCGGGGACATGAAGCAGTCGCAACAGGAGCGCCAGGCCAGCCAGCCCCTCAAGCCGGCGACGGCGCCGGTTCACCAGCCGGCCGAGCCGCCGGTTCCGCTCCCCGATTATGTAATGTCGGAAGGCGCCGGGTCCCATCCCATCTTCTGTTCCCCGCTAACCCCGGATACCCGCTAGCAAGCTGCCCCCCCTGATCTTTGACAACCACGCAAACGACCCCAACTGATACGCGACCACTCTCTGCCCGCCAGTCTGCTTCCCACCCGCGATCCCCACCCGCCTACCCGCAAGCCCGGATCGAAAATCGGCACCCAGCACCCAAAACCCAGTACCCGCTTTAGATCCTATTGCTTGGGCTTTGATCGCGATCGAATCGGCCCGTTTTGTGGGGCGGGCAATCATGCCCCGGGGTCCCCTCTGGGGGCGGCTTTTAGCCGGCCTTTGCGCCTACGACGAAGCGCCGTGAAAGCAGAGCCGCCTGAAGGGCGGCTGCCTGGAGATTGGCCGTTTACAGTGGGGCAGGCTCTCAGCCTGCGCGGGGCTCTCAGCCCCGCTAGGAGCCGCCTGAGAGGCGGCTGCGGCCATAATTGGCCGCCCCACGGTGCAACCCAACCGCCCGAAAACAACTTCAACGTGCTATTTCCAAAGCACTTAGTCGGTGGACCTCAGTTACGGGCCGCGGGCCAGGGCTGGCGGAGGTGCGGCCCTCGGGGTACCGGTTCGAAACACCATGGCTCCGTGGAAAAACAGGAAAACAAAGCAAGAACTCGCCATTCCGTCCGATGAGAAGATCGAAGCCGGAAAACGTCCGGCACTACAAACTCTGAGGTAGTTATGAAATCCCTACGTTTTTCACGCACCAGCCGGACCGGCACTTGGCTCATTGCCACAGTCAGTCTACTCGCGATCGGGTCCGCGTTCGCGCAACGCGACCGGATCACCCAAGTATTGGACAACTACAGGACTGTCGTTGTCCCGGGCCATCTGAATCCCTTGGCCAAAACCCAGTTCGATCGAGGGGTGGTCGATCCGGGCTTCCCGCTGCCGGGCATGACGCTTACGGTACGGCGGACCGCGGATCAACAGAGCGGCTTGAATCAGTTGCTCGCCGCTCAGCAGAATCCGGCCTCCCCGCAGTATCACAAGTGGCTTACCCCAGAGGCTTTCGCCAGCCGTTTTGGCGCCAGTCCCAACGACTTGGCGACCATCGGGCAGTGGCTGGAGAGCCACGGTTTTCACATCAAGGCCGTAGCGCGAGGCGGAACTTTCATCCGCTTCGATGCCAGGGCTTCACAGGTTCAAGACGCCTTCAAGACCGAGATTCACCAGTTCACGGTCAACGGCGTGAAGCACTATGCGAATGTCAGCGAGCCGTCGCTTCCCGCGAACCTCGCGCCGCTGGTGCTGGCGATAGGCGGAATGGACGACTTCGGTCCCCATCCGAATCATGTCGAGATGGCGAGCGCCACAGGCAAGCCTTCGGCGCATTATCTCGCCAACACCAAAAACAATCTGGCCCCGGCCGATCTGGCGTGGATCTACGACACAGACGGTCTCCAAATCGCGACCGGTAACGGTGCTGGACAGACGGTCGTCGTCATTGGCGCGAGCGACGTCACGCTTACCGACTTGGTGGGCTACCGCTCCGCGTTCGGCCTTGGGACAGCCCCGATCGCGCTGCAGGTCATCCATCCGGACTTACCTCCTGGAACCGGGAACTCGGTCCTGGCGACCGAAGCCACCATGCAACTGGAACTGGTGAGCGGCACGGCGGACCGAGCCACGCTCATCCTCGACGCCGACAGCAATGTCTGGAACGCCCTGGCCGATGCGGTCGACAACGCCCGCGGACAGGTCATTTCCATGAGCTTCGGGACGTGCGAAATTGGGACTGACGGTTCGAGCGCCGCCTCCATCCGCACTACGATGCAGGCGGCCAATGCCGAAGGCATCACCGTGGTCGCCGCTTCCGGCGACGCGGGCGCGGCGGGCTGCGACACCGGCGTGATCGCGGACGGAGCTACGCAGGGCGCTTACGTGACTTTGCCGGCTTCCATGCCCGAAGTGACGGGAGTGGGCGGCACCGAGTTTAACGAAGGAGGCTCTACCTATTGGGGCGCCACTGGCTCGCATACAGCGATCGGCTATATCCCGGAGGTAGTCTGGAACGACACACCTACGCTGGTGGCATCGCAAACCTTCGCCGCGTCCGGAGGCGGCGTCAGTACGCTATACGGGTTGCCAACGTGGCAAACGATCGCGGCTGGCCTGCTCGCGAACGTGGTGGGCACAGGGCGCAACGTACCGGACGTGGCGATGGCCGCTTCGGCAACTCACGACGGATACGTGATCTACATGAACGGGAGACTGAGCACCGCGGCAGGCACACCGTACACCGTGGGCGGCACCACCGCCTCCGCGTCGGTCTTCGCGGGCATTTTGGCGATGGTGAACGAGTCCCTGGGAGCGGGCAGCTCCTCGGGCAACATCAACCCCATTTTGTACAATCTGGCCACCGCCGATTTTGGTCTCAACCTCGTGTTCCACACCACCACTGGCAACAACGAGATTATGTGCGCGGCGGGTCAAACGTCGCCGTCTTGTGCGGGTGGCGATTGGGGCTATGCGGCCGCAACTCTCGGAACTGCCTACAATCAAGCGACCGGGCTTGGCTCCGTTGACGCATCCGCGCTCGGGACAGCGTGGGGCCTCTCTGGCGCCCCGCCCGCCATTTCCAGCCTGGCACCGCCTACAGCCACCGCAGGCGGGAGCATCACCGCGAATACGCTGACCATCACGGGGACCGGTTTCACCGGGGCCACCGCGGTTTCCTGGACGTTCAACGGCGCGAGCACATCGCTAACGCTTGGCGCTAATTCCGCGACTTCCCAGAAGGTAACAGTACCCTCCGGACTTCTGTCATCCGCGGGCACCGCCTACCTCCGGGTAGTCGGCCTGAACGGCCTCTACTCCGCACCCGAAGCATTCACCGTCACAGGGGCGATCGTCTCGCACCTCAGCCCGTCTTATGCCACGCTCGGCAATACGGCCGGGTTTACGCTGACGGTAACCGGCACCGGATTCAGCCCGCAAGCGAAGATTTCTTTTGGCGGGACCACCCTTGCCACAACCAATGTGAATAGCACCACCCTCACGACCGTTTACTGTTCGCCGACTGGCTGCCCGATCACCCCGGCGATGATTAGCAGTGCCGGACTCGTGCCGGTCAAGGTGATTGACGGCGCCACGTCGACCGCGTTCGACTTCGCGGTCAACGCCAAACCGACCATCGTCAGCACCAGCAACGTCATCAACAGCAGTCTTAACTCTCCAAACGCGACAGCCAGCATGGGCGGCGCCGATACCACCGTGACCATCACCGGGACCGGATTCACGAACCACTCCACGGTGACATGGGCTCCCCCCACTGGGACCACCACCCTGCTCGCGGCCACCTTCGTGAGCGCGACTTCCCTTACGGTGGTGGTGCCAAGTGCGTTTCTCACCGCATCGGGCACCGCGCACCTCCAGGTGGTGAGCGGGGACGGCGTTAGCGCTTCCACCGCCCCCTATGCATTCGTCATCGGCCTCGCGCCGACCATTACGTGGCTCAGTCCGTCTCATACCACCGCCAGCCGCAGCGCAGCGCTGACGCTGACGGTGAACGGTACCGGATTCAGCTCACCCGCAACGATCTCGTTTAATGGGACTGCCGTCACCACCAGCTATACCAGCTCCACGGTTCTCACGGCCTCGATCCCCTCGGCGTCGCTTATCGCCGGAACGCCGGCGGTCTTCGTGACCAATACCGGCGGCGCCGTTTCGAACACAATCGACCTTACGGTCAACACCGCACCGGCCATCACCGGTATCGACTCCCTGGCGAGCGGGGCTACCGCCAACATGGGCATCAGCCACTTCGCGCTGACGATCGCGGGGACAAATTTCGCGAGCGGATCTACCGTGACATGGACACCAGTGACACCAAGTCCGGGGTCCCCCACCACGCTAAGCTCCGTGTGGAACAGTGGAACCTCCATGACGGCGACAGTGCCCTCAACCCTTCTGACTTTGGCGGGCACCGCCAACGTCAAGGTAGTGGGCCCGACGCCGGACTTCAGCGCTTCCACTCCCTACGTGTTTGGAATCGTCGTCGCCCCGCCAACCGTCACAGTCCTCAGCCCGGCGGTTGCCACAGCGGGCAACCCCGGCCTTCCCATAACCATCACGGGAACCGGATTCACGAGCAAATCCACCGTAGTCTGCATAGACAGCACTCCGAGCAGCCATGCGCTAACGTCGCTTTTGTATTCGAGCGCATCTTCCCTGATAGCAACCCTGCCGACTACTTGCCTCACGGCGGCGGGCGCCTACAGAGTTCAAGTAACGACCGGGGGCGTCCCCAGCGTCGCCAGCGTCGCCACCCCGCCTCTCGACATATTAACCGTCAACGCCGCGCCGTCCATCACCAGCATCACTCCGTCCTCAGCCATGGCGGGCAGCGCGAGTGCGGTCACCATGACCATAGCGGGAACCGGATTTTCGACCGGGTCCGTCGTAACATGGTTGGGGCGCACCACTACTTACACTTTAAACGGGTCTACCTGTGCGACCACGATTAAGTGTACCGCGACCGTCCCGGCTTCCTATCTCACAACTGCGGGCCTGGCGCCCGTCAAAGTGAAGACGGTGGATGGCATGAGCTCCACACTCATGAATTTCAGCATCGCCAGCGCCGCCATCACGGGTTTCAACCCGAGCTACGCAATGGTTGGCGGCAGCGCGTTCGCTCTGACCGTGAACGGCACCGGATTCCAGCCGGGCGCGGTGGTCAAGTGGTGGAACGGGACTTCGTGGGCGTCAGTGACCACGTCGTTTGTGAGCGCCACGCAACTGACCGCCTCGATTTCCACGATCCCGGGCACTGCCGGACCGATGCCGATCGAAGTGGTTCAACCCGTCCCCACCGCCGGGGACGGCACCACATCGGTGGCGAGCAATTTCCCGATTATCGACGCCATCGCGCCCACCATCGCATCGGTTAGCCCGAGTTCGATCGTGGCGGGATCACCCGCCGCGTCGATCACCATAAAGGGCGTGAACTTCGTGGCCGGCACCGGCACGGGCGGCAGTTTCGTGCCCGGCTCGCTGGTCAACCTGGGAGGCGTCGCGTTGGCCGTTACCACGGGCACCACGTCGCAAGTCGTCGCCACTTTACCGCTGCAAGCCAGCCCCGGAACGCTGAACCTGACGGTGCTAAACGGGACCGAAGTTTCTCAACCGATCCCCATCGTTATCGTCGGCCCCACCATCCTATCGGTGAGCCCCAATGCGGTCGCCGCGGGCACCAACGGCACGTCGGTGGTGGTGACGGGTACCAACTTCGTCCCCGGAACCAAGACCTCAGGCATTTTCTACAACAATTCGAACGTCTACCTGAACGGAAGCGGAAGCCCGTTAACGCCTACCGCGGTCACCTCGACGTCTATCACCGCTACGGTGCTCCCCGCCAGCATGAACGCCATCGGCTCACTGAGCCTGGTCGTGCAGAATCCGGGCGGCGCCGCGACTAGCGCCATCGCCGTGCCCATCGGGGCGCCCACCATTACATCGTTGAGTCCGTCGTCGGCCGGGGCCGGAACCGTCGCTGGCGCCTCCACCCTAGCCGTCACCGTCAATGGCACGAACTTTGTCACCGGCGGCTCCAACCCATCCAAGGTATACTGGGCGGGCGCCTTACAGACTACGACTTATGTCAGCTCTACAAAACTAACCGTAGCGATCCTGGGTAGCGTGCTCGCGGCGACCCCATCTCAGATCGTCACCGTCCAGAACGGGAGCGTGGCTTCTTCCGGAACCACATTCAACGTCTCGGGCCCCACGATCTCTTCGCTGAGTCCAACTTCGACCCTCGTCGATACCGCTGCCTTCACGCTCACCGTCAATGGCGCGAACTTTGTCAGCGGCTCCGTGGTGTCGTTCGGTGCCACGGCATTGACCACGCATTTTGTCAAGGCCAGCCAACTCACGGCAACGGTCCCGGCCGATTTGTTCAACACGGCGACCGCATTGGCGGCTATCACCGTGGCGAACGGCGCCGCGATCTCTCCATCGGTGAATTTCGCGGTCGGCCCGACCATCGCCACGCTGAGTCCGGCTTTAGCCCCCGCCGGAAGCGCCCCCTTCACCATCACCGTCAATGGCACGAACTTCGCCGGCGGCTCCGTGGTGATGTGGGGTCTGACGGCACTGACGACTAACTACGTCAGCTCCACCCAACTCACGGCCGCAGTCACGGGTACCCAACTCGGGACGGGCGGAACGCCAGCCATCGCGGTCACAAACGGTTCGGCGCTCGCGACGTCTCCCAGCGGGACCACGTTCGCCGTCAACGCCCCCACCATTGCGTCGGGCGGATTGAGTGCCGTTTCGGCCCTCGCAGGAGGCGCCTCCTTCCCGCTCACGGTCACTGGAACGAACTTCGTCACCGGCACCAACGCTTCCGTAGTGATGTGGGGTTTGACGCCCCTGGCGACGACCGTCAACAGCGCCAGCCAACTCACCGCCACAGTCACGAGTGCCGTACTCGCAACGACGGTAGGATCGCCGATCGGCGTCACCGTGGTAAACGGTAGCGCCACTCCGGCCTCTAACGCACCTACCTTTACGGTTAGCGGCCCCGCAATCACGATGATGTATCCGACTTCCGCCGCCGCGGGTGGCGCCGCGTTCACCCTCACTGTCGCTGGGTCGAGCTTCAACTCCTCGTCCGTAGTGATGTGGGGTTCGACGCCCCTGACGACCACCTACGTCAGCTCCGCCCAAATCACGGGCGCAGTCACAAATCCCGAGCTCGCATTGGCCGGATCGCAGACCATCACGGTCCAGAACGGTAGTGCGACTGCCACTTCTGGCTCCAGCACCTTTACCGTCAGCGGCCCCACGCTCACATCGCTGGGTGCCACCTCGGCCGCGGCTGGTACTGCCAGCCTCACGCTCACTGTCAACGGGACGAACTTCGTCACCGGCGGCACCGCCGCATCCAAAGTGTATTGGGGTGCGACCGGGCTCACCACGAACTACGTGAGCGCCACCCAACTCACTGTCGCACTCACCACCCAACTCGCGACGACAGTCGGATCGCCGGTCAGCGTCACCGTCCAGAACGGTACCGTTGCCAATGTTTCCGGCAGCATCACCTTCACTGTCAACGACCCCTCGATCTCATCGCTGGGTCCCGTCAGCACCGACCCAGCCGGCACTTCCGGCTTCACGCTCACGGTTACGGGAACGAATTTCGTAACCGGCGTGTCCACGGTGCTCTGGAACGGCGTAGCCCTTGCAACGCCGATTTCCGTCAGCGCCACTCAAATCACGGTGGCAGTCCCCACCGGCAACCTGTTGTTGGCCGGAACACCCAGCGTCACTGTCCAGAACGGGAGCGCTACTCTCACTTCCGCCGGCAGTACGTTCACGGTTACGCCTACGGTAACCGGCCTGAGCCAGACTTCGGCATCCTCGGGCGGACCGACGTTCACACTTACAGTGAGCGGGGTCGGCTTCGTGCCCGGAGCAGTGGTGTACTTCGGCGGGGCGGCGATGTCAACCATCTACGTCAATTCGACGACCCTGACGGCCACCGTGCTCTCAACCAGTATCGCGAGCAGCGGGCCAGCTAGCGTCATGGTGCATGCCGGCGGCGCCACATCGCTTGCTGGCATCACCTTCACCATCACTCCTTAGTGGAGTGAAATCCGCGAAGCACTCCGCTCTAAGATTCAAACCAAGAAGCATGGCCGGGTTAACAGCCCGGCCATTTTTTTGCGTTTAGGCGGACTAATTATCCGCGCCCGGGCCAGAGCCGCGCATGCTACATTAGTGGATGATCCGCTCGGACCCCTCAGAACTGCTCCGCTACATCAACCTGAAACTTGTGGCGCTCGGGCAGCCTTCCAGCCACAGCACCACGGACCCCTACTTCCTGGAACTCGCCGGACCCCTGCTGCGCAACTACTATCAAAAGGATCAATTGCTCGGCGACCGGCTGTGCCCCGCCGATACCCGCATTCAGCAGTTTCTGGACGCGTATTTGCAAGACGTATGTCCGGGTGGCGCGGCCCGCCTGCCTTCTAATTCCTTCGTGCTCGACCGGCCCGGACTGGCGCGCGCGATGTCGCTTCCGCCCGGCGCCGACGAGTTCGCGTCGGCCTACCTGCACTCCTATCGCACGGTGCAAGGAGTGCTGCATAATCCCAAGAGCGACCGGCGCACCACCCAAGGAGTCTTCCACATTGTTGAAGGCGGCCTGCCCATACCGGCGGATAAACTAGCCGTGCCAAGGCCGGCTTTCGCCAAGCTTCTCGCCGAGGCCCTCAACACGCCGCCCGAAACCGCCACTCTGCCGTTCACCGCCGATCAGGACGAGCAGGCCCGCCTGTTCGTATCGCTGCTGTTGCGGCCCGTGGTTTGCCCGGCCACCGGGACGGACCCGGCCAAGACCATGGAGATTCGCTTCTTCGCGCCGGGCAATCTGGTCAGCAATCTGGATTTCGTGGAGACTATCTTCGGCAACGGCGGCGATCCCTATCTGCCGGAAAACGATGCCGCGCTGGACGTCCTGCATTGGACCGGACACACTGGCTGTGTGATTCTGGCTCCCCATATCGTGGGCATCCGGAAGCAGGAACTGGGGCTTCCGCATTTCGATCAGGCCACCGAGCGGCAGAGGCGCGACGGCATGTGCTGGCGGGAGGAAGGCGAGCCTTACAACAACGGCGGCGCATTCAAGCTGGTCTGCCGCGACCGGCGCGGCGTCATCGTAACACTGATTGCCGACAACTATTACGGCTACTGCAAAAAGGAAGTGAAGAGCCAGATCAGCTTCGCCGCCAACCTCTTCGGTCTCTGCGAGGAAGAACACGCCGGCGGCGCCATCGCGTTTCCGTCGTACGTGCTCGGCCAGGATTTCCACGCGGAGCGGTCCCGTTCCATCAAGCGAAACGAGTTCGAGGAGGCCATACGCCTGCTAGGCGATCGCGTGGAACGCAGGCCGGAAGGCTATGCGGTG
Source organism: Bryobacteraceae bacterium (assembly GCA_049520215.1). Taxonomy (GTDB): domain Bacteria; phylum Acidobacteriota; class Terriglobia; order Bryobacterales; family Bryobacteraceae; genus Bog-159. The sequence goes on along the minus strand of JBEKPZ010000035.1, from coordinate 10,301 downwards.
GACCGCAGATATCCGAACGTCTTCTACGTCCCGGAAAGCGCGGAGTTCCACCTGGCTCGGGGCTCGGTGAAGTGGCCGCTGGAGGGCGGATCGAGCGAACTGACGCTTCTCCCGGACCGGATTTACGTCGGGCCTTCCGGCTACCAGGTGCGGCTCGAGAAACAGCACGGCGGGGCCGCGTGGCGGCTGGTGGGATCGGTCGCGCACGGCACTCTGTGTCACAAACCGTCAACCGTCTCGGGCGGCGGCAAGTCGGAGATTTCCAAGTCCATCTCCAACGTTCTGTTGCAGGGTCCGGTGTTCGTCAGGGATTACTACCGCGACATGGACCAGGTGGCCGAGATCCTGGCCAGGGATTTCTCCACGGCCTACAAGCAGCCGGCGGAGCGCTCCGGCAGGCCCATCTTGAGCCCGGAGCGGTCGCTGGGGTCGGTGATCAAGCTGCTGACCGTTTCCTCCGATTACAACGAAGAGTACAACGAGTGGCTGCGCAACCTGCCGCAGACCATCCGCCAGCTTGTGTTCACAGTCAAGCGGTATTACCGGCCGGAATGGGGCGAGAACTGGCGGGAGCATTTCACGGTCGACCGGATCAATGGGTTCCTCGGCCATGAACTGAAATACGACAACCAGAAACTGGTGGGCAATTATCTGCGGGTGGGTTTCGATCCGCAAGGGTCCTGGCGGATTTACAAGCTGCGGCCCGACTTCCATCCCGCCGGCAAGGTTCAGGTGGAGGACGATATCACCGCGTCGGTGGTGGTTCCGCGGCACGGCTTGAAGGACTTCGACACCAAGTATCCCAACCGCAGCGCCAAGCTGGTGGAGAACTGCGAAGCGTTCCTGTTCCAGCGGCCGGACGACGCCATTCATCGCGGCTTTGACGCCCAGGCGGAGGCCGACATCGCGACGCCGGGGACGTTTCTCTCGAACTTCGAACCGCTGACCAAGGCGCAGGCCAAATCGATGGTGGATCATGTGGTCGAGTTCGACCAATACACCGAGCCCATGCAGGCGCTGCTGCGGGGTTTCGTGAGCGACGCGACGGTGGCTTACGCCGTCTCTTCCGCGTACCCCCGCATGGTGGATGGCCGCCCCTCGAAGAATCCGCGCTATCTGCAAAAGCGGCCCGATCTGGTGGACCCGCTGGGTCGCTATCTGGCCGAAGTGTGCGCGCGGCTGGATCGCGGGATTCCGGCGGACCAACCGGTGCGTTTCCCGGTGAATGCGGTGCTCGCGGGACGCCGCGGCAATCCCGCCGATCCCAAGATCGGGCTGCCGCCCCTGGCCGTCTACAACCCGATCCACTATCAGGAGCTGCCGGAGCTGTTCATGGATTTCATTTGCAGCCTGACCGGCAAGTCTCCGTCCACCACCGGCTTCGGCAGCGAAGGCGCGCTCACCAAAGGCCCGTTCAATGCGGTTTCGCCGGTGGTGGATCTGAACAATGCGCTGGTGGCGGCGGTGCTGACGGAGTACGCCGGCTTCACCACCGCGGCCGGATACGTCGGTCCGCAGTACCGCGTGGATCACGACATCAGCATGCTGGCGCCGGAGGTCTGGTGCCGGGTGCGGGTGCCCGAGCGGGATCCGCGGTTCCTGATCGACAATGGCTTCCTGGAGAAGATGACCGACTTCGAATGGCGCGGCCGCACAGTGGAGGCGAGCCGTCTGGGGTACCGCATTACGGCGCTGTTCGCGGAGCGTTTCCTGGGGCGGATTTTCGAGACACCCGACGCCGTCTTTCCGGAGGAGATTCTGCGGCCGGAGAAGCAGGACATGGACGCGTTCGCGGCGGGCGTGGATGCTATCGTGGCGGCGCAGACGCGGGTGGCGCAAAACTATTTCTATGACGGAAGCGTGGAGGCAGCCTGTCCGCCGCTGCGGGCGCTGCTGCACATCATGGCGCACGGGGAGTGGGAAGGGAAGGGAATTGGCGACCCGCGATTCCGCGCGATGTTCACGCGGGAAGCGGTGCTGGAGAGCGATTGGTACAAGCAACGCTTGCGCGCCAAACAAGAGCGCGACATAGCCCTGTGGAGCCGCCACATCGCGGCGCTGGAGGCGTTTGTCTCGGGCCCCGGCTCGCGGCAGTTCGACGTGCGAAGCCGGCTTGAGGAAGCTCGCGCGCAGATGGCACGGGTGAGCGCGACGGCTTACCTGGCGGAATTGGTGGGGACGATAGGGGCCGATCCGTTCACGGACCGCTAGCATAGCTATGTTACAGTGATCTTGACATGACTGCAAAGTGCTCTTTTATATGTGTCCTTTTGGCAGGCGCGGCCTGGGCCGCCGACGCCCCTCCGCCGCTCGACATAAGACCGGGCATGTGGGAAGGCACGACGACCACGGAGACGACCGGCACACCGGCTATCCCACCGGAAATCCTGGCGAAGATGACGCCAGAACAGAAGGCTATGCTGGAGGCGCGCATGAAGGCGGGCCCCAAGACGACTGTCCGCAAGCATTGCATCACCAAGGAAGAGCTCAACAAGGGGCTGATGTTCGGCGACGATCACGGATCGTGCCAGCGCACCGTGGTGAACGGGTCTTCCAGCAAGCAGGAGATCCGCATTGAATGCGGCAACTCCGGGGTCAAAGCAAGCGGAACGATCCACGTCGAAGCTATCGACCCGGAACATGTGAAGTTCTCCGTGCAAGTTACTTCGGGGGACGGTTCCCACAGCATGAAGATCAATACGACCGGCACCAGCAAGTGGGTCAGCGCGCCGTGCACCAGCGATGAGAAGAAGTAGGGGCAGGCGGCCTGAGAGGCCGCCGCAGGCTGAGAGCCTGCCCCACAAAGCAAGCACTTACTCCCACTCTATGGTGGCCGGGGGCTTGTTAGTCAGGTCGTAGAACACTCCGCTAATACCTGGGACCGCGAGTAACTCGGTCGAGATAGAGTCTAGTAAGTCGTTGGGCATGGCTACCGACTGAGCGGTCATGCCGTCCACGGAATCGACGGGACGGAGGACCACGGAGTCGGGGGCTTCGGCCGTGCCGAGCGGAATCAACACGACCGGGAATTGCCAGATGCGGCGGTCGAAACCGCTCGAGTGCGAGAGGCGGCGCACGACGGCGTCGGCAAGGCGGAGGCGCGCCAGGCGCTCGGGCGTGAGGGCGCTGACGCGCACGCGCAGGCCCGCGAGCGGCGCGGAGGTGCGCACGCGCGCGATGACGCGGTTGACGCCGGAGAGGCGATTGATCAGCTCGGTGGCGCGGGCGTGGTCCAAGTCTTCGATCGACAACACGGGCGCGTAACTGCGGCTATCGCCCTGCACGCCGACAGAGTGCACCGGCAGGATGCAGCCTTCGGGAGTTGCCTGGACGGCGGCTTCGATTTCCGAACAAAGGCAGCGGATAGCCAGACCCGGTCCGGGAAACGGATGGCGGTCGAGGACATCGGCGGGCAGCCCGAGTTCCCGGCCGATCTCGCGCACTTCATCCTTATAGTAAGAGCGCAGCGGCTCCACGATGCGGCCGGCTTCGATCAGCCTTTGAATGCCGGGCACGCGGTTGTGATGCGTCTTGATCACGGCGGCCTTTTCGGTGCCGCCGGATTCGATGGTATCCGGGTAGATGGTGCCCTGGCCGAGAATCCAGTGGCCATCCAGCAGATGGCGGGATTCGACTATGCGCTCCTGCACCCGTACGAATTCTTCGCCGATGATGTGGCGCTTCTGTTCGGGATCGCGCACGCCAGCTAGCGCACCCAAAAACTGCGCTTCGGCCGATTCGATCGACAGGCCGGGCATCGACCGCATGGCGTCGGTTTCGCCTTCGCGCATGAGGCCGGTATCGACATAGACCCCCTGAACGCGCCCGGGGCCCAGGGCCCGCTGGCAGAGCGCGCAGGCAACCGTGGAATCGACCCCTCCGCTGACGAAGAAGAAAACATTGCGGCCGCCGACGGCCTGGCGGATTTCGTCCTCGATCTGGGGCACGCGATGGCGCGGATCCCAATCGCGCCGGCAATTGCAGATGCCGAACAGGAAGTTGGACAGGATCTCGCGGCCGCGCGAGGTATGCACGACTTCGGGATGGAACTGGACCGCGTAGAGGCCGCGGGCGGGCGCTTCAATGGCTGCGATGGAGCAAGTGGCGGTGCCGCCCAAGGCGGAAAATCCGGGCGGCGCGGCGGTGACCAGATCGCGGTGGCTCATCCAGACTTGCTGCGGGCCGGAGATGCCATGGAAGAGCGGGCTGGCGGGGGCGGCTCCGTCGGCAAGCAAGTGGAGTGTGGCCAAGCCATACTCGCCCTTGTCGCCCAACTGGACGGTTCCGCCCAAGAGGTGCGCCATGAGCTGCTGGCCGTAACAGATGCCCAGCACGCGCACGCCGCTTTGGAAAATGGCGGGATCGACAGTGGGGCTGGATGGATCGTAAACGCTATTCGGGCCGCCGGAGATGATCAGACCGGTGGCGCCCGCGAGATCGGCTGCGGGAGTTTCGCTGGCGCGGACCTCGGAGTAGACTCCCAGGTCGCGAACTTTGCGAGCGATCAGGTGACAGTATTGGCCCCCGGCATCCAGTACGACGATCTGGGCGGCGGTTTTCACCTGGCGCGTAGGGGATTTTCCGGCTGCACGCGCTGAACGAGAATCTTGCGGGCCGAATCCAGCAGCGCCTTGGCCTTGGGCATGGCGTCGATGGCCCGTTCCACTTCGGGATCGGTTTCCATGGCGACGCGGTCGCTTTCATCGATGTCGAAGGCGGTGATGTACATTTCGCGCTTGAGCAGGCGCTTGACCCAGTCGGAATCCTGCGTGAATTCGGCTTCCGTGAAATCGTAGCTCTGTTTCAGCAGATAGTCGTGGAATTCGTTCAGAACTGTGGCGTCGGGGGACCAGCCCTTGGGCAGCTTGGCGTCGTGCTGGCCGAAGTAGTAGCGCGTGAAGTTGAAGAACGCCGACTTCACGTAAAGCTCGGTCTGGAACTTGTCGATCTTGGGCGGAGCGAACTTTTCATCGGGGGTGATGCCGCCGCCGCCATAGACGGTGCGACCGCCATCGGTCATCTTGACATCCTGCATGTCCTTGGGTTCGTCCTTGTGATAGTAGTAATCGAAGAACGACTTATTGGTGTAATCGCGCTGGATGAGGCGGCCGCTGGGTGTATAGAAATGGGCCGTGGTGAGCGCCAGGCCGGTGTTTTCGGAGAGCGGATAGACGGTCTGCACCAGCCCTTTGCCGAAAGTGGTTTCGCCCAGTATCCAACCGCGATCGTGATCCTGCAGGGCGCCGGCGACAATCTCGGCGGCGGAAGCCGAAGAGCGGTTCACCAGCACGACGATGGGATACTCATGCCCGCGGTTGCCGTTGCGGGCGGTGTAAGTCTTTTCCGGCGAGGAACGGCCGTGGTGGGAAACGATGGTCTGCCCTTTTTGCAGGAACTTGTCGGCCACCGCGACGCCTTCGTTGAGAAGGCCGCCGGGGTTAGCGCGCAGATCGAGGACCAGGCCGTGGATGTTATTCTCGCCGAGCTTTTTCAGCGCGTCCTCGAGTTCCTTGCTGGTGGTTTCGTTGAACTGTTCGATGAAGACGTAGGCGATGCCGGGCTTTAGCCAGATGGCGTTTTTCACGCTATCGCGCGAGATTTCGTCGCGGATGACGGTGAAGGTGAGGGGCTGGTCGTTGCCTTCGCGGGAAACCACGATGGCGACCTGCGTGCCGCGCGGACCCTTCAGCAAGTCGGCCACCTCGGTGGTGGTGAGGTTGTCGGTGGGCTTGTCGTTCACCTTCATGATGATGTCGCCCGGCCGGATGCCCGCGCGATAGGCGGGCGAGCCGGGGAACGGCGCAACCACGATGGTCTTTCCATTGAAAGGTTGCACTTTCATGCCGACGCCGAAGTAGTGGCCCTTCTGGTCCTCACGGAGGAGTTGGTAATCGCGGGGATCGAAGAAATTGGTGTGGGGGTCGAGGGTGCGAAGTGCGCCCGGGATGGCGCCCTTATAGATGGCTTTGTCGGGATCGACTTTGTCGGCGAAGTTTTGCTCCACCAAGCCGTAGATGGCGGTGAAGGATTTGAGACTGGCGCCGATGTCGTCGGCGTCGGCCACGGTGGCCGCTGCCTGGACTTGGGGTCCGAAGATGCCGCCGAGGAGCGAGCATACGAAGATGAGGCCGAGGTACAGAAAGAACGAGCGCCGCTTTTGAGGCATCCGGGAAACCATCCTTAGTTTGAGTATACCTGATGATTGGACGCGCGAGGCGGGCGGTTGGTGGCATGGGGTTGCGGGGACGCGGGGACGCGGCGAGGGGGCTTTTGCCCGGGTTGTGCGTAATTGGGCAAGTTTGTGCACCAGCCGCTGCGCTGGGCGTTTTTGGCCAAGCGAAGCCAATGTCTTGTAAAATGTTTGTTTTTATAGCGTTAGAGGAACTTTTACGAGTTGCAGTACTGTCAATCGCCATTACCTGGGCGGCAAGCCCTAATTGGCAGGGAGGTATTGCTTTGGCGAGTCTGGTCACCGGGGAGCATTCTGTTTCTCGCAAAGACGCCAGGCACCCGCCAAGCCGCCAAGAAGGCGCAGACGTTCCTGCGAAGCCGGGTAGCGGATCTGTTGACTGCTCCCGCGCCCGGATTTGTTCCTTTTGGGTGGCTCGCGGCGTTTCGACTGGGCGGCTCCCGTAGGACCCGCGCGTGGTCGAAAATCCACCGTAAGTTATTGAAAATTGAAGGGCTGCCAGAAGCCGGCTGAAAGCCGGCTGCGGGCAAGGCCCGCCCTAAACTGGGGCGGCGGCCATGCGTTTGTCGATGGAGGCCTTGAACTCTTCTGGGGACTTGCCGCGGGCGAAAGAAGATGCGTTGGGCAGGAAGGCGACTAACTCGGCATAGGTCCACGCCTTGTCCGGCGGGAATGCCACATAGCCGAGCGCGTCGGCGAGGCGCCAGCTCACCTTCACCACGTTGTCGAGGCTGACCTCGCCGGCGACGGGATCTTCGTGGTGAACGGCGATAGCGGCGGCCAATTCATCGGGAAAGTCCCAGCCCTGGGCGAGGTAGCACCCCGCCAGGCAATGGTCGATGTCGAATAGGTCGCGCTCGGTTTGCAGCAGATCGAATCCGAAATCCTGGGTGACTTCCAACATTCGCGAGTATTCCTCGGGATAAGCGGACATCAGGCCGAGGGTGCCCAGGTTATGCAGCAGGCCGGCGGTGTACGCGGCGTCGGCAGCCACGCTAGTAACACGGGCGGCCTCTTCGGCGATCAGCGCGGTGGCCAGGCTGTGGAGCCACACTTTGCGCAGCGCCGCTACGCGCATCGAGGAACGAACCAATCGATTGACAGCCACCAGCGTCGCCATGGTCTTGATGCGATCGAGGCCCAGCAGAACGATGGCCTGCGAAACACTCTTGACCTCGTGGCGGGCGCCAAACAGAGCGGAGTTGGCGAAACGCAGCAATTCCGCGGAGAAGGACGGGTCCATCTTGACGAGATCGCCGAGTTCCCGGATGGCCACATCTTCGTTGCTAACGAGGGCGAGGACGCGCTGGGCGACCGCGGGAAAGGGCGGCAATAGGCGCAGGGCCCAGGGCGCTTGCGGACGGGCGAGCAGTTGGGGCATAACGTTTCCTGCATGTTTATCGGCGGGGAGGGGCAGGGAGATTAGCCGCAAATACTGTTCACTTTGGCGGCCGCCTTCGGGGAGCGCCGGCAGACGACACAAAACGATCGTCTGCCCCACCGAAACATCAGAACCGGAAGCTGACATCCCCGGTGAGCACGAACCAGCGGTCTCGCACGCCATTCGCTCCGTTGACCAGGAACAATTGCGGAGAGGCTCCCAGCCAGAAGTGGCGTCCAGGGTCCAATGCGATGGCCGCCTTAGGTTTGAAATAGCCGCCCCATCCGTTGTAGGAGAATCCATAGCCCGCTGGAGTTGTATTCCCGCCGCTGTATCTCTCATATACCCCGCCGGCGCCCGCGGAAAGCTCGAACCGGTCATGCCGCAGGGGAAGGATGAATCGAACACCGAACGGTACCCAGGTGAAACGGTCATGGATATTGAAGTATCCATATTCACTGTTTATCAGTCCAGTCGGGTTGATTGCCGTCAGCACGCCCCCTTCAAGCGCCAGCCAGTGGCGGAGGCGGAAGCCGTATGTGCCACCCAGGGACACAGCGCTGAGTCTGGGCGACCCATTTGGAACGGCAGCCTGCCATCCGTACCCGCCGTTGAAGGTGATCTCATTCCGTTGAAAGGACTGGCCCTGTGCGAGAAATGGGAGGAGGCAAGAGAGGAGTGCGATTCGTGGCATAGGCGGATTTGGGGGCACGCCGAACGCCAGACGCCATAGGTCCCCCCTTGCGGAGAAGCGTGCGCTGCTGTATTGTCGTGGTCGTGACGATTACCCGACGCACCATCCTGGCCGCTTTGCCGGCCGCGGCTGCCGCGCAGGCCATGCGCGCCCGCACCCAGAACTGGAAGCCCAAGCTGGGCGTTCTGTGCGATTATTCCGATGCGAACCTGGAGTTCGTGAAGGCCGAGGGCTTTACCAGCATGCAATTGGGGCTCAATCCGGACAAGCTGGACGACGCCGCGATTGCGGCCCTGAAAGACAAGATCCAGCGGGCGGGGATCTACGTTTCATCGCTGGGGGTGAACGGAAACCACATCGACCCGGACCCCGCCCTGCGCGCCCGGCAGAACCAGTACGCCGCCAAGTGCATCGAGCTGTGCGGCAAGTTGGGAATTCCGAACATCGGCGGGCAATCCGGCACCATCAAAGGCCGGCCGCTGGGCGAGCAGGTGGACGAGATCGTGCGGGTATATACGGAGAAATATTTTCCGTTATGCGAGAAGCACAATGTGCGCGTGCTGTGGGAGCCTTGGGCCGGGGGGCCTAATATCGCCACGGGGCCGGTGGCTTGGGAGGCGCTGTTCAAGGCATTTGGGAACAGCCCGCACGTGGGACTGCAGTTCGACCCTTCGCACCTGATCTGGCAGTTCATGGACCCGGTGGCGGCGGCGCGCGAGTTCGCGGACAAGATTTACGACGTGCATTTAAAGGATACGGAGATTCTTTGGCACGTGGTGCGGCGGGCGGGCATCCAGCCGGTGAATCGCGCGACCTGGTGGCGCTTCCGGGTACCGGGCTACGGCTCGATGGATTGGAAGGGCTTCTTCTCGGTGCTGGCGGAGGTGGGCTACAACGGGGCGATGAACATCGAGAACGAAGACGAGTTTTTTTATCCGCCTTATGTCGGTCGGGATTTCACGGAGCAGTTCAAGCGCGGCTTCAGGGTGGCGCACGAATTTCTGAAGACGCTGGTGCCGCCGGTCACGGCGTAGGAGGTTGGCATGCGCGCTCGTGTTCTTTGCGCCTGGCTGGCGGGGGTTGGGCTGATTGCGCCGGTGCAGGCCCAGTCCGGCCACGGTTGCCAGAACGATCAGGCGAAGGTGGAACTGAACAGGGGCGTCGGTGCGTTCAAGGAGGCGGAATATGCGAAGGCGGTAGATCATTTTCGCGCCGCGGTTGAATTGGACGCAGGCTGCACTCTCGCGCGGCTATATCTGGCGACGGCATATATGCAGCAATACATTCCGGGCGCCGAGGCACCGGAGAACAAGGCGATGGCGGCCGCGGCGAAGGAGCAATTCGACAAAGTTCTGGAACAGGAGCCGGACAACGAGTTGGCGATGGCTTCGCTGGCGTCGAGGAGCAATTCGACAAAGTTCTGGAACAGGAGCCGGACAACGAGTTGGCGATGGCTTCGCTGGCGTCGCTTTGTTTCAATCAGAAAAAGCTGGACGAAGCCACCACCTGGTACCAGAAGCTCGTCTCGGTGAAACCGGACAATAAGGAGGCGTTCTACACGATGGGCGTGATTGGTTGGACGCGGAGCTACGGGCCGATCGGGGAGGCTCGGCAGAAGCTGGGGATGAAGCCCGACGAACCTGGTCCGATCAAAAGCGACGAAGTGCGGATCGCGCTGCGCGGGCGTTATCTGCCAGTCATCGAGGAAGGCATCGGGAACCTGGATAAGGCACTGGCGCTCGATGCCGAGTACGACGATGCGATGGCGTATATCAACCTGCTGTATCGCGCCAAGGCGGATCTGGAGGCTTCGCCCGAGAGTTATCGGGACGACATAACGCAGGCGGATGCATGGTTCCAAAAAGTAATCGAAATCCGGAAGGCCAAGGCCTCACGCAAACCATGAGCCAAGCGGGGACCCTGCGCGAGCGGCTGGCGGCCATAGCGTATACGGGCGCGATCAGCGACATCCTGGATGAGATGGGGCTGCGCGAACAGGTTCTGCCGCACGAAATCCGGCCGATACAGCCCGGTCA
>JBEKPZ010000034.1:0-35096 GCA_049520215.1 Bryobacteraceae bacterium | reverse complement strand
GGAAATAATGTCCGTATCGAAAAAGCGGCCGGCGAACAGGCGCACCAGCGCGCGAAACTGGCGCCGTTCGCGCCCCGGCGGAGCGGTCATTGGCGGACTACCTCGGCGATCTGGCGCGCGGTGGCGTCCGGATCGCTCTGGGTGACGAGTTGCGCAAAGATGTCTTCCAGCGTGGGCAAGGCCATCAGGTCGCGCAGCCTTTCGATGGAGTCGTTGGCCACCACGCGCCCTTTGTGCAGGATCACCACGCGGTGGCAGACTTTCTCCACGACTTCTAGCACGTGCGAGCTGAACAGCACGGTCTTGCCCGAGGCCGCCAGCGACCGGATCAGACTGCGCAACACCAGGCCCGCATGCACATCCAGCCCGGAGAACGGCTCGTCGAGGACGATCACCTCGGGATCGTGCAGAATCGCGGCGCAGATCAGGATCTTCTGGCGCATGCCTTTGGAGTAGGACGAGATGGGTGCGTGGCGGTCGCCGGCGAGGGAGAACAACTCCAGCAGCGCGCCGATCTTGCCGGGCAGCGTGGCCGCGGGCAGGTCGCGCAGCTCGCCGGCCAGTTCCAGGTATTCGGCGCCGGTCAAGTGGGGGTAGAGGTACGGCTCCTCGGGCACATATCCGAGAACGCGCTTGAACTCTACGATGTGGTCGCGGATGGGCCGCCCGCGATACAGGATTTCGCCCGCGGTAGGATCGAGCAGCCCGGTGATCATCTTCACGGTCGTGGATTTGCCGGAGCCGTTGGGTCCCAGGTAGCCGGTCACCTCGCCGCGCAGGGCGGAGAAGGAGACGTCGTCGACGGCCAGGGTGCCGGAATACCGCTTGGTCAGCGCACGCAGTTCAAGCATTGGATGTTTAGACAGGTGGCGCGGGGCGAAAGTTCCTGGTGCCGCCCGCGACATTCCCCCGACAAGTCACGCTAAATGCCTTTGTGATATACCATGGGAAGCGGATAAACATATGCGGAAATCGATGTTCGTCGTCTGGACTCTCGCGTTGGCCGCAGCCCCGATTGCGTTTCCTCAAGCTGCGCCACCGGCCGCCACACAACCGGCGCCTTCCGGACCGGGTGCGCCGCGGGCCTCGGCGCCGGCGCCCTATGCCTGTGACCCGGTCAATCCCAACGCTTCGCCAGAAGCGCGCGCGCTGCTGAAGAGCCTCTGCGCGCTCTCGGGCAAGGGGATTCTGTCGGGCCAGCACAACTTCCCCAATCATCGGGCGCAGGATACCGACCGCGTCCAGGCCATCACCGGCAAGTACCCCGCCGTCTGGGGCTCGGATTTCGGCTTCCTCGACGGCGAGGACAAAGACTCCATCATCCACCGCGATCTGATGATCGAAGAGGCCAAAAAGCAGGCCGCCGCCGGGTCCATCGTAACCCTGTGCTGGCACATGCTGCGTCCCACCGAGGACGAGCCGGGCAAGCCGGGCGAGAACGGCCGGCCCAGCGAGAGCTGGCGCGGCAGCGTGCAGGCGCGCCTTAGCGACGAGCAGTGGCAGGAGCTGATCACCTCCGACTCGCCGTTGCACCAGCGCTGGGAGCGCTACCTCGACACCGTGGCCGTCTACCTGAAACAACTCCAGGAGGCCCGCATTCCAGTGCTCTGGCGGCCGATGCACGAGAACAACGGCAACTTCTTCTGGTGGGGCGGCCGGCCGGGGCAGTCCGGCACGGCGCAACTCTATCGCGAGGCTTACTACCGTCTGGTCAACGTGCACCATCTCGATAATCTACTCTGGGTGTGGAACCAGAACGGCCCGGCCCCTTTCGGCGAGTTCCACCAGTTCTTCCCAGGCCAGAATTTCGTCGATGTGGTGAGCTACGATAACTACCGCTCGCTGGATGACAGGTATTACTGGGAGATTCTCGACCTGGCCAATGGCAAGCCCATCGCACTGGGCGAGGTTGGCAGTCCGCCGCCCGCCGAAGTGTTGAAGTCACAGCCGAAGTGGGTCTGGTTTATGGATTGGGCCGGCGGAGTTCAATGGCAGGCGGACCAATTGAAGACGGCCTACGCCGACCCTTGGGTGATCGGGCGGGGCGACCCGCTGCCAAAGTGAGGAGCAGGCGCTAGCTGGAATGGCTTGAGAATTTGCAGCCTGCGTGCCAAGTCCCCTTCAAGATGGCTATCGACAATGGCGATTTCGACTTCGAATCTTCTGTTCGACAGGCGCCAAAGAGACGGCCAACTCGTTCGGCGCCCGCGAAATGAAGGGCGTGATGAAGAGCGTGGCCAAGTGGGATGGCGCTGCGCTCGCCAGCCAGACCAGGGTCAGTGGGGCGGCGCCTTACCAGACCCACTTTTTGGGCGTCAAAAAGGCGCCTCAAATAGTGGCTTAAGATATTTGTTTTCCGTATGGTGCGGATGAGAGGACTTGAACCTCCACTCCCTTGCGAGAACTAGAACCTGAATCTAGCGCGTCTGCCAATTCCGCCACATCCGCACAATTTGGCTGGGCTTATTCTATTTTTTCAGGCGCACCGTCAGAAGTCAAATCGCTCAGCGCTCCGCGCGCTCCGCAAGGCGCCCGACGGCGCCGCTCGTTACCGGCTGAACCACTTTTTGACCAGGGCTTTCAGGCGGCCATAAAGGGAGCGGCTTTCGGCCGCAGGGCTGGGGGCTTGCGCCGGGGGGGCCGGCCCCGCAACTCCCGCGCCGGGCAGCAGTCCGGCTGGCGCTTCACACGGCTGCTCACCCGCCAAACGCACGGTGGTCGCGATGAAGGAGTAACTGCGTCGCGTGCGCGCGCCGGAGCGGTTCACCACGCACACCGAGAAGCCTGCTGGCCGCGTCAGCACTGGGAAATAACCCTCCACATTGCGCTGGATGTAGGCCGTCTCATAGCGGTGGCGCCGCAGGCTCCAGGTGAACACGCGGAAGCTGTCGAAATCGTACGCGTGGTCGCCGCTTCCGCTGCTTGAGCTGCTTGAGATCGTCGTCCACAGCCAGTTGTGTTTCACCACCTCGCCATCCCGCACGTCCGAGAGCGCGAAATACGAGGTGATGCGATGGCCCTCGGCGTACTGCGCCACATCGTCGGGGATGGCCATATAGAGCCTGCGCGTAAGCACCCATCCGCTCTCGCCCTTGGCATTGCGCACCAGGCTCCAGTCTTCAGGCGGCGGCGTGTTCGCGGCATGGCTATCGGCGATGGCCTGCTGCACTTCGGGCGGCGCTTTGGAGAGTTCCTTCCAGTTCGCCGGCGGCGGTGGAGCGGGCGGCATCGGCGGCAGCGGGTATTTGGATTCGGTCCGTTTGCGCGCGGGCGGAAGCGTCTTGGGCTTTAGCGGAATCAGCGGTTTGCGTTCCGGCGGCGTTCGCGGCGCGCTGACGTGCGCCACTACGTCCACTTTTTCGCCCTCCTTGACTTGCAGGAAACTGGGCGACAGGCGATTGGGCTCGGTGTGTACGTTGAGTTGGTCGTAAGTGCTGGCCAAGCCCTGCGACGGCAGCGTCAAGGCGCGCCGCTCGACTTCCTTCAAGGCGGCAATTTCTTCGGAACTCAGCAGCAAGTGGTCTTCGATCCAGCCTTCCGCACCGCCCGGCGCGCGCACCTTCAGAAAGCGGCGGCGGCGCTGCACGATTTCGAGCCGATCGCCGTGCCTGACAGTCGCCACCACCGGCGACTGCAACGGGATGTCCCGGCGCAAGCCCACCGTGGCCGGACCCGCGTAGGCTTCGCCGATCGCCGTAGCGCGCGGCTCGCCGCTCCGGCACGCCGGCATGGCCAGGAGCAGGAGTGTTAGGCCAGGGCCCAGCACCCGGAACCCGGCACCCATCACCCTCTCTCCGTCACAACGGACCGGTTATACACCTGGCGGAAGGCGTCGCCCGCGCGCGCAGCCGCCCACTGCTCCAGGCTGATATCGGCCGCGGAGGAGAGCTGCAGCACGACTTGCCCATCGCGTATGTGGCAGCTCAGCGATTGAATGCGCTCCTCGTGGCTGACATCCAGGTTGTCGGCCAGCCGCAACAAAGGAATCAGCATCAGCACCACGCGCTTGTCGTCGGCATTCAGCGCCTGCCAGTTGGAGTGAACCGGCGTGGGCATGCTCTTGCGGTGATAGCGGCATAAATTGGCGACGATCTCACGCTCGCGATTGGTGAAGCCCGGCATGTCGGAATTGTTCACCAGGTAATAGGAGTGCTTGTGATGGTTGGAGTCGGCCACGAAATGTCCGGCGTCGTGCAGATAGGCGGCGGCCTCCAACAGCTTGCCGAAATGCGGCGGCAACTGGTGCAGCGGCTGCAGGTCGGTAAACAGGGTATGCGCCAGCCCGGCCACCTTGCGGGCGTGCGGCAGCGCCACGCCATAGCGGCGGCTCATCTGTTCCACTTCTTTGCGTTGGTCGCGGCCAAGCTGCGCCAGTTCGCGCCCCACGCCCCGCGCGTGCAGATCCGCGATGATCCCGTCGCGCACCCCGGCCGCGGAGTAATACAGGCATGGCAGCCGGAAATCCTCCAGCACGCGCAGCAACACGCTCACGCCCGGCACGATGATTTCGGCGCGCTTGGGGCCGATCCCGATGGCCTTGCGGCGCTCCGCCAGGTCCAGCACGCTCAGCCTCTTGTAGAGGCGGCGCACCTCGTGGGCGGAAGCCCGCATGCGGTCGGCCTGGTCGCGCTTGATGCGGGGGATGCGGTTCACCGCGCATACCACCGCCGAAGCCGTGGCCGACGTAGCGATCACGCGGTCCCAATGCGTGTTGGCGAAGCGCTTCCCGATGCCCGCCAGTTTCTCTTCGATATACTCGTGCATCTGGTGCAACTCGTCGGGCTGCGGCGGATCGTTGCGCAGGAAGATCTCACGCAGCCGCACCGCGCCCAGCGGCTTCGAGAACGAGTCGCGCAGAATGCCGTGCTCGCCGGCGATCAGCTCCGCGCTGCCCCCGCCGATGTCCACAATCAGCAGCCTGCGGTCGGGATGCGGCCAGCGGGCCTGCACTCCCAAGTGAATCAGCCGCGACTCCTCGCGTCCGGAAACGATCTCGACCGGAGAGCCGATGGCATTGGACGCCCGTTCGATGAACTCGGCCTGGTTGCGCGCGTCCCGCACCGCGCTGGTGGCTACCGCCCGCACTCCCACCACGTCCAGCTTTTGATACTGCTGGGCCATGCGCGCCAGCACCGTGCAAGTCAGTTCCAGCGGCTCCTGCGCCAGGATGCCATGGCGAAAGACGCTCTCCCCCAGCCGCGTGACCACGCGCTCGGAAGCCAGCACGCGCATGCCGGACCCCGGCAGCACTTCGGCTGCAGCCATGCGGATGGAGTTGCTGCCAATGTCGATCGCAGCGTAGCGGGGCATATACCAGTTATAGGGGAAATTCGGCGGCTGGTGGGGCAGGCGGGCCGCCGTTTGTGCCAAGCGTCGGGCTACCATCGAGTAATGGAGATCTACATCCTGCGCCACGGAATCGCCGAAGAACCCAAAGCGGGTGCGCCGGACGCGGAGCGCGCACTGACCGACGCCGGCCGCGAGAAGCTGCGCGCCGTGCTGGAGCAGGCGCACGAATCCGGTGTCAAGCCTTCGCTGATTCTGACCAGCCCGTACAAGCGCGCGTTGCAGACAGCCCACATGGCCGGGCAGGTGCTCGGGTGCCATAAGATCGTGGAGAGCGAGATCCTGGTGCCCAGTTCCGCGCCGAAGGCCGTCTGGGATGCCCTCTGCGCGCGCCGCCGCGAGCCTGCCGTGTTGCTCGCCGGGCATGAGCCGCTGCTGGGATTGACCGTGGGGTATCTGCTCGGCGCGCCCGCGCTGCAGGTCGATCTCAAGAAGGCTGCGCTGGTGCGCATCGATCAGGAGAGCTTCAGCGGCGCGCCGCGCGGCATCTTGAAGTGGATGCTTACGCCGCGCTTGGTATAAGCTGGTCTCTGCCTCCTATGAAAATACAAAAAGCTACCGCCCGGTACGAGGAGTGGCTGGCCGGCCAACTCACCATCGTCCCCGCCGATCTGCAGCACAAACACGAACAGATGTCGGCGGCCCTGTTCCCCTTCATGCGCGCGACCTATTATCGCTGGGCACAGATCTTTCCGGAGGTCTGCCGCGACCTGGCCTCCGCGCCGGTAGTGCTGGGCGTGGGCGATCTGCACGTCGAGAATTTCGGGACGTGGCGCGATTCCGAAGGCCGCTTGATCTGGGGCATCAACGATTTCGACGAGACTTGGCGGCTGCCCTACACCCACGACCTGGTCAGGTTGACAGCTAGCGCGCACATTGCCATCTCGGAAAATCACCTGGCTCTCGATCTGAAGAATGCGTCCGAAGCCATCCTGCAGGGCTATTCGGAATCGATGGCGATGGGCGGGCGTCCCTTCGTGCTGGCCGAACATCACCCGCTGCTGCGCGAAATGGCGGTGCACCGGCTGAAAGACGTCTGCGGTTTCTGGGAGAAGCTCGAAAAGTGCCAGCCCGTCAAAGGCAAGATTCCGGATGGTGCGGAGAAGGGCATCTTGCGGATGCTGCCGGATCCCGAGATCACGCGGCGGCACATGCACCGGGTGGCCGGGCTGGGCAGCCTGGGCCGCCAGCGTTTCGTGGCGCTGGCCCAGTGGCACGCCGGCAACATCGCGCGCGAAGCCAAGGCCATGGCCCCTTCGGCATGTTGGTGGGTCGCGGGCTGCAAGGGGTCCTCGCGCATCCTTTACCAGGAGATCCTGGATACCGCGGTGCGTTGTTGCGATCCATATGTGAAGCAGAAAGGCAAGTGGATCGTGCGCCGTCTGGCCCCGGATTGCACGCGCATCGAGCTGTCCGAGTTGCCCAAGGAACGTTCCGAGAAGGTGCTGCTGCACGCCATGGGATTCGAAACGGCCAACGTGCATCTCGGCAGCAAGAAGGCCCGCGCCATCCAGGCCGATCTCAAGAAACGCGGCAGCGGCTGGTTGCCCAAGGCCGCCGAAGAGATGCTGAAAGCCGTGAGTCAGGATTGGGACGAGTGGCGCAAGTCCCATCCAGTGAAGAAGCCCGCCAAATGAAGTGAAGAGCCCAGTGGGGCAGGCTCTCGGCCGGGGTGCCCTCTGGGCCCGGCCTCTCAGGCCGCCCGCGAGCGAAGCTCGCCACTTACTTCTTCGCCGCTTTCGTCTCCTGCCCGCCCTGATGAATCACCAGATGAGTCACCGCTCCGCTCGCGTCCGTGAAGAACTCTACCTGCGCCTCCACTACCTTCAAAAAGAACCTGTTCTCCGACTCGGCAAATAACTCGAACTTCGGCTGTCCCGTGATCTGCGTCATGAGCCGTCCGTCTTCCACCATCATGGTCACCTCAACGCCCGGCCCCAGCTCGTAGGTCCCTGCGTACTTCGCCAGGACTTGCGGCGAAACCTGGATCTCCTTGCGCGGAGCCGGTCCCTCCGCCTTATCGCTGACCCGCGCCGCCTTCTGGTCGCGCCCGCCCTGGTGAACCACCAGGTGCGTCACGGCTCCGCTCGCGTCCATGAAGAACTCCACCTGCGCATCCACTACCTTCAGGTAGAACCTGGTCTCCGACTCTGCAAATAGCTCGAGCTTTGGCTCCCCCGTTAGCTGTGTCATGAGCCGTCCGCCCTCCACTGTCACCGTTGCGGTTACGCCCGACCCCAGCTCGTACGTCCCCGCATACTTCGCCAGCACTTGCGCCGCTACCTGAACCTCCGTCCGCTCCGCCGGCAGCTTGACCACCTCGCCATGCACCACCGCGGACAGCTTCGCGGCAATCTCCGAGGGTGCCACGCCGTTCACGTTCCCCAGCACCACCACCGTCAGCCTGTCGTCCGGGTAGTAGGTCAGTTGCGTATTGAAGCCTTCGATGCCGCCGCCGTGCTGGATCGCCTTGCGTCCGTCCTTGGTCGCCACAAACAGCCCGCACCCGTAATCGCTCTTGAACGGCGTAGTCATGGTTTTGAGTGATGCCGCCGAAAGCAATTTCCCGCCAAATAATCCCTGCTCCCACTTCAGCAGGTCTTCGGTTGTGGAATACAGGGATCCCGCCGCTTGCGGGACGGTCATGTGCACGAACCCCGCATTCTCCAGACCGTCCTTGCCCAGCGTGTACCCCGCCGCCCGGTGCGCAATCACCGCCGAGTTCGAGTCGTACCCCGAATCGCGCATACCCAGCGGCGTGAAAATATTCTCACGCACAAACTTTTCATAGCTGCCACCGGTGATCTTCTCGATCAGGTACCCCAGCAGCAGATAACCAGAGTTGCTATAGCTCCACTTCTCGCCCGGCGCGAAGTCCAACGGCTTGTCGCGGAAGCGCGCCACCGCTTCGGCGGGCGTGGTCGCGAACGGCTCCCATTTGGCGTACTCCGGAAAGCTGGTGAAACTCGGAATCCCCGAAGTGTGCGTCAGCAGGTTATAAATGGTGATCTTGTCCCATGCCGCCGGGGCGTCGGCCATGTACTTCTTCACCGGGTCTTCCACGTTCAATTTCCCGCGCTCCTGGAGCAGCAGAATCGAAGCAGCCGTAAACTGTTTGGTGATGGACCCCAGCCGGAACTTCGTGGCAGGTGAATTCGGCACATCCCATTCCAGGTTCGCCGATCCGTATCCCTTGCTGAGCAGCACTTCCGTGCCCTTGGCCACCAGCACCGACCCCATGAACTGCCGGTTCGCAGTGTAGGACTGAATCACCTGCTCCATGCGCGCGACGTCTTGAGCCCAGCCGCTCGACACCACCAAAAGCACGATCGCAAATCGAAGCATCATGCTTTGTAGGGTAAGCTTTCCGGCTTGCCCGCGTCCAGCCCCGTGGGGCGCCGCCGAGAACATGATCGTCGTCGTGGCGTTGACAAAAGTGGTGCGGTAGGGACGGGGGGCGCGACGCGGCGACAGGGCGATCCGGGTTGGCGGATTTTGTGCATTTTTATGCACTTTTGGGCTCTTTTGTGCATTGACATTGGTTCGATGTAAAATGTGCCGCACGAAACCAAATTGAGATTTGAGCAGGCTAATACATTGCAGTTAAATAAGTTAATATGATTCCGCCCGCGAGGGTCGACCGGCGCGGATGAAGTTTTCAAAGAACCGGCAGGCTCCGCTGGCAGAACACCGATGGCGAGTGCATGGCGCCTGAATTTTGGGCGTGGCTGTTGGGGCCACCCGCAACAACGATAGCACGAGCGGTGGCGGCTGGAGGGCGATTGCGGCGGCCTCGAGTATTGTTTTCAGTCGATTGGGCGGGATTGGCGGGCGTTGATTGGCAGTGTGGGTTTGTAGCTCATCCCGCAGCGGTATGGAAGATTATGAGTTGCCGGGGTTGGGCTCGTTGCTGCGATCATGGGGGTGGCAAGCACGATGCGGCATTTTGGGGCGTTAATTAATGGGTAATATCGGTAGTATGAAAACCTTACCTCGGGTCGGCGGCGGACAGCAAGCGAAATAACCAGACGGTCCGCGCCGCGCTCAAGAGGCAAGAACAAATGCGGCGGCGGCCTGGGTCTCCAGATTCCGGGTCTCCGGCTAGTAACTCCCTTCCGGCGGCGAGTTGCCTGGGCGAATGGCTGTTATTCGACTGCGGCTCTGGAAGGTGGATCGCCCGACTGAAGCCGACTTTCCTAATCCAGTCAACTTCCTCGAACGCCTATTGGGAGGTGCGGCCGCCATTAACGGCTGCCAGGGTTGGGTGGCATCACGCGCTTCGCGCGGCCCGACGGCCGTTCCGGTGCCCGCCGCCCGTGGTCCGTCGCCGCGACCGCCGTGGGCGGATGGGGATGCGCGCCGCGCGGAGGCTCCCGCATCGGGGAACTCCAGCGCGCGGCCACTTCACCGGGATGCCGACGCGCGGCCGGCACGCCCGTGGCGCGGTTGCGCCGGCGATAACTTCCGGATGGCCGACGTCTGCCGACGCGGCGCGCGATCGCGCGGCACCCCGCCGCCCGGCGTCGTCAGCCCGCGCGCCCTGGCGCACCGCCGGATCGGCCCGCCTGTAGCCGCCGGACGCGATGCGGCCGGGGAGCAGCGGCGAGGTGCGCGCGGTGCGCTCCTGGCGCATCTTGACGCCGGCGGCCAGTTCCGGCGCCCGCCGCCCCGCGGCCCGTCGCCGCGACCGCCGGCATGCGGAGGGGGATGCGTGGCGGGCGGAGGGCGGGCGCACGTGTTTTCCCTGTGTCGAGCAGTTATCATGGGTCGCGCCGGGGACTTCCTGAGTACCTTCCGATCCGCGTCGTTCGCTCATCCTGACTTTGCTCCCGCATGTTCCATACCGTCGGCCCCGCGCGCAGCCGCCTTCATCTTTGCTAATCCGGTTCTAGCGGTCTGCAATGGATCGCCTTTCCAATAAGTCGAATTGAAAAGTTCGAGCGATAAGACCACGTCGGGTGCCACACGCTGCAAATCCGAGAGGATCTGGTTGAGCGGTGCGACACCGTCACCTGGATAGACTCGATCTCGGTCGCTGATGCTTATTCGCGGCGGGTTCCCAGGATAGTCGTTGAGATGGATGACCTGAATGGCTTGGCCACTGAGTAACCGCAGGCCTTCGAAACCAGAGCCGCCCTTGTACAGATGGAACACGTCGGCCAGCACACACGCCTTACTATGAGAGGCTTCCAGGGCGACATAGGCGGCCTGAGACAACCGGTTCAGGTATGGCGATGTCCCCCAGAATTCCAGTTCGGGTACCACGCCTACCTGATCACCCAGTTCGAGCACAGCGCGATACCGTTCTGAAATGCGCGACAAGGCGATTCCATCTTCATGCTGTACGCCCGCCGGTGGCATAGCTATGCGCCTGCCGCCAATCTGGGCTACCACCTCCATATCCCGCCGGACCTGTTCCAATCCCTTGGCTCTCCTGCCGGGGTCCTCCACAATCCACTCCGGAAACGCAATCGCACTTTCCACAGTCAGACCACTATCGGCGATTCGCTTCCGCAAGTCCGCCAATGCGGTCCTCCCGCCTCCATACTCATGAATAGAACTGACCCAGGGTTCAATGGCTTGGTAACCGGCCGTTGCCGTAACCTCGATCTGGTCTGCCAGATTGAGGCGATAGCCGCTGATGGTCGCGGTGTTCAGGCAGTAACGGAATCCGCTTCGGTCATCCGAAGATGATGCGCTCGCGCGTGCAGCGATCGGAGACGACAAACTTGCGCAGGAAAGTGTTGCCGTCAAAAAATGTCGTCGGGAAGATTTTGTCATGCTGGTTCCAGCTTAAAGCGGCGCCGTGCCCAGGTCAAAGCCGCCACGCATGCGAACCAGTTCGTGGGCGAAATGCCAAAACGCCCATATAGCCCCCCACGGGTGGCACGTCGAAAACGTGTTGGAAATTAGTTTTGAGCAGATTGACGGTGCGGCGGAAGGTTGGCGTAAGCTGTTGGGCAAGCCCTGTCACACATCCCGAATGGGTGGCAATCGCCCGCGGTCCGTCGCCGCAACCGCCGGCGGGCGGAGGGGATGGGCGCGGGGCGGAGGGTGCTGCCTCCGCGATCTGCGCGCGGACGACGCGCGGATCGCGTCCGATATTCGTGCGCGTGAGCCGGGGACGTCGGCGAGCGGCCACTTCACAGGGATGCCGACGCGCAGCCTGCACGCGCACGGCGCAGTTGCGCCGGGCGATGCTTCCGGGGCACAGTTTGGGTGGCATAACGCGCTTCGGGCCACCCTGTGCCCGGCCGCCCGTTCCGGCGCCCGCCGCCCGGTGTGCGTCGCCGCGACCGCCGGCACGACGAGGCGGGCCGCTTGGCGCATCGCGATCACTTCGGATGCCCGAAGTCCGCGGCTCGGCTTCCCGCACGTGGCCGACGGGGGCATGCCGGTGCAGCTTGAGCGAGTTAAGATGAACGTCTGCGTCCGCTCTGCACAGGCCGGAGAAAGCGCCCATAGGAACCTGGCCGAGCGGCAAGGACATGCACATGATCGCTAAGTTCACTGCCATCCTGTTCCTCTTGGCCGCTCCCGTTATGGAAGCCCAAGAGCCATTTCCGGTCATATCGAAGCTGGATGCGACGGCCATCGCGGGTCGGCCGGTCCAACTGGACAACGAGGGCAAGTTATTGCCGTGGCCCATGCCGGAGGATACCGGCTACTCGTACAGCTCCCATTTCCTGACGCAGTGGCGCGTTCTTTGGGATCAGTACACTCGGGACCGCAACTACTACTTCTTCTGCTGCTTCGATTTCGACCGCGTGACTTTTGAGATGCAGCCGGATTGGCATTGGGCCAACTCAACGGCCTATCTCCGCGCCATGATGCAGGGCTTTATGGAGCGACTGTATCCGTATACCGGCGATCCGAATACCATCGTCTTCCTGCAGGACTTGGTGGACTACGAGCTTGAAAACGGGCTGACGCCCGCGAACTACGTGTGGGGCGAGGTGCCGTACACGTCGGCCAACCCCGGCGACCGCCGCTACACCGGATGGAGCCACCACGGGGAGGATTATCTGGAACCGCACGTGGTCGGTGAGGACGGCTACGCCTATCTCCGCCTTTACGAGATGACCGGCAACACCAAGTACCTCCAGGCAGCGATTCGTTGCGCCCGTGCATTGGCGAAGAATTACAAGGCGGGAGATGCGGACAACTCGCCGTGGCCCGTGCGCTGCTATGCCCGCGACGGAAAGGTCGAAGGCCGGGGAATGGGTCCTTACTCCGCCAATGTGGTGGAGCCGATCATGCTTTTTGACGAGTTAATCCGGCTCGGCCAGGGCGACGTCGCCCGCTACCAGCACGTTCGCCAGGCAGCCTGGGACTGGCTGCAGAAGTATCCGATGAAGAACAACGTCTGGGTGGGATATTTCGAGGATGTGACACCCAGCATGGGAAACATGAACCAGGTCATTCCGCTGGAGTACGCCCGCTATGTTCTGCTGAATCCGGAGAAGGACCTGGCATGGCGCGACCACGCGCGCCAGTTGATCGAATGGGTCAAGACTACGCCGAAGTGGCCCAAGTATATACTCCACGGCGCCACCTTTACGGCCGAGCAGGGCAATGGCAAGAGTTTCTGCTGCAACGAGCCGAACCAGTGCTGCGATAGCCACACCTCCCGCCTGGCCGCCGTGGAAGCACTTTACTACGCCAAGACCGGCGACCCAACCTATAAGGAGGAGGCTTTTCGGTCTTACAACTGGGTAACGTACTTCCAGGGCATGCCAGCAGGCGCACATACGCCCTTTGGCAACCAGTGGTGGTTTACGGACGAGTTTTCGGATGGTCCGCGACGCCTGATGGACGCTTTTTGGGCGGTGCCGGAGTGGGCCCCGGAGGATGAGTCGCATCTGCTAGGCTCGCATTCGGTCGTCACCAGGATCGCCTACGGCAGAGGGTCCGTGACATATTCCACGTTTGACCCGTCTTCCACCGACGTCTTGCGGCTCAACTTTATCCCGGACTCTATTTCAGCAGGCGGACGCGCGCTGATCCGCCGCGGCGATCTGAAACAGGAAGGTTATACGTTTGACGACACCACGCGCGTACTCCGCATACGGCACGACCTTTCGCGGGACGTCGATATTCAGGGCGCCGCTACAGCGCCGGTTCCGCTGATCGTGGATTTCGACAACCCGCACGTGGGCGCAGAAGTCATGCTGCGAGGACAGTATCCTTCCGGGGTGATCGATTGGGGAGAGGGGCAGTGGAAGGTGTGCGCGCCGGCAGGCCGTATGAGCACGTTCTCGCTGGGCGCCGCGGCGGAGAAAGCACCGCAGGCCAAGTTCCGTTTTTTCCACCCGCGCATCTTGATGTACCTGGACGTGTACAACCCTCTGTCGCAGGCGGTGAAGCTGACGCTGCGCGCGCCGGAAATGCGCGAGGTCACATTCACGCTGAAGCCCGGCCAGCTTCAGCGCGTTAAGACCGGCTGGATGAACCGCGCATCGACGGTTTCTTTCGAGTCCGAGAACCTGCCCGCTCTTCGCTTCGACAATTTGGCTTATTCGCCTTACCTGTGGGCGAAGAACGATCAGGGACTTTAGTGCCATATCGCATTCACGTGCCCGCAGTTGCCACGTTACCGCATCCCGCGCCCGATGCCGACCGCCCGTTCCGCCGCCCGCATCCATCATTTGCACAGTGCCGGCCACCAGTTCAGGCGCCAGGCCGCCGGTTCCCGCGCCCGCCGCCCGCTGTCCTCCGCCGCGACCGCCGGCGTGCGGAGGGGATGCGTGGCGGGCGAGGGAGGCGACACGCGACCCTGATTTTAGGTTTAGGGAATGGCCGGCCAATACGAGGGGCTAACCGTCGCATTCCCGAAAGCTCAAGCCATAAACGTCGCGATTATCGTGTCGTCGATAACCGCAGTGACGAGTAATCACTCATTCAGACTCAGGGCCGAAACCCCTGTGACCAATACTCCTATAAAAGGCCAGCGGCGCTTTCCCACTCGACTCCTGACTCCAGCCCTTTCAGGCGGATGCCCCGATCATCGACATCGCAATGGACGGTCCATGGTTTGGCTCCCTGTCTCAGGGAATAGTTTCGGACTTCTTCGAGACCTCTCATAGCGGCCCGGATGGCCACGGAATGGATAGGGACGTCCTTCTGCGAGAGGAGTTCGATAGCGCGCTGTGCATCGGATGCCAGGAGCACGCGATGCCCCTTGCCCGTCAGAACCGCCTGCGCCAGGAGTAGGACGCCCTGATCGTCAGCTACCACAAGAACGGTGTGCTGAGCCTTTATCCCGGATTCTGCCTCCATACTATACTCTCCTTTCTTTTCTGAAGATGGGGGTAAGGAGATACCTTCAATTCAATCTGGCGTTATAAATAATACACCTAATTGAACCGTTGTGATTGTTAAACATCTCCCACTTTTGTTGAAATGTCTTAGTTATAGGACGTTTGGTACCTGGCGTAAGCGGTTTGATGCTAGAACTCACCGTCAAATACCCCCATAAGCACGCAATGGGTGGCACGTCGAAGGCGTGGTGGCAATTAGTTTCGAGCAGATTGACGGCGCCGCCGAGGTCGGTGTAATCTGTTGGGCAATCCCTGTCACACATTCGAATCGGTGGCAATAACGCGCATCCCGCGCCCGCTGGCGGCGCCCAGGCGCCCCCGCCCGTTGCCCGTCGCCGCGACCGCCGCGGGCGGATGGGGATGTGCGCCAGGCCGAGGGCGCTGCTTATCCAGCACCGTCGGCACGCGGACACTGCCGACGCGCGGCCGCGTGCCTGCACGGCCGTCGCGCGGTTGCGCTGGGCGAAAACTGGGGACGCCCGAACGTCCGCGGCGCATCCCTCTGCCCGACGGCCGGGCCGCCCGTTGTGCTGTCTTATGCCTACCCGGCCGGCATGTTGGAAGGTCGCGTCTGCTAGCCACAGATCTCCTGTTCCGTCCTGTTTAAATCGGTTATGCTGACAGGTTTGATATCGGCGTTCACTTTTCCCCAAGCGGCGGTTGCCTTTGGATCCGCCTTCCTGGCGGGAGCCATCAACTCGGTGGCCGGCGGCGGGACTCTGCTCTCTTTTCCGACGCTCATCTGGCTGGGCCTGAATTCGGTGACGGCCAATGCGACCAGTACGGTGGCGATCTGGCCGGGGACGGTGGGCAGCGCGTGGGGCTACCGGCGCGAAGCCCGCGATGTGGCGCCGAAACTGTGGCTTTTGATCGTCCCTAGCCTGGCGGGCGGGCTGGCAGGGGCGTGGCTGCTGAAGATGACTCCGGCCGGGGTTTTCGACCGCCTGGTGCCGTTTCTGATCCTGTTCGCGACGCTGCTGTTCATGGCGCAGGAGCCGCTGCAGCGGGCGCTGGGCACGGGCGAAGGGGCGAAGCACCAGTCGCGGGCGTGGTTCGCGAGCGGCATGCTGTTTCAACTTGCGGTGGGACTATATGGCGGATATTTCGGGGCGGGCATCGGTATCCTGATGCTGGCGGCGCTCGGCGTCATGGGGCTGACAGACATTCACGAAATGAACAGCCTGAAGGTGGTGCTGGGCGGCAGCGTGAACGGAATCGCGGCGGCGTATTTTATCTGGAGCCAGATGGTGTACTGGCCCTACGTGGTGGTGATGGCCGTGGCTGCCATTTTGGGCGGCTTCTTCGGCGCCGGCGCGGCCAGGAAGCTGGGACGGACGGCGGTGCGGCGGATCGTGATCGCCATTGGATTCGGGATGGCGGTGTCGCTGTTTGTGAAGAGGTAGCAGGGCGAGCTTCGCTCGCGTGAACCAATTGCCTGAGGCGGTCGCATACGATATGGAACGCCCTGGCAACAATCGGGAGCACCCAAAAGCATCTTTAATCCTTATCTCGAATTGGAGTTCCCCGATGGGAACATCTCGAGTTGCGTGAACATGCCACCGTCGGGCGCTTTGGCCTAGCCCTAGCGCGGCGGCTCGTGTGACCCTGCATTCCGGTTTAACGCAAGTTGGCTTTTCGCAAATCGTAGTGACAGGCCGGAGCGCGGCAACCACAACGTATCTTCCGGAGTATGAATGCGGGCTGCGCACCAGTTTTCTGTGGTCGCTCGCCCTGTTCGCGGCGGGTGCTTACGATCAGCCGCGTCCAACGCCATGGAAATGTCCGGCTCCCTTGCCGCCGCCGCCGGATGTGCCCATACCCAACCAGTGATCTCAGTGAGTCGCAGACGATAGTCATAAGTACCCTCAACATTTGCGTCACCCAGCGACGTCGTCGCGCAGCCCGTCGCCGCGGTTACGCCGGGGTGAGCGCTTCCGGATGCCCGAAGTCGGCGGTTGGCGTTGCCATAACGCGCATCGCGCCGCGCGACGCCGGCCGCCCGTCCCGACGCCCCCCGCCCGCTGTCCGTCGCCGCGATCGCTGGCGTGCGGATGGGGATGCGCGACGGGCGGAGGGCGGCGCATCGATGACCGGGGTGGTGGCGGCCGGTGGGCGGCGTAAGATTTCCGAGTCGTCGTGATCCACCAGGGAACGCCGGCGGCCGGCCACTTCACCGGGATGGCGACGCGCAGCTTGCACGCCCGCGGCGCGGGTGCGCCGGGGATACCTTCCGGATGGCCGAAGTCGCCCGACGCGGTGCGCGAATCGTGCGCCGCCGCGCGGCCCGGCTTGAACGAGTTTCGCTCGCCACGCCGCTCGCTCGGTTCACCGCGAAAGGTATAAACTTAGGAGTCGAGGTAATTTGACATGAGTACTTCCCGCAAGGTTTGGATCTGCACCCTCCTTCTATCTCTCCCTATGTTGGCCGGACAGGGAATTATACAGCCCTTTCATGCACAGGCCGCACCTAATTCGGAGAGCCTCATCAGGCTCCACGTGGTGGTTAACGACAAATCAGGGAAACCGGTATCCGGACTCGAACAGAAGGACTTTACTGTGGTTGATAACAAACAACCAGAGAAGATCCTCTCGTTCCAGGGCGTAACCGATGCGACCGCCGATAGCGAGCCGGTGGAGGTGGTCCTGGTGGTTGATTCGGTAAATATCTCGTTCACGCGCGTGGCGTACGTGCGCGATCAGATCAAGAAATTTCTACACAAGGATGGCGGGAAGCTAGCCCGGCCGGTATCCATCACTTTCCTTTCCGATTCGGGGCTAAATGCCCAGGGGACGTCTTCTCGCGACGCAAACGTCCTGGCCGGCTACCTGGATCAGAATCCATCCTCTCTGCGAACGATCACCAGATCACAAGGCTTTTACGGCGCCGACGACCGAACGAAGATATCCATTAACGGGTTTGAGCAACTCACCGCGTATGCCGCGCAAAGGCCTGGCAGGAAGATCGTCATCGGCGTGAGTCCGGGTTGGCCGCTGCTCTCAGGGCCGAACGCGGAAGAGGGACTGACTGCAAAGAACAAGGAGGCGATCTTCAGCACGATTGTTTCGTTGTCGACTCAATTGAGACAGGCGGGCGTTACCCTGTATAGCGTGGATCCGCTGGGAACAACGGAGAACGAGGGCCGCGAGTTTTATTATGAGTCATTCCTGAAAGGAGTGCGCTCGCCGAACCAGGTATCCTTGGGCGATCTCGCGCTGCAGGTTCTTGCGTTTCAAAGCGGGGGCCGGGTGCTGAGCTCAGACAACGACGTAGCCGAGGGGATTGCAAGGTGCGTTCAAGACGCAAATGCTTACTACGTGATTACGTTTGCTCCCCCTGCCGCCGACGGTCCCAACGAGTATCACGCACTTGAGGTCAAGATAGGCCAGCCCCATCTCAAGGCCCAAACAACGGCGGGCTATTATGCCCAGCCGACGCCCAAACCTTGAAACGGACCAAAGTCTCGGACCGCACTCCTGTGCTTAGACACACGCCGCTCCCGATCGTTAGACTCGTTTTCCGTCCACACGCCGCTCCGGAGATAGCGGTGGCTTTAACGAAACCTCTGTACCGGCGATTGCAGTACTTCGGTTCGAAATCGACAAGCTCTCAGGTATGGAAAGCGTTGCCCCGGAGACGACATGAAAACATCGCATTATCGCCCGAACCTCTGTGCCAAAGGGTGGATTACACCCACAAGCACAACGCCAGAACGGGCCGGCACGGTCGTCCGTCGCCGCGACCGCCCGCGCGGGGGTGGGGACGCGCGGAGGGCGGAGGGCGGCTGCGTCTATGATTGTCGGGCAGGGCGGGTCGGAGGGCGGCCACGTCACCGGGACGCCGACGCGCAGCCTGCACGCGGTTGCGCCGGCGATACCTTCCGGGTGCCCGGGTTCGGTGGCATAACGCGCTTCGCGCCGCCCGATGCCGGCGGCCCATCCCGGCGCCCGCCGCCCCGCGGTCCATCGTCGCGACCGCCGGCGGGCGGATGGGGGTGCGCGCGGCGCGGAGGGCGCTGCGGCTATGGTATACACGGTCCCGGAGGCGGACGGTGCAGCGTTGCGCCGTATCCGGCAAAGCCGATTCGCGGCAGCTTCACCGTCATGCCGACGCGCAGCCGTTTCGCCTGCGCGCCCGTCACGCGGTTGCGCCGCGGGTGATCGCTTCTCGATGCGCGAAGTCCGCTACGGCTTTGCATAACGGGGATCCGTCTGCGCGCCAGCGGCGGTTCCGCCGCCCGCCGGCCCGCGGTCCGTCGCCGCGACCGCCCGCGGGCGGATGGGGATGCGCGCCGGGCGGAGGGCGCCCGCGTCCATGGTAGGGTTTGCGCGGCGTCAGTCGGCTGTATTCGCTTCGCGCCGCCCACTCCCCGACGGCCCATTTCCGGCGCCAGCCGCCCGTGGTCCGTCGCCGCGACCGCGGACGTGCGGATGGGACGCGCACGGGGCGGAGGGGCGCCCCGACGCGCAGCCTGCGCGCCCGTGGCGCGGTCGCGTCTTACGGTACCTTCCGGGTACCTGGGTTCGATGGCATAACGCGCACCACGCCCGCGCCACGTCGTCACCGTGCGGCAAATTCCGCCCGATGAACTTTCACCGGCAGCGTGCGCAGACGAATGGGAAGAGCGGCCTGGGCTAGGACAAGGCGAGACTGCCGATCGCTGCGGCGACGAGCAGATGATCAGCGTTTGTTACGTGGAGCGGAACTGCCTGCTGGGCGGCTGAACGGCTACCGACCGCTACCGATATCACGTCACAACGCTCCGGACTAGTAGTACTCATTCAAGAAAACACTCGCACTCTGGGGAGAGCTTCTGCGATAATGGCACAAATCCGCGGGGTACGAGATTGGGCGCTCGGGGGCCGAGCAGGGTTCCAGTTCTCGCGAGCTGTCGCGTAATGAGGGAAGAATGGCTACTAATCTGAGAGTTTTGACGTTCATGATTCTGGCGGCTGCCGCGGCGTCAGCGCAACAGTGGACTTTTACAGACACTGGTGGCACGGTCACGCTGGGCGCAGACCTGACGATGGCCGGCGCTACCGTGGCCAGCCCGGCCGGAACCTTTTCGATGAGTTGCCCGGTCACCGCGGTCCCGCCCGGCACCTATCGGGCCGAGTGGCTCTGTACCGGCGGTACCATTGCCATCCAGTCGTACGACGGACTGACCACCCTCACCGGCAACCTGACTTCCGGCACTTTCGTCGAAACGGCCACCGGCGGCGGACACGGGACCCCGATCACTTACTATTACACGTTTACCGGCACGTTCACCGGAACCCTCAGCCTCAGCGGCCAGCTGCGAGCCATAACTGGCGCCACCACGCAGTCCCTGGGCGGATCCAAGAGCCAACTTGGCACCGGCACCATCGGTAGCGGCAGCATGTTCGTCAATACGGAGTACGAGCCGGTATATGTCGCCGACACCGGCAACAGCCGGATCGTGCGCATCGACGACATGTTCGGCGCCAATTGGGTTTCCTTCGGCACGCCCGGCACCGAGACCAACCAGTTCCAGGAACCCTACGGTATCTTCGTCAACGCCAGTGGAAGGATCTTCGTCACCGACAACCTCAACTGCCGGGTAGTGAGCTTCGACAACATGGCCGGCAAGAATTGGACCTCGTTCGGCACGTGTGGCTCCGGCAATCTGCAGTTCAACAATCCCACCGGCCTGGTCGTCGATTCTTCCGGGAGGATCTACATAACGGACACCGGCAACAACCGCGTGGTGCGCATCAGCGACATGGCTGGCGACGGCTGGGTCTCCTATGGCGTCGCCGGCACGGGGACCGGGCAATTCGCCTCGCCCGTGGGCGTCGCCCTGGATTCCGCCGACAAGATCTATGTCTCCGACACAAATAACGCCCGCATCGTGCGCATGGACGACATGTCCGGTGCGAATTGGACCACCTTCAGCGGCCTCGTACCCAATCAGTTGGGCGCCCCTGTGGCCATTAGTCTGGACGGCGCCGGCAGAATCTATGTCCTCGACTGGTATTTTGCCCACGTCTTTCGCACCGATGATATGGTAGGCACCAACTTTGCCCAGATGGGCGGTTTTGGCGGCGGAGTTGCGCAGTTCATCAACCCCTACGGCTTGTCCGTCGACCCGACCGGCAGCATTTATGTGGCGGATACACACGACGGCCGCATTGCCCAATTCGACGACATGAATGCGGATGCCTGGACGGCTTACGGCGGGTGCTGCATCGGCACTGGACAGTTCGGCCTTCCCATGGGCGTGTCTGTGCTTCCTCTCGCGACGCCGACCGCCGACGCGACCATCTCGAATACCGTCTTGAAATACAGCGACACGGTGGTGGGCACCTCAAGCGCTGCCCAAACCGTGACCCTGAATAACATCGGCACTGCGCCTCTTACCATCACGGGCATCGTCCCCACCGGCGACTTCACCCAGACCAACAACTGTCCGGGCACGCTGCCCGCGGGCCAAAACTGCACCGTCAACGTGGCATTTGTTCCGGCTGCAACGGGCGTTCTCACTGGATCGGTAGTTTTCAGTTTCGCCACGGGCGCCCCGAAAACGGTGCACCTCAGTGGCACCGGAGCGCTTGTCACGATCTCTCCCACTACGATAAATTTTGGGAACGTCAACGCCAGTGGCCTTCCCGTCTCGGCCACCGTTACCGTCTCCAATCCCGGCGGTTCCGCGGCGGGCGTCACCCCTACGCTCAAAGGGTCGCCGGTCTACCGTTTGACCAATGGGTGTCCTGCTACGCTGGCGACCGGCGCCAGTTGTACTCTCACGGTGAAGTT
Organism: Bryobacteraceae bacterium; assembly: GCA_049520215.1. Lineage (GTDB taxonomy): Bacteria > Acidobacteriota > Terriglobia > Bryobacterales > Bryobacteraceae > Bog-159. The sequence goes on along the minus strand of JBEKPZ010000034.1, from coordinate 13,655 downwards.
CTACCCGCAGTCCTCCGCATATTACACCGCGACTTTGACCGTCACCGATGCTGCCGGCATAGCGCAAAACGTTTCGATTACCGGAACCGGCGTAAGCAATTAGGATCGGCTATAACGCGCTTCGCGCCGCCCGCTCCCCGGCCGCCCGTCCCACCGCCCGTCGCCCGTCGTCCGTCGCCGCGACCGCTGGCGCGCTAAAAGCGTGCATTTTGCCTTACACTCACTCATCCACGGGCACACACCTCGGCGAACTGCGCGTCACAGTGCTCCGCGGCGATCTGGCGGATGCGCCGGCGAACCGCTGCGCCGATATTCTCCGCGTCCTTCAACTGCCGCCCACGGCCGGCCAATGCCACGATGATCTCCGCCAGACATTGCACGCCCAGTCTGCGGCGGTGCCGTAGCCGCCGCGGCGTTTGCTCGCAAAGCTCATCGATGGTCAGGATGTTCCAGCCGCCGCTGGGGGTCGCGCCGGGGGGCACTAAGCAGTTGAATGCGCGCACGCTCAATCCCAGAGAACCCACACCGTGGGGCCCGGCACGTATGTCGCGCTCGTATTTCGTCAAGCTGTAGTCGGTTGGGTAATTCCAGGACGATCGTTTCCTCATTTCAATTCGCTCCAGCACAGGCCGCAGGATGCCTGTTCTACGTGAAGGAACGCTTTTCAGAGCGGCGACCGATGGTAGGCAGCGCGTCCAGCTCACTTGGCCTCCTTTACACGTGGCTATGCCTCATTGGTCTCCCGACGGAAAGCAGATTGCGGTTATGGCAGCAATCTCGGGAAAGCCGGACCGGATTTACATTGTTCCGGCCGATGGGGGCACGCCCAGGCAGATAAGCAACGGCGAAGCTGGAAACGGCGGTGACTGGGACCCCACTTGGTCGCCGGATGGCGCCTCACTGGCGTTCGGCGCCGCCGTAGGCGAAGATCCCGACGAAGTTTTCATCCAGGTCGTGGATCTGAAAACGCGCCGCTTCTCGAGGCTGCCGGGCTCGCAGGGAATGTGGTCTCCCCGCTGGTCACCCGACGGCCGCTTCATCGCGGGAGAAAACGCCGTCCTGTATGATCTTCAAACCGACAGGCAGACGCCGCTCTTCAATCAGGGATGCGGGTATCCACTCTGGTCGCGCACGGGCCAGTTCCTCTTCTGCCATTCCAATTCCGGATGGTGGCGCATCCGCGTGCGTGACCGGAAAGCCGACCTCGTAGCGGCGCCCAAGGATTTCACGCCGGCGAACTGGGGGTGGTCTGTGGTCGCCCCGGATGGTTCCCTGATCACGTCCCGCAGCACCGGAGCCGGCGATATCTTCGCCGTCGATTGGGAATTGCCGTGACACGGCTGGTCCCGGTGATCGAGCCTAAGACCGGCAAGCCAGCGCGGTCTCCCCGACTTTGGACGACGCGACATTCGGCTCTATATGCTGCATGTCGGGATGAACGTCTCCGCGAAAGCTGATGTTTTGCGCCCTTGGGGGAGGACGGGTTGCCGACAATACATTCGCCACTCCACCAACCCACTGAAAGGGAGAATGTTGTAAGCGGTTTTCACCGCTATTGGCAACCGATGTCATTGCCTTAGCACGCCGCCGCAGGCCGTCGAAGGAATTGAACAAAGGAAGGCTACTTCACGCTTCGTCTCCGTTGGCAGCGCTACCAATCACGCGCTTGCCGTCCGGCGCCAGATTGGGCCCAGTCGCTCCGCAAGCTTCGACGCGCACCGGAGGGGTGATGGGCTATCACCGTGCGGTCTGTGTCGGGTCTGCCTTCGCCAGTCTGGCGTATTCCGCTTTAGCCTGTTTCAGCACTGGAATGTCGGGATCGGCGTCTTTCCAAAGAGCCAGGAAATCCTGGTAGGCAGTGCGGGCTTTGGCATTGTCACCGGCCAGCGCATAGGCGCGGCCGAGGCCGAGGTGCGCCAGCTCGCCGGTTACGAAATTCGTAACTACGCCAGGGTGATCCAGAATCTTCCGGAATTCTGCGGCCGCGGGAGTGCCTTGACCCGCCGCCAAGTACGCCTCGCCCCGCAAGTAAACGGCGTTGATCTGCCCCAGTTCGTAGCGCGTTGCTACCTTGAGCGCCTCAATTGCTCTGGCCGCGCCCGGCGTCCCGTGGCTGACGCCCAGCCCAGTGCATCCCTGGATCATGGGCAGGTACTCGATCTGTATGAGTGTGTCTGCTGGGAAACGTTTGGCCAGGTCGCCGGCCAGCCGCCTCGCTCCGACCAAATCGCCTGCCAGCCCCAGCACCATGGCCGACGTCGCCACCATGTCTCTGCCGTGGGAGAGTGCGAGCCCATCCTGCGCCTGCCGCCGAGCCAAGCCCAGGTATCTGTGTTCATCTGTGTTCATCTGTGTTCATCCGTGGCCAAAACGTGTTTGCCACGTGCCCAAGAACTCCGGGTGGACCTACTGCCAGACGCCGGCTTTCTTGAAATCGCCCGCCTTGACGAACGTCAGCGCGGCTGGGTCGACGTACTTGCGGAACGCCGCGGACACCTGCTCGGGAGTGAGAGCAGCGACCTTCGCTTCCAACTGGCCCTGCCATTGGAAGGTGCGGCCGAAGCGTTCATCGCCGAGCAATTCCGAAATCAAGCTGAAGTCGTCCGAGCGGCCGACCATCTGCTCTTCCTGCCACGATTTCTTGGCGGCAGCCACCTCGTCGGCTGTGAACCCATCTTTGACGGTGCGCGCCAGTTCGTCGCGGAAACTGGCGTCGACCTTGGGAGTGTTCTGCGGGGCGCTAATGGCGTAGACGTTGAAGGTCGCGCCGTCTTGTTGCGGCGCAACGTTGAAACCGGATCCGATCCCGTAGCTCAGGCCTTCCTTGTCGCGGATGCGCTTGAAGAGGCGCGAAGAGCCGGAGCCTCCGAAGATGTAATTGGCGATCAGCATGGCCGCGTAATCCGGATCTTCGTCCTTCATGCGGACGTTCATGCCGGCCACGTAAAGCGCGTTCTGCTTGTCGGCGGTCTCGATCTTACGATCGGCGGCCGCGGTTTTCTGGTATGGGGTGGGTACGCGCGTGAAGGCCGACGGATTCCGCCAGGTACCTAGCAGGTCGGCCGAAAGTTTCTGCATATCGGCGGAAGTGAACTGGCCGGCGATCACCAGCGTCGCATGAGACGCGCCGTAAAACTGCGTGTAGAACTTGCGGACATCGTCGAGCGTTACCTGGCGAAAATCCTCGATCTGCTCGTCGGGTGTGCCGACGTAGCGCACGTCGCCGCGCGGGTACGGCTGCAGCAGGTGCTGCAATTCCACGAAGCCAAGGAATTGCGGCTCGCTCTTATTGGCTTCGATGCCGGCGATGCGCTGCTGCTTCAACTGCGTGAACTCGGTTTCCGGAAACACGGGATCGCGGAGGACCTCGGATACCAGCCGGAGCGCGTCGGGCAGATTCGCTTCAACGGTCTCGATGTGAGCGGTCACCGATCCGCCACTGCCGAAGACTTGGATGCGGGCTTTCAGCCGATCGCTCTCGTCCTGAATCTGCTGGCGCGTTTTGTTCTTGGCGCCGCGCATCAGCATACCGGCAGTCAGCTGCGCGGTGGGCCCTTTTCCGAAGAGCGCCTTTTCGTCGCCGAACTCCAGCCGGACTTCGGCCTGCACGGACCCGCCGCGCGTCTTCTTGGAGAGCAGCACCACGTGCGCGCCATCGGTCAGTTGGCTGCGCGCCGCACGGGCTTCGATATTGGAAGCGGTCGCCGAGAAGACTTCGCCCTCGCTGATGACCGCGCCGCCCTTGTAGTCCTTCAGTAGCGTCTCGGGGTCGGGCGCGGCGGCGATCTCGCTGCGGTCGGGATTCTTGGTGGGGATGAAGACGCCCACCGTACGATTGGAATCCTTGAGGTACATTTTGGCGACGCGCGCGACATCGTCGGGAGTTACGGCTTTCACGCGGTCGCGGTCGAGGAACAGCAGGCGCCAGTCACCGGAAGCCGCGTATTCACTGATGTAAAGACCGATCGATTCGGAGTTGTTCAAATCCAGGTCCACCTGCTTCAGGATGCGCGCCTTGGCGCGGTCCACTTCCTCTTTGCTGGGCGGTTCGGCGACCACTCCCGCGATGGTCTTCAGCGTGAGGGCGCGGGCTTCTTCGAGCGATTGGTCCTGTTTCAACTCAATGGTGGCCATCAGAAAACCGGGATCGTGCAATTCCTGTTCGTCCATCCCGCTGTGGACGGCTTTATTGCTTTCGACCAGCGCTTTGTGGAGACGGCCGGACGGAGTGTCGCCGAGAATGGTGGCCAGCACTTCGAGCGCGGCGGTATCGGGGTGGGTGGCGGCGGGGGTGTGGTAAACCACCATCACGATCTGGCTATCGCCGACGCGGCGGAGGGTCACTTCGCGCTCGCCATCCTGGGTGGGCTCGACGGTGTAGGTCTTCTCCAGCTTCCGTTCCGGGCGTGGAATCGCGCCCAGAGACTTCGCCACGAGAGCGAGCGCGCGGTCGGGCTCGAAATGGCCGGCGATGGTGAGCACGGCGTTATCGGGCTGGTAATACTTGTGATAGAACGCGTCCAGGTGCTCGATGGGCACATTTTCGATATCCGAGCGGCTGCCGATGGTGGATTTGCCGTAGTTATGGAAGGTGTACGCGGTCTCGAGCGTTCGCTGATAGAGCATGCGGTAGGGGCTGTTCTCGCCCATCTCGAACTCGTTGCGCACCACCGTCATTTCGGTGTCGAGGAGCTGCTTTTCGATGCGCATGTTGCTCATGCGTTCGGCTTCGAGATTGATGGCCCAGGCGAGATTTTCGTCCGACGCGGTGACGACTTCGAAGTAATTGGTGCGGTCGTACCAGGTAGTGCCGTTCCACTCCGCGCCGTGGTCGGTAAGCTCCTTCTTGATGTCCTTGCCGCTCTTGGTGAGCTTGAACAACATGTGCTCCATCAGGTGGGCCATGCCGGTTTCGCCATAACCTTCGTGCCGCGAACCCACCAAGTAGGTGATGTTGACGGTAAGTTTAGGCTTGGAGTTGTCGGGGAACAGAAGCACGCGCAGTCCGTTGGGAAAGTCGTACTCGGTAATGCCTTCCACGGAGGTGACTTTCTGTTGAGCTTGAACGGAAAAGGTTAAAACCAAAGCGGCGAACGCCGCTAGAGACACGTTTCGGCGCATAAGTCCTCCCTACGGGTAATGAGTGGATTATAGCAAGCGGGTTTGGATGCCGGCGGAGCGGAGCGCTTCGAGCAGAGCTCCTTCGGCCGGCCCGCGCAAAGGGGCGGCGTAGCGGTTCCCCGCCTCCAATTCCACCAGCATGCGATACCGTTCGAGGAGACGCTGGCTCGTGAATACGCCGCCGATGTACGCCACGTCCACAAATTCGCCGGGCCGCCACAATGGCGCGCGCACCGCCGCCGCCAGCAGCGCCAGTTCCTGCGCGGCGCTCTCGAGACCCGCCGCAGGCGTGGACGCCCGCCCCACACGGTCCGCCCCACCGACGCGCTATAAGCTAAACTGGTCTTATTCTGAGCCGATTCGTTTTACCGGGCATCATCCTGGTGGCCCTGCTTGCCGAGGTCGCCCAGGCTGCCACGCCCGAACGGGGCCAACTCGACGCCAGCCCCACCCTTTTTGCCGTCATGGCGGCCATCAACGCGGCGGGCTACGATACCGACATCGGTTCTCCCAACAACAGTCCGCTCCGGGAAATCGTCCGTAAGGAACTGGCAGGCAAGCAGATCGCCAGCTTGCCCGACCTCAGGGCTTTCTACGCCGAGCATCACCAGAACGATGCCACCGCGGATCTGAGCCAATACATTTCCTTCGCCCTCTCGGCGGATGGCCCTCCTGCCTTCGCGCTGAAGGGCCGCACAGTGGAAACGCCGCCGGATGCAGCGCTGCTCGCCGATCTCAGCCCGCTGCTGGCGAAGTTTTATCTCGAGGCCAACATCGAAGACCTCTGGAACCGCGCGCAACCGGCCTTCGAGCAGGCCATCGCGCGCTATCACGAACCGGTGGCGGAGGCCGTGCTCCAGGTGAACGGATTCCTGCGCAACGAAACCTCCGGCACGTCGGCCAACTGGTTCCAGATTTACATCGACTTGCTGGGCGCTCCCAATCAGATCCAGACGCGCAGCTATGGCAGGAATTACTACGTGGTGATTACGCCCTCGGCCGAGCCCCGCATCCGCGACGTGCGTCACGCCTATCTGCACTACCTGCTCGATCCGCTGGCCACCCGGCACGAAGAAATCGTCATGAAAAAGCGCGGACTGGCCGACCACGCGCAACGCGCCCAGGCGCTCGACCCATCGTTTAAGTCGGATTATCCGCTGCTGGTGACCGAGTCGCTGATCAAGGCCATCGAAGCGCGTCTCGACAAGCAGCCGGCCCTGGCGAACCAAGCCATGCGGGAGGGCTATATCCTGACCGCGTACTTTGCCGAGCAATTGCAGGCTTACCTGAAGCAGGAACAAGCCATGCGGTTCTATTATCCGGAAATGATCGCGGCCATCGACTTGAAGCGCGAAGACGCGCGCCTCTCGCAGATCGAGTTCGTTTCCGAGGCGCCGGTGCGGCAGGCGAAACTCGTGGAAGCGCCCCGGCCTCCGGAACTGAAAGGCGCCAACAAAACCCTGGCGCTGGCCGAACAGCTTTACACGGATCGCGACCTGGAGGCGGCCCGTCAGCTTTTCCTGAAGGCGCTGGAGGAGACCGGCGATCGGCCGCTGCACGCCCAGGCTTATTATGGTCTGGCGCGCATTGCGGCGCGCGAAAAGAATCCGGAGATGGCCGAGCGTCTCTTCGAAAAAACGCTCGAATCCGACCCGCAGCCGCAGGTGAAGGCGTGGGCGCTGGTGTACCTGGCGCGGCTCTCGGACGCGGCCGGCGATCGCGAACAGGCCACCCGGCGGTATCGGGAAGCCTTGACCGTGGAAGGCGCGTCCCCGGCGGCCCGTGAAGCCGCCGAGCAAGGCATCCAACAAAGTTTTGAGAAGAAGTCAAATCATTAGAGGAGTCTTTATGAAAAGAATCGTATTGCGCGGCGCCCTGGCGTTGGCCGTCGCCGTGCCGGGTCTGCTGGCGCAGCCCAAGCCGAAATCCAAGGCTGAGTTCGATGCGCTGCAAGTCATGTACAACGCGCAAACCCCGGATGCGCGCATCGCGGCCTGCGAGACTGTGCTGACGAAGTTCGCGGATACGGAGTTCAAAGCCGTGGCGCTCTACTTCGAAGCAGCGTCTTACGATCAAAAGCGAGACTATGAGCACACCGTGGTATTCGGCGAGCGGACCATCGAGGCGGACCCCAAGCACTACCAGGCGATGCTGATGCTGGCTGCGTTGATCGCCCAGCACACCAAGGAGTTCGACCTGGATCGCGAAGAAAAGCTGGCCCAGGTGGAAAAGTACGCCAAGACCGCTCTCGAAATTATCAAGGACGTCCCCAAGCCAAACAACGCCATTACCGACGACCAGTGGACCGCAGCCAAGAAGGACTTTACCGCCGAGGCGCACGCCGCGCTCGGGATGGGCGCCATGGTGCGCAAGAAGTACGATGTCGCCGAAAGCGAGTTCAAACTCGCCACAGACGGAGCGGAGAGGCCCGATCCGGCGACCCTGGTGCGACTGGGCAAGGCGTATAGCGAGGACGGGAAGTATGACGAGGCCATTGCACAGTTCGACAAGGTGATGGCCATGCAAGATGTCAATGTGACGGTCAAGCAGATTGCGCAGGCCGAGCGGGTGCGCACTTTCCAGAAGAAGAACCCGCCCAAGCCAGCCGACGCGCCGCCGCCCGCCAACCCGGCGCCGCCAAAACCGGAAGCCCCGAAGCCGTAGCCCCATCATGCGCGCGGATCTGGACGCCCTGGAGGCCGCCGCGGGCCACTGCTTCGCGGACCGGGAGATCCTTCGCCGAGCGCTGACGCATAGCTCGCACGTTCACGAACAAGCCATCGCGGACGGGCAGCCCACGGCGCGTGACAACGAACAGCTCGAGTTCCTGGGCGACTCCGTGTTGGGCTTTCTGATCAGCGAGGATTTGCTGCAGCGCCATCCGGAAGCCGCCGAAGGGCGCTTATCCAAGTTAAAGGCGCACCTGGTCAGCGCCGCCTGGCTGCACCAGGCAGCCCAGCGTCTGCGCCTCGGAGAATATCTGGAGCTCGGACGCGGCGAGGAGATGAGCGGCGGCCGTGTCAAGAAGACGCTGCTGGTGGACGCCCTGGAAGCGCTCATCGCGGCCATCTACCTGGATGGCGGCATGGAGCCGGCCCGCGCATTCATCCAGCAGTTCGTGGTGGCGCCAGTCCTCTCCGAGGCAGGGCTCGCCGGCGAGCAAGTCCCCCAGAACCTGACCGACTACAAGAGCGCGCTGCAGGAGTTCGCGCAGGCGCGCCACTTGCCGCCGCCGCGCTACGTGATCGTCGGGGAGCGCGGCCCCGAGCACTCCAAGACCTTCACGGTGGAAGCGCGCGTGGGGCGCGAATGGGTGGGGCAGGCCGAAGGCAACACCAAAAAAAGCGCCGCGCAAAAGGCCGCGCGGGATGTCTACGAGCGGCTCCAGGGATCGCCGGCAGGGTAGCCGACGAACTGTCCCGCCTGCTTCAAAGCGCGCACCGGCAAGTCAGGCATCCTGCGGCGTGGCCTGGAAATACCACCGGAGGGCCGATGGGCTTCGGATTGAGCGACGTCCGCGAGATGCGCCGGCGGCGCGCAGACGTGGATCTGGTGAACTCCGATGCCGGCGTCGGTTCAATGAAGTTGCTGGGGCTGGGCACTCAATCCTACAACTGCTTGGTTCGACGGGCTGGGATACTGACAATCGACCGCCTCTGCCAGGAGGACCCGCGATCGCTGCTGCGGATCAGAGCACTTGGCCCCAAGATAGTCGACGGGCGCCGGGATGGGCCGCGGGCGCTTGGGCGGCGCGAAGCGCATTATGCCGCCCAGCCCGAGCACCCGGATCTATCGCCCGGCGCACCTGCGCCACGGGCTTGCAGGCTGCGCGTCGGCATCCCGGCGAAGGAGCCGCGCGGCGACACTCCTGGATACGGGTCGCCCTCCGCCCACCGCGCATCCCATCCGCCCGCGGCGAATCGCTTTCGGCCGCAATGCCGCCGGCCAGACCGCGCGCGCCGGTGGATGGGGCTACGTCTTCGGCGATGAGGGCGGCGGAGTCGATATCGTCCGCCAGGCGGTGCGCGCCGCGCTGCGCATGGAAGAAAATTGGGGACCGCCGACGTCGCTCCGCCAGGCTCTTCTCGACGCGACCGGACAAGCCAGCGCCAATCGTGTGCTGCACCTCTTCTACACTCCCGATTGGCCCCGTTCGCGCGCTGCCGCGCTGGCCTCTCTGGTGGATTCGGCCGCCGCCGAAGGCGATCCCGTCGCGCTGCACATTCTCGAGACCCGCCAGCGAGCGAGCTTCGCTCGCGAAGGCCGATTGCCAATCGGCCTGCAGGTTGTCAACCTGCCCCACAGCAAATGGCCAAACTCCTGCGGCCCCCCAGGACACGCTCCGGGGTTGTGTTCTCGACGTCACATGGTCAGCGTCACTTTTGTAATGGTGCGCGGCTTGTCCGGATCGAGTCCCTTCTGCTCCGCCAGGCAGGCCGCGAAGAACTGCGCGGGAACGATGTACGGAATCGGCGTGTACAGCTCCGGGAGTTTGCGTGGCACGCGGATGACGCGGGTGGCGTGCGCCGCCGCCGCGGTGTTGCTGGCGTCGGTGAAGACTACGGTCTCGGCTCGCAGTTCTTTGAGCTTGTCCAGCGTTTCGGCGATGGAGTCCCAGGTGGGCCCCGAGGGCGCGAACGCGAACACCGGAAAATCGGGATCCACCATGGCGATGGGGCCGTGCAGAAAATCGGCCGAGGAGAACCGCTCGGCGACCACATAGCAGGTCTCCATCATCTTCAGCGCGAATTCGAAAGCGGTGGCATAGTTGAGGCCGCGGCCCACCACCACGGCGTGATCCATGAAGCGGTAGCGCCCGGAAAGCTCGGCGATGGCGGGCTCCAGAGACAGGGCCATTTGGGCGCGTTCCGGCAGGCGCTTCAGATCGTCGATGCGGATGCGTCCGCCCAGCGCGTAGGCCAGCAAATAGAGCATCAGCACCTGGCCGGTATAGGTCTTAGTGGCGGCCACACTTTTTTCCCTGCCGGCGCGCACCAGGAACACGTGCTCGGCCAGGCGCGCCAGCGTGCTGGCGGGCTCGTTGGTGATGCCGATGGTGAGTGCGCCCTGTTCCCTGGCGCGCGACAGCACCAGGTTGGTGTCGGTGGATTCGCCCGATTGCGAGAGGGCCACCACCAGGGCGTCGCGAAAGTCCATGTGCGCGTTGTACAGCGTATGGATGGCGGGCGCGGCCAGCGACACCGGAATGCCGGTGGTCACCTCCAACAAGTAGCGCCCGAACTGGGCGGCATTGTCGGACGTGCCGCGGGCGGCCAGTACGATCAGGCGCGGGCGGCGCTTGGTGAGACGGTGTTTGAAGCGCTCGATGCGGCGCAACTCGGAAGCCAGCGTGCGCTCCAGGGCGCCGGGCTGTTGGCGGATTTCTTCCAGCATGCGGGACATGTTTAAGAATTGGCCTCCCGCTCCTGGCTCTCGGCTCCCGATCTCTTGCTTAACACCACCACCGCCCCGAGCGCCACCGCCGTCAGCCCCACCGCTGCCGCAATCTTCGGTGCCGGATCGGGCGCTGGCGGCGGCACAAACGTGACCCCGGTCTCGTCCGCACGGGCCGGTTCGACGGCGTAACGTCCCCGGCGCGGTCTCGGGAAATCGCGCGCCAGATCCGCCAACCCAACCGCCACGGCCCGGCCGAACATCGGCTCGCCGTGACCCGCTCCAATCACCGTGGGCCGCAAATCGGCAAGCAGTTCGACCGACCGTTGCGCCTGGTCCCAATCGTAGGTGAACGGCGCCGGCGGGCGCGAAATCCGCGGCTCCTGCGCCACGATACCCATTGCCGAATCCAGGTCCATGGTAATGCATGCGTCCCCCGCCAGCAGCACGGACTCGCCCCGCTGGAAGAACGCGACATGTCCCGGCGCGTGCCCAGGCGTGAAGTGCCAGCGCCAACCCGCTAAGCCAGGCGCCTCGCCGCCTTCCGGGAGGTCGTACAAACGCGTCCCCAGGTCCACTGTCGAGCTTGGAAAGAACCGGCTGAGGAATGAAAACGCGCCGCCTGCCATGGGATCCTTTGGCGGATACGCCGACTTGGCGCTGAGGAACGGCCGCTCCAGCCGGTGCGCATAGATCGGCACGTCCCAGTATTCGGCCAGCGGCAGCGCGGAGCCGGCGTGATCCCAATGCCCGTGCGTCAGCAGAATCGCCTCGGGACGCGTGTCCCGGCCAAAACGCTCCTCGGCCGCATCGCGAATGCGCGCCGCATTGCCGGGAGTGCCCGTATCCACTAGCACCCACGGCCCGCCCGGGCGGCCGACTAAGTAAATGTTCGCAATCAACGTGCGCAGCCGCGCCACGCCCGGCGTTATTTCTTCAACTGGCATATCTCTCCTGCGTGGGAGGGCCTCGGCCCGCCCTTCCTTCAGGATACCCGACCTACTGTCCTCCGCTGCCAGCGAGTGCGGTCCGGGTGCTTTACGGTTTTGGGGAAACCGCTCCCTAACGGCAACAGGCGCATTGATTTCGCAGGGATTACCGAGCCGCGACCGTCAGGGAGCGGTCTCTGCCAGTCAGTAATCCCCAAAGCGGTTAAGCACCCGTGCGGTCCTGATTTCCCGGATCTGCGAGGCGTGGCGCCGCGGATGCACCGCGATCAACAGGAGAGCCTCGTGGCAGTTGATGGGGCCCAGCAGCGGATGGGCCATCGGCCTGGCGCGAAGATCTTCGTCGCAGACCTCGACGAACCGGACAGTTTGCTCGCGAATGACCAGAAAGCTCTCCACCGCGTCCGCCAGCGTCGCGAATCGTCCCGTAGGCCGGCTAACTTCAGGCGAGATTACGGGAGTCCTGCGGTCCGCGCCCCGCGCCAGGATCGCGGCTTCCCGCTTCTGGTTCATGAGCGGCGCGCCGGAACTCTGCGCTTGGGCAATTCGCGAGAGCAGGAACTCCTCGGAGACAGCTACATGCTCCACGCATTCGACGACCGACCAGCGGCCGGGCGCGGGGCTGATGGCCGCCAAGTCTGCAGGAAGTCCGTACAAAGCGTCCAGGAGGGCGTCCCGGCCCGTCACGAGTTCCTGCAGGATGGCGGCCTTCTCGTGCGGTTGCATCGGCTCGGGGATGATTCAGGTAGGCCAGAGTGGATATGTCACAAAGGGGGAACGGCGCTCCGGTTTCCCGGATTACAAAGGCCCTCAAAAGGGCAAAGCCCTGACGCCCCAGGTTTTCTCATCCGCCAATCCCTGGTACTTGGGCCCGGTGCTCCACCACTCTGGCGATTCCAGGGTATCATAACGACGGCGGATTGGAAAACGCTACGATGGCAAGCCATGCCGTTTCCGTTTCGCGGTGAGATCCCTCAGACGAAAGCGTGCCGCACTACTCCACGGCCGCCACGATCAGCGTAGCGTCGTCCTGGAAGTTGCCGCCGCTGAATTCGGCGATGGCCGCCATCACGCGCTTCTGCATGGCTTCGGCACCCAGCGCGCGATGGGCCCGCAGCAGTTCCATCAGCCGTTCTTCGCCGAACTCTTCATCCGCGGCGTTGGCGATTTCGGTGATGCCGTCGGTGAACAGCACCAGCCGGTCGCCCGGCTCCAGGTCCACGTGTTCTTCCCGATACTCCCAATCCGGGAAAACACCGAGCACCACGCCGCCATGATTCACCCGCACGCACTCGCCGTTTTGGCGCACCAGAATCGGCTCGCAGTGGCCGGCATTGGTGTAGCTGAACCGCCGGGCGCTATCGAGCACGCCATAGAAAAACGTGATGAACTTGCCGTTGCCCACGTTGGCCGCGACGATCCGGTTGATGCGCCGGCAAAGCTCGCCGGTGGGAAGCATCTCGCCGGCCAGCGCGTGCACCGCCGCCTGCACGTTGGACATCAGCAGCGCCGCGGGCACGCCCTTGCCGATCACGTCCGCCACCGACAGCGCCAGGTGGCTCGCGTCCAGCCGCAGCAGGTCGAGATAATCGCCGCTGACGGCCCCGGCCGGACGCCACGCAGCCGAGATTTCGTAGCCCGGGAATTGTGGGATCGATTGCGGGAGCAGACCGCGCTGCGTCGCGCTGGCGGCTTCGATTTCACCCGATTCGCGGGCCGCGCCGCTGCGCCGCTCGTTGCGCGATTCGATCTGCGTGCGGAGGGTCGACAGCAGCTTCGAATTGTCCCAGGGTTTCTCGACGAAATCGGCCGCGCCGCGTTGCATGGCTTCCACCGCCAGCCGGATGCTGCCCCAAGCCGTCATCACCACCACGGGCAGCGTGCTATCGAGTTTTTGCACGCGCGCCAGCAGGTCCAGACCCTCCTGGCCGGAAGTGGTGTCGAGGGCGTAGTTCAAGTCCATCAGCAAAACGTCGTACTCGCGATCATGCAGCCGCTCCAGCACCGCTTTCGGCGAGTTGACCGCTTCGATCTGGTAGCCTTCCCGCTTCAGCAGAAGGCGCAACGCTTCCAGAACATCGGGCTGGTCGTCGGCGATTAACGTTCTGGGTGCGCTCAATTCGGGCCGTAGCATTGCGTGCCTCTTCAACTATGACGGTATCCCTATAGAACAGTTAGCGTGCCAATCGCCGG
>JBEKPZ010000033.1:0-36112 GCA_049520215.1 Bryobacteraceae bacterium | reverse complement strand
GGTGCGTCCTCTACGTGTTCCGCTGCGCCGTGTATTTCGCCTCGGAGGCGGAGCATGATCCCGAGTTGCTGAAGTGGTGGAACTGGAAAGACCAGGCGCGGAGCAAGGCTAGAGTGTAGCCATCTGCTCCGCCACTCGCGCGGCCGTGGCCGGCGCGAGCAGTATCCCATTTCGATAATGCCCGTACGCCAGCCACAGGCACGTATCGCCCAGGCGGCCAATCGCCGGCGCGAAGTCTTCGGTCGCCGGGCGAAACCCGAGCCACGCCGTGGGCTTCTGAGCCGAGCGCAGCCGCGGCAGCAGCTCGGCGGCGCGTGCGTGGATGTCGTCCACTATCTGCGGGTCTAGTTCGCGGATGAAGCCTACCTGCTCAGACAGTTCGCGGATGAAGCCTACCTGCTCAGACGAAGTCCCCGCGATGGTGAATCCGCTGGATCGCTGCATCACATACGTATGCCCGTGCCGCAGAATGGGGCCGACCGATCCCGGCTCCAGCGCATACCCGAGCAGGTGCCCGCGTACCGGAAACGTGGCCGGAATGGCGATCGGCCCGTCATCGCCGAAGACCGGAATCGCGCCGCTCCAGGCCCCCGCCGCCAGCACCACCGCCGATCCCGACAACAGGCCGCCGCTGGTCTCGACGTCCGCCCGCCCCGCCGTTACCCGCACCGCCAGCACGCGCGTGTGCTCGCGGATGCCCACCTCGCGCTGGTCGCAGGCGCATCGCAGGGCGCGTGTCACATCCCGTGGATCGACCAGCGCATCGTCCGGATAGTAGAGTCCGCCGACAGTGACTTCGGCGCGAATGCCGAGTTCCGCTTGCGCGGTGCGGCGGGCCAGCAGATCCTGCCATTCGGCTTCGGTACGGGCGATCTCCATCGCGCCGCAGCGCCGGTAATCGATCCCCACGCCCGTCTCGCCTTCCAGTTCTGCGACGAACGCCGGATACATGGCCCGGCTCTCCAGCGCAAACCCCGCCCAGCGGTTGCGGCTGACGAACTCGCCGCCCGGCGCCAGCATCCCGGCTCCGGCCCAACTGGCCTCGCTGCCGAGCACGCCCGCATCCAGCAGCGTGACGGCCGCGCCGGCCTGCGCCAGCCGCCAGGCGATCGAGCCGCCAATGATCCCGCCGCCAACGACGATGACGTCAGTGGCGCCCAGTGCGCTCATGGCACGATCAGCGACGAAGCGGGCGGGATTGGTGGCATGGCGCCCGTCGCGTCGCCCAAGAAGCCGCGCAGAGAATCCAGAAAAGCGCGGCCGCGGGGGCGCCGGTTATTGCGGTCCAGTTCCAGACGTTGCAGGAAGACCAGCACGCCGAGCACGTCGGCGTCGCGCGTGTGCGACATGCCGAGCTTCTCCGTCTCCAGCTTGCGAAACTCCTCCAGGCCCTTTTGCGTCTCGCTGAAGATGTGGTTTGCGAGCGCGTTGTCCGGCCGCGTTTCGTAATACACGCCGCTCTGCAGGGTGCGCTGGGTGCGAATGAGCGCGTCGAGCGCATCGCGCACATCGCTATCGACCGCGCCCGGAGTGTCAAACGCGCCCAACATGAGGCTGCTCATGGCGCCCACCAGCAAGGGTTCGTGGTCCGCCAGGAAATCTTCGCTGATGCGAATGTCCTTGTTGGGAAACTCATTCGGATCGAACGGTTCGGTGTGCTCGTGCTTGCGCGCCTCCTGCAGGAACGGGCAATCGAACGGGCAGTCCACGGTGACCTCGCGCTCGGCGCCACAGCAGAGCGTGCAGATGTCGCCGTGCACGCCGGGGCAGAAGCGGCGAGGTTTTCGGGTACGGCATATTGCGCAAGACATTCCCTTAGTATAAAGGGAGACACCTTATGGATCGAACCTATCTCTTTTTCAAAGTGGTAATCGAGCACGATGCGGAGGACCAGCCGGAACGGCTGGGCCGCGAAATCTGCAAGCAAGTGATGAAGGTCTACGGCGTGCGGTCGGCGGAACTGGCCAGTTTCACGCGCGTGGAGGAGTAGAGGCTGGGGCTATTTCGAATTCCAATACGCCTGCTGTCCGATATAATCGTCGTCCGGCAGATTGGCCAGGATCAGGCGGCGGACTTCAAGCGGGTCGATCTCGCCCTGTTTCTGGTAGATGATGCTGCCGTCGATCCCGATCAGCATGGTGTACGGCACCGCGGCATTCCAGCTGGGATCGAACGCCGCCATCTGATCGTAAGTCTCGTTGGTGGCGAAGATCAGGTTCCTGGTGGAAGCATGCTGCTCGTTGAGGAATTTCAGGACGCCCTTACTCTCGTCGGGGAAATTCACGCTCACCGTCACCAGGTCGAACGGCCGGTGGCGATACATACGGTACATCTTCTGAAACTCGGGGAACTCGGCCGTGCAAGGGCCGCACCAGGTCGCCCAGAAATCCACCATCAGGACTTTCCCGGTGCCGTTCTTGCGCAGCGCCTTCAGTTGATCCAGACCGGCCGGATTGAGCGTCACGGGCTCAGCCGCGATACGTGCCATCTCCGCTTCGCCCGACGCCTGCTTGTAGGCCCACTTGATGGAGCAGCCCACGGTGGGCGTCTTCTCGGACTCTACGGGCGTGCCGGCAAGCACCCCGTCGATTGCCAGGCGCGCGTCCTGCCGCTTGGCGAGCGGCTCTCGCGGGCTTGAGTCCACGCGGCCCTGGTAGCGCAGCTTGCGCTCCTGGTCGAACACAAACACGTGCGGCGTGGCGGTCGGGCCATAAGCGCGCGCGACACTCTGCGTCTCGCCGTCATACAGAAACGGGAAATCGAAGTGCCGGTACTCAGCGCGGATCTTCATCTCCGGAAGCGAATCGGCAAGGTCGGTGTAGCCCAACTCGTCCAGGCGGACGGCCTTCGGGCTGTTGGGCTGAATCGCCACCAGCGCAACGCCGCGATCCCGATAGTCGGCGGCCAGTTTCTGGATGCGCCCTTCGTAAAGCTGCGCCGTGGGGCAGTGCACGCAGGTGAAGACGACCACCAGCACTTTGCTCGACGCAAAATCCTGGAGGCGGTAAGTCTTGCCGTCGACGGCCGGCAGATTGAAATCGGGCGCGGCTGCGCCGATCGCCAGCGTAGGTGGATTCTCGTCCGCCCGGACAACGCCGGAACATGCCAACAGCAGGGCGACGATGGTGAGTCTCATCTCTTAAGTATGGCGCGAAGTGAAGCGGCGGCGATCGATGGCCGGAATTCCATCAAGCAGGCGCGCGTCCGGCGCCGGCTCGCCGGCCTCGATGCGGAGCGGAACCACCCCCGCCCACACCGGGAGTGCATAATCCTCTTCGTCGTCGATGGGCGGGCCGGTACGGACTTTCGCGGAAACCTCGTCGAGCGTGAGCGCCACCACCGTGGTGCTCTTCACTTCCTTCTCGTTGGGCAGCCGGGCTTCCTCCCAGCGGCCCGGTGCGAGGTGATTGGTGATGTGGCCGAGCGCCGTCATCTTCTCTTCAGGATCGGTCACCAGGCGAGCTTGGCCGAGCGCGACAACCGAGCGATAGTTCATCGAGTGGTGGAATGCGGAGCGTGCCAGCACCAGGCCATCCACCAGCGTCACCGTGACGCAAAGCGGCGCGCCCTGGCCCATCGCGCGCAGCATGCGGCTGGCGGGGGAACCGTGAAGGTAGATCTGGTCGCCGCAGCGCGCATAGCCGGTCGGAATCACGTACGGCTGGCCGTCCGCGACGAACCCCACGTGGCAGATAAATCCCTCATCGAGGATGGCGTGGACTTGCGCCTGGTCGTAAACGCCACGCTTGGGCAGACGCTTCACTTGAGTACGTTCGGTGGGTGTGTATGTGTCCATTGGTTCCAGTCTAGCTGGAACACGACAACTCGCGCTGGTGGTTGCGGAGGAAAGCGCCCAACATGCGGTCGGCCAAACGGATATGATCGGTCAGCCAGGCGGAAAGAAAGTCCAGCAGCTCTATCGCAGCGTCGCGATCGCCGCGCCGGATGCGACGCTCCAGCGTTTTGATCCGGGAGCGGGCCGTATGGTGCTGGCGCCAGTGCCACGTATAGAGAGGGTACCGGGCCGCGCGCATCTCGCGCTCCTCGTGCGAGAGGTGTTGCGCCGTGTGGATGACCAGGTCTTCCACGATCGACTGCATTTCGGCCGTGGCCGCGCCCGCCATCATGGCACGCTGCAGATCGTCACAGAGGCGAAAGATCTGGCGATGTTCGTCATCGACCGCGGGAACATGCACGGCATGCGCGTCGCTCCATTCAAATATTCGCATGCGAATATCCTGATTATATCAGGTTGGAGGGCGAGGCCGACGTGGACGTCGGCCGCAGGACTGGAGTCCCGCCCCACGATGGATGTCAGCGGCCGAGCATGGGGAATAGCCGCCGCAGGTCTTCGTCGCTGGGCTGGCGGCCATATTCGCAGACCTCAAATGCCTCCGCGTGGGCAATCTTGGCGGCGCGTTCCGGACCGTACCACTTCTCCAGCGCGCGCCGCACGGCGGGCGTGATCTCGTTGCCTCGGCTTTGGGCCAGCCACCGCTTGCGCTCCGCAGGATCTTTGGGCACCGTATCCAGTTGGCCATCCACCCACGGCAGCCATTCGTAAACTTGCGAGACGTGCGCATCGAGCGCGGCGACCTTCAGATCGAAAACATCGTCGATGCCGATGGCCACATCCGGACGGAACGGCGACGGTTTCTGGAAATGGTCCTCGTAGTAAAGGAACACCGGGTTCTTGCGCAGCGGCGGCGTATCGGGACAGACGTTGGGAACCACCACCATGTACGCGGCATCCTGCACCAACACGCCGGTGTAGCGGTGATCGGGGTGATAGTCGTTGGGCCGCGGCGCGAGCACGATATCGGCATTCCACTGCCGGATGCGCCGGATGATCTGCTCGCGCACGGCCAGCGTAGGCAGCAACTCGCCGTCATGGTTATCGAGCACTTCGTACGTGATGCCCAGCCGCCGCCCGGACTCCTCCGCTTCCGCGCGGCGACGCTTGGCCAGCGCGCCGCCTCCCATCGACTGATGGCCGGCATCGCCATTGGTCACCGAAACAAACTTGACCGCTGCTCCCAGCGCACGAAACTTCGCGGCGGTTCCCGCGGCGCGGATGTCGCAATCGTCCGGGTGCGCGCCGAACGCGATCACGCGCAAGGGGACGTCCTGTGCCAGCAGCGCGGCCGCCGGCAAGAGGAGAAAGACGATAGTGAGAATAGGTTTCATAAGTGGGGTGGTCCCGAAGGGATGGTTTGAGAGTCGCTGACGTACAGCACACGGCTAGCTCCCGCCAGTACGGCAGATGCGCTGGGGGCCTGTTTCCTGCCGTATCGGTAGAAGGGAATCGCGCAGAGAAATACCAGCGGCAGGAATACCAGGGCAGCCGCTTCTACCGTAACGAGTTTCATCTGGAAGAGCATTGCCGTCGCGTCCATAAGGGCGTGCGCGAGCATGGCTGTGGCCGCGCCCAGGAGAAACCGGAGCCGGCCGCGGAGCAGTCCGCGCAGGGCCACGAATGCCAGGAAGCCATGGACGACTACGGTTCCGACGCGTTCCGTAGTGAACCCTCCGAGCATGTAAAAGGGCAAGGACGCGCTGACCGGATCGGCGATGGAGACTCTGTAGGCGACGTACCAGATCTCACCGATGGCGAACCCCAGTCCAATGGCGAAGGCCATGGGGATGGCGGAGCCAAGTGCAGGGATCGATTTTCGGACCGAGGGAACCAGCAGGGGCGCGAGCTTGATGGCTTCCTCGCTGACGCCAACCAGCAGAAGGGCGAGAATTGCGAACCACCACGGCCATTCTGGCATCTTTGGGGACACGTGGAACCGGTGCAACATATACCCGAGGACCGGCTTCTTCAAACCAAGGTTGACCATCGGGGACAGGAACAGCGACGTAGCCAGAGCCAGATAGTAACGGTGATCGCGGCCGATCCAGGCCTGCAGCAGTGCCCGGCCTATCCAGACGGAAAGGGCGGTCGCGATCGCGGCGGCTATCCAGATGCCCACGTCACTCCCCTCGTTTGCTCTCCACGGCGGAAACAAACCCGTCTACGTCCGCCGGAGTAATGCCCCAAAGCGCGGTTTCGGTATCGATCAACAGGATGCGCCGGCACAGGGCCGTGGCGCACATGTGTACGGCGTCCACTCCCCCATATCGAATCTTGAACAGAGTGTAGCCGGGGATTTTCCAGCCCTCCGACCAGGGCAACCAGTCGAGATCGCTCTCGGTGATGGACCGGATCTGCCCGATTGGTATCGACCAGTGAAACGGTCCACAGGCGGCGACGACCTCGGAATCGGTAACCGTGTACTTCATCGTCGGGACAATGGCAGCGAAAAACAAAACCGCGGCACAAAGGAGCGCGGGAATCGCCGAGGCGAGCAGCAGTTGCGCGCGCGTCGTGGTGTGCTGCGCCATGAGAACGCTGAAGGAAGCGATGAGGGCGACGATGACGGCCGACGAGAGGATGGCCGTGCGAAAGGACCTCGCGGCAAAGACCTTCGCGGGTTGCATTTCAGCCTCCTGACTCAAACGTCTCCGAACTCGTCTTTCCAAACAGCCTCGCGCTTTTGATAGAGCGCGGTGCGGCCCAGTATCGCGAACAGCGTGCTGATGGCGGAGCGCTCGGCGACGTTCTCCGCCTCGCCGTTCTGGATGCGCGTCAGGAAGGCCTCAATGGCATCGTTGGTGATGTCGCGGGGAGAGGGAATCGTCTCGGCGTCCTTGGGACCCTTATGGTGAATCATGCGGGCACGCGAGGTTTCGAGCACGCCCTTGGTGCCGGTAAATTCCTCGCCCACGTGCGAGAATCCGCGCGGGCTGATCTGGTTAGCCTCGTAGTTCACGTGCATGCCGTTGGGAAACTCGAACGAGAGCGTGAGGTGATCCAGGATCTCCATGGAGGTGCGCACCTTGGTGCCCGCCATGCCCACGGCGCGAATGGGGCGCGCGTCCAGAAACCAGTGCAGCACGTCGAAATTGTGGCAATCCTGCTCCACGATGAAGTCGCCCGAGTAATCCCGGTAGCAGAACCAGTTGCGCAGGTGCTCGATCTTGGGATCGTCATATGGCTGGCGCGTGAACGGATCGCTGCCGATCCAGAAGGCGCGGGCATTCACCAGTTCGCCGATCTGGCCTTCGCGGAGGCGCTTGTAGGCTTCCAGGTAAACCGGGCCGTAGCGCTGCTGGAAGCCGACCGAAACGTTCTTCTTGGGATCGGCCTTGCGGCTGGCGGCGATGATCTTCTTCACGCCAGCAAGGTCGACGCCCATGGGCTTTTCGCAGTAGACGTGCTTGCGCGCCTCGATGGCGTCGGCCAGCATGCGCGGGTGTTCGAAAGGCGGCGTGGCGATGATGACGGCGTCGAGATCGCTGGCAGCTAGCAGCTTCTCATAATCCTTGTAGACGGTGGGCTTTTCGATCTTGATCCTCTGCGTGCCGATTTCGATGCGATCGTCGAACAGGTCGCACAACGCGGTGACGCGCGCGCGCGGGTCGGCATTGAAGATGGTGGCGTCGTACTGGCCGCGTCCGCCCACGCCGATGAGGCCGACGGTGATTTTGGAATTTGCCTGCGAGCCCCGGACGGCCTCCGGGCGAACGATGGTGAAGCCGGCGGCTAACGCGGCGCCGGTCCTTTCGATGAGCTGCCTCCGGGAGAGGCTGGGGCTGGATTCAGACATTGTGAAAAGGATCTCCTTAGCGGATTATACGTCAATGCGCAGGTAGGACAAGGGTGTGGTTGGCCGATTGACAATCGGCCGCAGCTTACCAAGCTGTCTGCCATGGGTTGAAGTGTCACCTCCAGCCCCATGTTCTCTGTGCTTTGCACGCCTCGCCGAATCAGCTCTTGTCTCATTTGTCTCAATTGCCCGGCGCCGGAACGGATTGCAGCGCCTTGAAATCCGCCCAAAGTACCGAGGATGCCTCCTGCTTACGTGCGAGCGATGAGTCCACGTAGTCCGACAGGTGAACGCCCAGCCCGTGCCCCTGCTGATCGGCAGTGATTTTGGGGTCCGTGCCGCGCTCCTGGTGCAGCGTGGAATGCGACCGGCGCAGCACGGCGAAAGTGATCCAACCGAGTCTCGAGGGGTCCAGGCGCGGATGGATACAATGCTGCAAAACGTTCTCCGGCGGTAAGGGTGTAACAATCCGTTCGCTCGCAAACACCCACCCTTCATCGCGGTCTGGCGAATTGGCAATCCAGGCCATCAGCCGTTCGAGAATCTCTAGCTCCACACCCACGTCACGAATTTGGTTCGTTTTGGTGGGATTGACTTCTCCGGCATACCAAGACCGCTGCACCTTGATTGCTCCCCGTTGAAAAAGATCGCCAATCTTTAATCCATATACCTCCGATTCTCGTAGCCCGCAGAAGGTCACCAAGTCAAACGCCAGTCGTTCCCGTTCATCCACAGCCGTCCAGGCGCGCAGGTACTCGGCCAACGTTACTCGCCGCAGACGCGACCGGTCCGATGGTTTCGCAGCTTTCGGAGTCTTCAGCCCCTCGGCGATGTTCGCCGTCAGGTAACCTTCGGCTACCACAACCATCCCCAATTTCATCGCGGGCGTCGGAGATGCCAACTCCGAATCAATGGCTTCGCGAGAGTGCGGGAACACCAAAACTATGTCAACACCACGGCGCGGAATCGTGCAGATCATCAAGCCGGTAACAGGCGAACCTCGGTATACCACCCGCAAATCCGCAATGCAACTGGTGCGCCGAGGGCGCGCAATGTGGGATGCCGACGAATCGGCGATTCACAGATCAGGTTGAGGCTTCCGATTGTGGCGAACGCGGAGGCGCCGGACAAGGATTCTTCCAATGCCATCGCGGCGTCAGTAGTGGAATGGCCCAGGTCCTGGCCGGAAGAATCAGGGCTGATCAGTTCTTATCCGGTTTCCTGAATTTCGCCGGCCAAAACTTCGCGCACCTTTTCCGCCAAGCTGGCCGCCGTGAATGGCTTCGCTATGTACGGCACGGAACTCTCCAAGCCGTTTCGGGTTTTGGAGTAGCCGGAGGTGAACAGGACTCTGGTCCCAGGATGAACCGCTGCGAGCCGCCGCGCCAATTCGGGTCCGCGCATGCCCGGCATCACCACGTCGGTAATCATGAGGTGCAGCACTTCCGGGTGCCGCGCGGCCTCGTCGAGCGCCTGGTAGCCATTGGCTGCCTCCAGGACACGATAGCCCTGCGCTCGCAGAATCTGAACGATCAGCTTTCGGACGTTGTCCTGGTCCTCCACGACGAGGATTGTCTGCGACCCGCGGAGCGGGTCCGGAGAGGCAGGCTCGGCGGCCGGGGCCGGCGCCTTGCGAGCAGGCAGAAAGACCCGGAGTGTGCTCCCTTTGCCTACCTGGCTGTCCACAGTGATAGCGCCACCGCTTTGCTGCACGATGCCGTAGACCGTTGAGAGCCCGAGCCCTGTTCCCTTGCCCACTTCCTTTGTCGTAAAAAACGGCTCAAACAGGCGCCGGCGCACCGTTTCATCCATTCCCTCACCGTCATCGCTCACGGAGAGCACCACATACATTCCAGGTTGCAGATCGGGAGGCGCATCCGCATCGCCGGAGTCCAGCTCCAAAGCCGTGGTCTCGACAATCAGTTTGCCGCCCTTGGGCATTGCATCGCGCGCGTTGGTGACCAGGTTGACAATCACTTGGTGCATGTGGATGGGGTCCGCTTCGATGGAAGGCAGGGCTGTGGCCAGCCGTGGTAACAGCTCGATCTCCTCGTTAACCAAGCTCCGCAGCATGGGTTGCATGTCCACCAACAAGACATTCAAGTCCAGAGGTTTGGGCTGAGCGATCTGCTTCCGGCTGAACGCCAGTAACTGCTGAGTCAAGCCGGCGGCCCGATCGCCCGCTTTGCGGATCTCCTCCAAGGCGACCCAATTCGCGTCGCCAGGCGGCAACCGGTCAAGAACCAATCGACTGAATCCGTTGATTACGGTCAACAGGTTATTGAAGTCATGAGCCACGCCACCAGCCAGTCTACCCACGGTCTCCAGCCTTTGCGCCTGCCGGATGCGGTCCTCCAGTTTGGAGCGCTCCAGCTCGGCCGCTTTCCGTTCCGAGACATCGCGAAATACGCCCACCAGGAGCCGCCGGTCCTCGCTTAACGGAACCACTGCCGATGAAAGCTCAACCGGCGTCGAGTCTCCTTCGCTCCGTGTGACCTTGGCTTCGACGAGCCCGGAGAAGTCGTGCGGTGCAGCGCGCCCCAATTCAGACGTCAGCAGCTTTTGCAGTTCTTCGACGCGGTTCCCGGCGAGACGCTCCGCAGCCGGGTTAATGCTGAGGATCTGTCCGGTTTGCGCGTCGGCGACTACAATACCGTCGCGCACGGACTCCAGGATGGCACGGTATCTAGCTTCGCTTTCGCGCAAAGACTGGCCGGAACTGCGGAGCGCATCCAGTTGCCGCTGCACGATATCCAGAGATTCTCTCAGGTAGCGGAGCAATTCGTTCAGAGGCAGAGCCGCAATGAGGCCGGTCACCGGGACCCCTATCCAGAGCAGCAGCGGCGGTAGGGGGGAATACGGCGACACGTGCAGGCCGGTCACCTCAAGCATGGCCAGCGACAGGGTGAATGCCAAAAACCCCAGGGCGCCCCACATCGCCACCTTCTTTCCCAACAGGATCGCGGCGGTCACTAAGCCTGGAACAAAGCTGATCAGGGCCACGCTGTGGATGCCCCCGTACAGCAGAGCCATGACGGCCCCCCAGCACCACTGAGCGATTACGAAGACCCAGGTCGCCTTGCGCACATGTCCGCGCCAGAGGAGGCCGAGCGACACGAGCAAGGCGACGCCGACGCTGCTGCTGAGCACGGCGCTGGGCAGTTTTGGCAACCGCGGGATCAGACCGTACCACAGCCCCACCCACGCCAGTGAAACCAACACAATAGGGTGCAAGGCCCTGGCCGCGAGTTGCTCGCTAGGACTCAATGCACTCAATGACGGTATTGTCGGCCGGTAAAGCCTATAGATCCTGCGCCGTAGCGTTTCCAAGAGGTCCGCCCCAGTTAAGCCCGCCCGAGGCTCGATTTGCTTAATTGCTGGAACCCCTCAGCGGACAAACGTCCCAATTCTGAGAACACTGCCCAAACTATACCAGAGATTCGCCGAACCGGAAACCATTGGCGTCTAAATTCTCCGACTGCCGCCCGGGTTGAATCCAAAGCGTCCGGCCGCTGTGCCACGCTGTAGCTCCGGGTCTGGCGCTTTGGGGCCATTCCAGGAGCTCCGCCGGTTCACAGACGACGGCGTTGTTCGTTCATATCGGTAGCGGTCGGTCGGCGCATGCGCGGATCCAGGCCTTCGGGTTCGTCTCCGCTGGTCAGTAGGCAAGGCATATCGTGTCGGACGATTTCCCGATGGAGCGAGCCCATACGCCGTTCCTTCGCTTTCCCCTCCACGTAGCAGACATGGACGAGGATCCTTGGAAATGGCAGGTCGGCGAGCAGTAGGATCCTGGCGGCTACCGGAGCAAGAGGGGACCCAAAGATCGGCTTCCAGGCTTCCCTCGGCGTGGAAGACATAGGCGGCCTTCCAGAGTTTCGCCAGCACGTGCATCAGATCCAGGATCAAGGTGACATTGAGTTTTTGGTCCACTCGAATCTGGAGAGCACGTTCACCGTCCGTCAAGGCCAGGCGCGTCGCTGATCGCGAGGGATCGCGCCGGTCCATCTCTTCCGCCACCTCCTCAATCACGGCGGCCTTGCCCTTGAGCAAACTCGCCCACACTCGCTGGTTCTCCGGACGTGGGGGCGGAGGCGCCTCACGCGATGCCGGGCGGGCGGTGGGGAAAAGGCTTTCGATGACTTGTTGCGGGGTCCGCACCCAAGGCGCGCGGGTGAAGACGGTTGTGCGCCGCAAGGTTTGACCATGGCGATGCCCTTACCGTCGACCACCGCCACCAGGATCGAGCCGGCGGCAGCGGCAACCGAGCGCTGTTGGTAGAACGCGTCAAAGTCCTGAGCCGCGTCCGGTAGGATCTCTTCCAGACTGCGTTTGGAGGCGGAAACGCCGGTCAGTTCGGCAATGGTTTGAACCGATTCCAGAAACGGGTTCTGTACGGCGGCCTTGACCAGGCGGCGCTGGGCCGGGAGTTAGCAGCGAAGGTCTATTTTGTCGGTTCCGGAGTCGTCGAAGCTGGTTGCAAGACCGTCATCGGGCTCCGACTGAAGCAGTCGGGAATGCGCTGGACGGTCGCCCATGCCAACGCCATCATCGCCTTGCGTTGCTGTCACCTAGCGGTCGCTGGGAGGAGTTCTGGGAACAACGCTCCGTTGGATGACCCGCGCCTCTTCCACCTACGAATTTGGCGTACACCCCTGCTGCCGTTTCAGGTTCAGGGTTTCACTGTAAGAAAAGTACCAGCCCTATTTGCGACTCGGCCAGAAAGGCATTAACATTTCATTAAGACGATGCAGGCTACCTCCTCAACCGAAGACTACTCCGGACCGGAAGACGGTCGATTCCGCGAACTGGTCGACCAGTCGCCTTTCATGCTTTGGTCATCCGGCCGCGACGGGCTCTGCACGTTCTTCAATCGCCCCTGGCTCGAATTCCGAGGCCGGACGATGGCGCAGGAGATGGGCAATGGCTGGCTCGAAGGCGTACATCCCGACGACCGGCAACGCTGTCTGGATACCTATAGGCGGGCGTTCGACGCGCACCAGTCCTTTGAAATGGAGTACCGCCTGCAAAGGGCCGACGGGCAATACTGCTGGATTCGGGACGCAGGTACGGCCCAGTTCGACAAAGACGGCCAATTCCGCGGCTACCTCGGCTCCTGCGTGGAGGTTCCTGGGCCGGGGCGCCCGGCGGTGGTCAGTCCACTCACGCCGCGCGAACTGCAGGTGGTGGCGCTGGTAGCCGAAGGCCTTTCCACCAAGAAGATCGCCACCATGCTGGGCATCAGCTACAAGACCGCCGATTCGCATCGCAGCCGCATCATGGAGAAGTTGGGGGTCCACGAAACCGCCAGCCTGGTGCGCTACGCTATCCGCCAGGGGATTGTGCGCGCATAGCACCTACCGGCTGTGTCCCTTCTTCTTCATGTTCTTCATGGCGATCGCCAGCGCCAGGCCGGCCGCAAGCAAACCGACGGTCCCCGGTTCCGGTGCGCTGGCTGGCGGGGTCCCGCCCATGGATGCATTGCCGGTGATGCCCAGCGATGCGTATATCACGTCCTCCTCGCCGGGAAGAGCATACGTAACGTAGCTGTCCGGCTCGCTTACGCTAGCCGAGAACGGCTGAACTCCAGGCCCATTTAGCGTGCCCGGAGGCAGCGTCAAAAACGCCTCGACTACCGGTGCGAAGCCATATTCGGTCACGCTAAAGTCCAGGATCGCAGTATCCGGGCCGGAGGACGGCGCGGATAAGATCAGTTCCGGGTTGTAGCCCGTTAGCGTCAGTAAGCCCAGCGTGATTTGCACGTCGCCCGAGAGGTCGTAGACATATGCGCCGCCTGAGATGCCGACGGGAACAGCGCTAGCATCGATCGCGCCCGTAGCCGTGAAGGTCGCTCCCGAGAGGCGTATTGCATCGCTACCCTGCAACACCGGGCCAAGCACTCCAGTAACATCGATGTCCAACGTGCCGGCCATACCCGGCGCCGGCAACATCGCTAATATCATAAAGAACGCTGTCACTAATAACTTCATTTACTCTTTTCTCCGAATTTAATTGAACTGTGGGGCAGGCTCTCAGCCTACGGCGACCTCTCAGGCCGCTCCTGCCGCGCGAATAACTTGTCTAACTTGTCTATATGTTGGCGTGAATGGCGGGTCGAGTCAATGGACGCCGTACTGGCGGCTCGGCGGTCTTGCTAAACGGTACCCGTTTCAGATAGTACCGTACTGTGGCGCGACTCCAGGCGAGCGTTTCGCCGCGGCCAGCGCCTTCATCGATAACCCGATGCGCCGGGTCTTGGCATCCGCCGTCATCACCTGCACGCGCACGATCTGGCCGGCCTTGACCACTTCATGCGGGTCCTTCACGAAGCGTTCGGCCAGTTCGCTCACGTGTACCAGCCCGTCGTGATGCACGCCAACATCCACGAACGCGCCAAAGTTTGTGACGTTGGTGACCACCCCTTCCAGGATCATTCCAGGTTTCAGATCGCCGATCTCCTTCACGTCGTCGCGCCACTCGGGTGCCGTGAACTTCTCGCGCGGATCGCGTCCCGGCCGCCGTAGTTCCTCCCGGATGTCGGCGAGCGTGTAGTCGCCCACCGTATCGGTCCGGAACGCCTCGAGCCGCAGGCTGTCGAGCAACTCCGGCCGCGCGATCAACTCCGGCACGCTTACGCCCAGCGACTGCGCCATGCGCTCCACCACCGGATAAGACTCCGGGTGTACCGCCGTCATATCCAGCGGATCGTCGCCGCCGCGGATGCGCAGGAAGCCGGCCGCCTGTTCGAACGTCTTGGGGCCGAATCCGGCCACCGCCAGCGTCTCCCTCCGCGCACGGAACCGCCCATGCTCGTTGCGGTATTCCACGATCTTTTCCGCCGTGCGCTCCTTGATACCCGCCACATACCGCAGCAGCGCGAAGGACGCCGTGTTCAAATCCACCCCCACCCGGTTCACCGAGGACTCCACGGTGGCCTCCAGCCCCTGCTTGAGTTTGCGCTGATCCACATCGTGCTGATACTGTCCCACGCCGATCGCCTTGGGATCGATCTTCACCAGCTCGGCCAGCGGATCCTGAAGCCGCCGCGCGATGGAGATGGCCCCGCGGATGGTCACATCCAAATCCGGAAACTCCTGCCGCGCGATATCCGATGCGGAATACACCGAAGCTCCCGATTCGCTCACCACCACGCTGAATACATGGGGCAGGGCGGCCTGCCGCAGGAAGTCGCGCACCAATGCCGATACCTCTCGCGAGCCTGTGCCATTGCCGATGGCGATGGCGCGCACATGGTGGCGGGCGATCAATCCGGCCAGCGTCTTCGCCGCCCCGGCCAGGTCGTTGCGCGGCGCCAGCGGATAGATGACTGCGCTCTCCAGGAACTTGCCGGTGTCGTCCACTACCGCCAGCTTGCATCCCGTGCGTATGCCGGGGTCGATAGCCAGCACGCCCAGCATGCCGGCGGGCGGCGCCATCAGCAGATCCCCCAGGTTCTCGCGGAAGACCCGTATGGCTTCGCCGTCGGAACGGTCCTTCAACTCCTGCCGCACTTCCGCCTGAATCGAAGGATTCAGCAGGCGCTCGTAGGAGTCCTCCACGGCTTGCTCCAGGTGCGGCGTCCAAGCGCCGCGCATGCGCAACACGCGGCTCTTCAGCCAGGACACCGGCGGCGCCGGATCCATCTCGATCTCGAAGGTGAGGAAGCCTTCCTTGGCGCCGCGCCGCACGGCCAGCATACGGTGCGACGGAATCCTGGCCGCCGGCTCGCGGTACGCGGCGTACGTTGCATATTTGCGCTCCGGATCTTCCACGCCTTCAATCGCGCGGCTGGCGACCACGCCATGCTCCGCCATCATGCGGCGGATGGCTTGGCGGAACTCGGCACGCTCGGCGATCCACTCGGCCACGATATGCCGTGCGCCGGCCAGCGCTTCATCCGCCGAGGCGACCTCCTTTTCCGCGTTGACGAAAGTGGCCGCGAACCGGTCGAGCGGCATGCCGGTCTCCCGCTGCTCCCACAGATAGCGGGCCAGCGGCTCCAGCCCCTTTTCGCGCGCGATGGACGCCTTGGTGCGCCGCTTGGGCTTGTAAGGCAGATACAAGTCTTCCAGCTCGTTCTTTTCCAGCACGGAGGCGATCCGCGCGCGCAATTCCGGAGTGAGCTTGCCCTGCTCGCCGATGGAGTCGAGCACGGTGCGCCGGCGATCTTCCAACTCGTGAAAGTACTCCAGCTTTTCCTGGATGGAGCGGATCTGTACCTCGTCCAGATTCCCGGTGACCTCTTTGCGGTAGCGCGCAATGAAGGGCACCGCGGCGCCTTCATCCAGCAACCCGATGGTGCCCGCCAGGCTGGACGGAGGCACGCCGAGTTGCACGGAGATGTGCCGCAGAAGGGCAGGGGAAAGCGCTTCGCGCGGGGCTGGTGCGGGCATGGAAGGGGCTCATTCCCATCATAAGCAATGATGAACCCGCGCTTGCGGCTCAGCCCTAGCCACCAACCGCCCCGCCATTGGTTCCCCACTCTTGCTTTGCAACGGACCGCGGCAATCCCCTGCGGTAGCTTCTCAGTGGCGCGCGCCGAGCCGCTTCTCCTGCGTGCAAACGCGCCTTAAACAACTCTGCACAAGAAATGTTCACTTACTGCCCGTAGCGCCAGAGACCTTATTATCCTGTGCAGGCGCGGCCGCGCCTAGAGTAGTCAATTTGGTCACGGCGCCTTCGAGCGCCGTCGCGATCCCGGCCGGATTGCCGGTCGCGAAAGCCGTTCCGACCTGAAGCAGCACCCCAATAACCTGGAACGCCTTGTTGATGTCGGCCAGCGTCTTGAGGTCCTCATTGAGTTTCGTGGTGATGGCGCCTAGACCTTGTAACGCATCCTGGACGTCGTCCAGAGCCAGATTGATACCCATATCCACAAAGTTATTCGATGTGGCTCTGAGCCACGTTTCCACGTTTCGCAAGTTCGCTTGCTGCAGATCGGACAGTGCGCTGGAGTGATCGAACCGGTAGTTCTCCACAGTCGTGGCAAACCCCGAAAAAGCCTGCGCGATCTGTAACGCTTGATCTTGAGTTGGATTCGGCATTGGTTGATCTCCTGGCTAAAGTGAAATGCTATTTCTTGGGCTTGGCGCCCGCGCTTGGCTTGAATGCAGCCTCGACCGCTTCGACCTGCGTCTTGATGTCCGACGCAGTTTGAAACAACTCCTGAATTGTGCTTTTGTCGAAGAGCTTGTCGCGGCTTTTGTCGAGAGCGGTGTGGCCTTCGTCGATTTTGACGAAAATGGTTTCAAATGCGGAAATCGCGTCGCGTTCCTGCTGAACTATGACTTGCTTCTCGGCGAAGCTGGCCGTTATCAGAATCGGGTCCGTTACCTCAATCGGGGGCTTGTTGGGATCGTTCTTAACCCGGAACCTGGCGGCGTCCCGGTACAAGCTGCCTAAAGAGTCGAGCTCGTTCTTCAAACGTTCGTTGACGAGGAGCGGCAATTGGTCTTTGAGCATAACGGACAGCTCATGGACCCAAGGTTGCGCCTGATGTATCGCTTTGGCCGCTTCCTTTTGCCGGTAGTGCTTGTCCACCAGGTCCGCAATCAAGCTCGTGAGGCCGCTGACTGCCGTTTTTTGCGCCGTGTTCAGACCGGGAATTTTCTCCGCGGCTCCCTTGATGTTGGTGTCATACGTGGGAGCGTTCCCACACGCTAGTTTGTCAAGGGCAGTGACATACGCGGTGAGAACTGCATAAGTCTTCGTGAGGCGTTCCGAGGTGTCTTGGGCCACCTGGCAGGCTGATGCAATCTTTGTCTGATCGAAACTAAAACTACCGTTGAAATCAGTTACATTCGCCAGTTGTGTGTTCTTCTCGATCGCTACACAACTGTTGTAGGGAATAGCAGCAACCGCCGGGAAGAGCGTTGCCGCTTGCGCCGAGACCTTGGCAAAATCGTCGACCGCCGACGAGGTCACGCACGCTGTGAAAGCGGCACAAACCGCCAGGAGGGCTGCTAAGAAAAGACTTTGCTTATTCATCGTCCGGCCTCATTTCTGCCATGAAGGGCGTTTTCAAAACACGGAGTGTAGGCCCCTGTTTGTGCGCCACCACGGTAGCGGGCCACATGGTATCAAACTTTATGCCGCCAGCGCAAACCAGAGAATAGGACATTTCTACTTTGCCTTGACAACCAGAGAATTGTCCGCGGTCCGCGTGCAACCAAGGAGTCTGGTCTGGGCTCTGGGCGGCATTGCCTGCCCCACAAATTGAGCCAGCCCTATTGCAATTCCAGCGGGGTCACAATCCCGTTCCTCTTAACCCCCAGCCGGATCGGTCGCGGGCTGCCCCTTGCGGGCACGCTCACCTCCACCCAAAGTTCCTCACCCGGCGCCCGGCGCGAAGGATCGGGAACATGTTCGGGAATGAAGAACGCGACCGGTTCGACGAGCGTCCACTGCGCGCCGCTCCGCACGATTTGCACGCTGCCGGCGGGGTCCGATGTCGCCTCGAGGCGGCTTTCGACGGCGGAAAGGCGGGCGGACACCCATTGCCCCGCATTCGCAGGGGCATCCACCTGCAGCCGCAAACTCACATAGCGTCCGCGGACGAACAGATTCGGATCGAAGGGCACGGCCTTGGCCCAAACGCGCGGCAACCGCTCGCGATCGAGAGCATACTTGCCCGCCACACTCAGCACGATGAGACACTGCAAAACAGCTACCGCCAAACCGCGATACACCGGTTTCATAAAGCCTCCTTCGACATCTGCGGCAGCGACATGTGCGCCAACAGCCGCCGGCGCATCCGCTCCAACGTCCAGCCGCCGCCCAGAAACAGAAGGCCGATCCCGATCAGACTTGCGGATCGGCCCAGCTTGTCCATGACGCTCGAGAAGTAGAAAGCCAGCACGGTGACGGCCAAGCCGGCCACCGCCAGGTTGACCCGCTCGGCGCGTCCATCGCGGATGCCCCACGCCGCCAGGCCCGCCGCGCCGACCGCGCACCAGGCGTACGTCGCGAGCGACGTGTGCGGCGCGTTGCCGCAAAGGGCCAGCACCAGGGTCCAGGCAATGGCGGCTGCGTTCCAAGCGGCCCTCCGGCTATCGAGCGCCACCGCGACCAGCAGCGGAGCGAGCAGCGCGACCGCCCACGCCGTCCAGTAGGCTTCCGATCCCCGCGCCACGTCCCCGCGCTCCCACACGCCAAACGACGCCACGGTGGCGGCCGCCGGCAGCAATGCGAGCCCGCCCAGCCACGCCAAGGCCTTGCGCAGCGGTCCATCCTCCGCCGAGCGGCGCGCGCTCAGATAGGCGAAGCTCAGTGCGCAGATGCCCACCCAGATAGGCAGCAGCGAGGGCGAATTCGCGAACGCCCCGCGTTCGTCCCACTCGCCCGCCAGCCACCAGGGAAACAGTATGGCGCACAGCGCGCCTTGCGTCCAGTGCCTCAATAGCAGCCACGCGACGGCACAGCCGATGGCCCACAAGAGCACCGCCGCCGGCCAGTGTTCGTTCAAGTTGAAGATCTGTCCCGCCAGTGCGATGGCTGCGCCCAGCGCCACGCTGCCCACCGTGTGCAGCGCGACGGAAAGCCCTTCGAAGCGGCGCGCCACCGCGGCGCCGCAGCCGTGCAGAACCGCCACGGTCGCCGCCAGCAGCGACATGCGGCCCGCGGGCGATAGCTCGTCCCAATGCGCGGACACGAACAGCAACACGCCGGCAGCGAGCAGGATCGCCCCAAATGCCAGCGCGATTCGAACGGGCCAACCGAGGCCCTGTGAGCGCGACCGGGTGCTCTCCCAGGCGCGGATGCGGCTCGCGCAATCGGCGTCCAGCAGGCCCGCGGTGGTCCATCGGTCCAGATGGCCTTCCCAATCTCTTGTCATGCTCACTACGATGGCACGTTTCGAGCCACGCAGCCGCAATTGTGGAATCAAAAGCTTGGCCCAACCGTGCCGCGCCGTCCGCCGTAGTAAAGTACATTTTCTGTATGATCGCCATACAGCCCGCGCGCAGTGCGCCCTGCGCGCCTACCGGGCCGTCCACATCGTTTCGCTTTGCGATACAATGCGCCGAGGAGGTAGTAAATGAGATTCTTACCTGTTTGTGCGGTTTTTCTGGCATTAGGCGCCGTCCAGGCCTTTGGCGCGGCGGCCGATGGCAAGGCGGTCTACGACGCCAAGTGCAAAATGTGCCACAAAGCGGACGGCGCCGGCATGGCGGCGATGAAGATGCGTGCGCTGGGCTCGGCGGAAGTGCAGGCCAAGTCGGATGCGGACCTGAAGAAGGACATCGTTGCGGGCAACGGCAAAATGAAAGCGGTAGCCATCAGCGATGCGCAGGCGACCGACGTGGTGGCCTTCATTCGCACGTTGAAGAAATAAACGTCAAGCGGTAGCGTGCGCGGCCCGGCGCCAGGCGGTTTCGTCGCCGCGCACCATGTGAGTATTCGCAGAAGAAGCGCCCACACGGCGCTCCAGTTCTTCTTGCGCGTACAGTCCATCGAAGTCCTGGCGAGCCGCGCACCGTTCCCGGGATCTTGTGACGTCGCTCGATTTCCGCTTCGTGACCCGCCGATAGCCCGTGGCCCAGGTGCTCCGCAATCTGAGGGCTCCGCTCGTGCAACTCCACCTCGGACAGCTTACGCAAGCAGGAAAGACCGGGGTGTTTGCGGATCTCTCGAAGCACCCTGGCGGCGATCTGCTCCATGGGCTTCGATCGAGTGAATCGGCTTTCCGGGGTTCTTCCGGGACCAAATTCGGACTTGATCTGCCCACACTGGTTCTTGTAGGATTCCTCACAGGCTTCAGCGAAAGGACCCGATCATGGCAAACAGCGTGAGGATAATCCCAGTTCGTTCTGGAAGGTCGATGACAGACCAACAGCAGGAAATTGTTGAACTCGCTTTTGAGAATTGGCTTGAGAGGCTCGGCGTGCTGGAAGGATCTCCCGAAGACGATTTCCACAGGGCACGGCGAGCAGTGCTGGCGAGAAGTCCACGGTCACGAGATACGGCGGCAGGTTTGTTTCTTGTGCGGAGGTCCGGTTCTCTCCCGTGTTCCCGGTAAGTCGGGTGCGGTGACCGTGGTTGACTGTGACTGTGAGGCCTTATCGAAAGCAACCCTTGGCCCTTCGTTCGGAAAAAGAGATAATAGTGCAATATGGGCACGGCTTCTGGTGCAAACCTAACGAGCAAGGAGGCGCCGCTGCCAAGGTGGTTCTATGTCAGTTCGGGGGCGTTGCTCCCCGTCGGGGGCGTCACGTATGCCCTACGGCAGAATATTCCATATGGCATCTGCCTATTTGACGGCATTGTAATGTCGCTGGCCCACCTGAGATTGATACCAGTGGGATGGCGCATTCGTGTTGCATTTGCCATACTTTTCGCCACTGCCGGGATGGTCGAATTCGTAACTGGACATCTCATTTGGGGCATCGTCCTTCTCGCTCTTGCGCCTTTTTCCGTTCCTTTTCTACGCGACATCCAACGCCAACCGAGCGGGCCCTCTTAATGTCCCGCACGCTGCTAGCCTGTCTCCTCGCCCTCCAAACGCTGGCCTGCTGCCAGGACGTGCATCCCGTCACCGGCCGCCAGACCGCGCCCGTCATGGGCATGGGTGGCGCGCCGTGGCTGGTGCGGCCCGAGCGCGAAGCCGAAGAAGCCCCGAACGAGGCACTCGATGCGATCGGCGCCGCCATCGGCACTCTCAAAAGCGCGGTGGTGGCGGACATCGGCGCCGGCGTCGGCTACTTCACCTGGCGTCTGGCCTCCCGTGTCGGACCGGAGGGCAAAGTCTACGCCGTCGACATTCAACCAGCCATGCTCGACCGATTGCGCCAGAACATGGCCGAGCGCAAGTTGGCGAACTACGAAGCCGTGCTCGGCGCAGAGGACGATCCGCGCCTGCCGGCCGGCCGCATCGACTTGGCGCTGCTGGTGGATGTCTACCACGAGTTTTCCCACCCGCAAGCGATGCTGCGGAAAATCCGTGCGTCGCTCACCCCCGGCGGCCGCATGGTGCTGCTCGAATATCGCAAGGAAGATCCGCAAGTGCCCATCCTGCCGGCGCACAAGATGAGCGTGGCGGAGGTGAAGGCGGAAATCGAGCCGGAAGGTTTCCGGCTGGAGAAGACCTTGGAAAACCTGCCGCGGCAGCATATCCTGATCTTCCGGAAGAACACGATGTGACCCCGCCGTTTCAATCCATCGACCGGCTGACGCGCCGCTTCCTGTTCGTCGCCCTGGCGCTGGCGGCTGTACTGGCGATCGGCACGGTGGGCTTCATGCTCATCGAGCATTACTCCCTCTTTGACGCTTTCTACACCACGCTGCTGACCATGACCACGGTCGGCTATGGCGACCAGTTGCACCTTCCCGGCCGCATTCTCAATTCTTTCCTTTTGATCGTGGGCGTGACTACCATCCTGGTAGCCATCGGCGCCATTACCCAGACAGTGATCGAAGCGGAATTCGGCGAGTTAATAGGCAAACGGCGGAACAAACGCATGATCGACAAGTTACAGAATCATTTCGTGATTTGCGGCTATGGACGCGTGGGCCACGGCGCAGCGTCCGAATTGCAGCAGGCCGGTGTGCCGTTCGTGGTGGTGGATATCGACCACGACCGCGTGGAGAAGGCCATCACGGCCGGCATGCTGGCGGTGGCCGCCGATTCCACGCGTGACGAAACGCTGCGCGCCGTGGGCGTGGCCCGCGCCAAAGGACTGGTGTGCGCGCTCGCGACCGACGCCGACAACCTCTTCGTGCTGCTGTCGGCGAAGTTCCTCAATCCTGGAATCTACGTGGCCACCCGCGCCGCCGAAGACAGCGCCGAGGAGAAGATGCGCCGCGCCGGCGCCGATGCGGTCTTCGCTCCTTACGCCATCACCGGCCATCGTCTGGCGCAAGCCCTGCTGCGTCCGCACGTGGTGCAGTTCCTGGACTTCACCACGCAGGCCGCCGGGCTGAAGGTGGTGATCGAACAGGTGCGCGTCTCCGGGCAGAGCGACTTAGTCTCGAAGAGCATCCGCGAGATGCAGATCGGCCGGCAGTTCGGCGTGATCGTGCTGGCCATCCGCAAAGGCGATGGCGAAATGGTGTTCAATCCCCCGGCCGATACGGCTATCTCCGCCGGCGATTACCTGATCGTGATGGGCCAGCCGGATAAACTGCATACGCTCGAAGGCCTGCTGGCCCTTGGCAATAGCTGAATCGAAACCTGGAGGGCGGGATCTAGCCAGCGCGGGGCTTGAGCCCCGCTCTTCCCCAGAAGCAGAAGAGGCGGCCTGAAGTTTTTCAAATCGGCCACCCGCTCGATCCTCCCGAGGCGCATCCGCGAGTTGTCGGATTGGCCAGGCGCGGGCACCTTGCCATCCCGGTATCGCCGGTCTACTGAATCCGCAGGCGCGCCCCAGCCGCCGTCCGTCCCAGGAAGTCGACCAGCGGCCCACCCGCCTCGCTGTTCCCATCCCTGAGAATCCGGTACAGCGTGGCGCGGCTGATCCCCAAGACCTGCGCAGCGTGCAATTTGTTCCCGCCTACACGCTCCAGCACATGCTGTGTATACCGGCGCTCCAGGTCCGCGAGCGGCATCAGTTCCGGTTCATTGGCCGCCGCAACAGGGATGCCGCTCTGCAGATAATCGGGCAAATCCCGCACGTCGATGAACTCGGAATCCGCCATCATGCAGGCATGCCCCAGCACGTTCTCCACCTCGCGCACGTTGCCCGGCCAACTGTGCCGCGAGAGCACCGCCTGCGCCCTGCGCGCAATGCCGCCGATACGCTTGCCGTAGCCGTGCGCAAACTTCTCCACGAAGTGGCGCTCCAGCAGGGGTAGATCCTCCTTGCGCTCCGCCAGCCGCGGCAGCTTCAATTCCACCATCGTCAGGCGGTAGTACAGGTCCTCGCGAAACAGGTTTTCGGCCACCAGCGCGCGCATGTCGCGGTTGGTAGCCGCGATCACCCGCACATCCACCTTGCGTACCTCCGG
The DNA here is from genome assembly GCA_049520215.1 of Bryobacteraceae bacterium. Classification (GTDB taxonomy): domain Bacteria; phylum Acidobacteriota; class Terriglobia; order Bryobacterales; family Bryobacteraceae; genus Bog-159. The sequence continues at coordinate 12,521 of JBEKPZ010000033.1, read as the reverse complement.
CGAGCCCACCCGCTGCAATTCCTGGTTCTGCACCACGCGCAGCAGCTTGCTCTGCGTGCTCAACGGCATGTCGGCGATCTCGTCCAGAAACACGGTGCCGCCCTGCGCGTATTCGAACAGTCCGGTACGGTCCTGCGCCGCGCCCGTGAATGCGCCTTTCACGTGGCCGAACAGCTCGCTTTCAAACAACGTCTCCACGATTGCCGAGCAGTTGCAGACCGCGAACCGCCGCGCCGCCACCGGGCTCAGATCGTGCAACGCGTGCGCCACTAGTTCTTTCCCCGTGCCGGTGGCGCCGCTGATCAAGGCGATCCGGTAATGCGGCGCCACCCGCCTGATCCGCGCGAACGTCTCCAGCATCTGCGGACTGCGGCCGACCATCCCGTGGAAACGAAAGCTTTCGAGGAGCCGCCCATCCAGTTCCAGCGTCTCGCGGCGCAAGCGCGCCTCGTGCAGCACCTCTCCGACCCGCCGCCCCAGCGTCTCGGCCGAAAGCGGCTTGCTCAGGCAGTCGCACGCTCCGTGGCGGATGCCCTCCACCGCGGATTCCGCCGTGTAATGATCCGTCAGCAGCAATACCTGCGCGCCCGGATCCCAGTCCGCGATGCGCTCCAGCAGGCTGGTCCCATCCGCCACCGCGGCTTCCACCAGGATGGCGTCGGCGTGCGACCGGCGGATCAGATCCCAACCTTCTTCGGCATCGCCGGCCGCCAGCACCTGCATGCCCTGCGCTTCTAGCGTGGCGTGAATCGTCTGCAGACTTTCCCCGTCCCGCACGATGGCCACAACAGTCGGTATTAACTCCACGTCACCTTATCGGCCGATCCAACCGTGGCTTTAGCGCAAATCGAAGAAGATTACGTTGCCCACCCCACAAAAAGCGCCACCACGGCAGCCGTATCGCACAATCCGTGTGCCAGGATCGAGGCCCACAGGTTGCGGCCGGGAGCAGATAAACGCCTCTTAGCACCTAACGCCTGCCGGTCTTTGTAGAAGTGCGCAAACCTGAATCGAGGCGAACTGCGAGCGGCCGCCTCAATCCGCCGCACGCGCAAGCAGATAGCCGCGGTACCAATCTCCTCGCCGTAAGCGGCAACGCTTGGGCCGTCTGAGCTGCGCGCGCGCCAGCGGCCGTAGCTGGCACGATGCGAAACACGTTGTGCCCAATGACGAAGAACGCGCCTCAGCCGTCTACGTACTTGCGCAGCGGCTCCCAATATCTGGCCGGCCAGCCTTCGTTCAAGCTCTCCCATCGGTCCTCTCGAAATCCCGCATGGTCCAACTCGATACGGGTTCCAGAGCCGCGTGCAATCAGTTCGAATCTCACAATCGAATACACGCCGGGCTGCCACGAAGCGGGACGCCACGCCTGCACGATCCTCCGATCCGGCGCCAATTCCACGTTGCGGCCTTCAATGCGCCCGCCGAACAGCTTGAATGCCGCGCCCGGCTGGGGCTGAATCTCGGCCGTGTCCCCGGTTCTGAAATCGACATCCTGGTGAATGTCGGCGCCTTGCTTCCGGGTTTGACCGAGCGCCGAGGCGGCCCCTAGGCTGCCGAGCATCAAACCCATCCCGCGGCGCGTGACTTTTCCGTCCATCGCTCGATTTTAGCTCCGCTGCTCGCCTTCCTGACGCAACGCGCAACGCGCAGGCAAGCGGCGCATCCCGCCGGTGTGAGACCATGCGGTGTTCTACTTCGGAGTTTAAGCCATGAAACGAGTTTTGCTCGCCGCGGCTGCCGCAACATTTTTGAGCCTGCAGATGGCCGCGGCCGACTTGCAGCGGGCCGTTTTGTCCATCGGTTTTACCAAAGAGAAAGGCTTGGTGGCGGCTGCCTACCGGGGCGGCCAGGTAGTGGTTTGGGATTTCGAATCGGGGCGTGTGAAGAAGGTGTACAACCCGTCCGGACCGAAAAACACTCTGAACCTGCCGTTAGTGCATTTCAGCGCCGGCGGCCGGCACCTCGCCTTCACCCAGGAGGGCGATGCCGGTCTCGTTTCGTACAATTCGGATTCGGGCGCCTCCACCGCGCTGGTGCCTCACCGGCTGCTGGTGAAGGGCATTACCGCCTTTAGCTGGTCGCAGCAGGTCGATTCGATGCTGGTGGCCATCGGGCGCGATATCTTCCTGATCAACGCCCAAGGGCACACGCAGTGGCAACACCGGCTGGAAACGCGCGCCATCATCACCGATATAGTGTGGCATCCAACCGAGAAATACTACACGGTGGCCACCGACAACGGCGAGCTGTCGACTTGGGAAACCACCAGCGGCCGCGTGGTCAGCTCCTTCAACTTGGACATCGGCGCGCATGCCACCGCCGTGAAGGTGGGTTGGACCAGCGAAGACTCCCTGGTGGCATCCGTGCGCGGAGTCAATCTTTCGGCCCTCGACCCCGAAACGCTCAAGCCCAAGAAGACTACCGCCTGCAACTGCCTCGACTTCACCTGGAGTCCGGGCGGCAAAGAACTATTCGCGTGGTCCCCGCCGTCCATCGCCATCTTCAGCGAGGCCGGTCAGCACATGCGTGACATCCGTACGCCATTTGACGGCGAGGGGCCCATCGTGTGGGCTGGAGAAGGCCGCCTCCTGACCGCTTTCTCGGACGCCGCGGTGGTGCTGCGCGATGCCCACAGCGGCAAGATCATCCGGACGTTTGCCCCATAGTGCTTGCTGCTACCATACTGTTCGGCGGCGGGAGGCTCCAAGCTTGGCTCGGATCGGGCTTGCGGGACCGATTGGGCCTCTCTGGGGTTACCCCAGGGTAACGTGGGAACTGGCATTTCGTCGCGTGAGCGGCACTGCGCGGCTGCGCAGAATGGCTCACGCAGGGTCGGACTCGTTGGAGCCTTCCGCCGCCGCTAACCATGCTGGTCCCACCGCTTGTGGCCGCGCTGGCCAGATCCATTGCCGCCGGGGCGCCAACCGTCGAACAGATCGTGGCCCGCGCCAGCCGGACGCTGGGCAGGCGTTGGCGCTGGCTTCGGCCCTTGGCGCGGCGCTACCTCGACGCGTTTGCCGGCCGTACCCGTCCGCATCAAAGGGACGTGGTCCAGTTTCTGCTTCGCGACGCCGGCTTCCGCCGCGCCCGGTCGAGATACTCCACCGAGTTATGGGTGGAGCGGTGGCTGCCGGAACCGCAGCGGATGCAGCCCGTTCCGACTGCCGCGGCGTGGCGCGTTCCCGCCATCGAATCCCCCGGAAAGCTGGCCGATTGGCTGCTGCTCGATCACAGCGAACTGGAATGGTTCGCCGATCTCAGGGGACTCGGCTACAAGAGGAATCAGCCGCGGCTGCGACACTATCACTATCAGGTGCGGACCAAGCGCTCCGGCGCGATTCGATTGATTGAAGCGCCCAAGGTGCGCTTGAAGAAACTGCAACGGCAAATCCTGGCGGGGATCCTCGCCGCGATTCCGCCCCATCCGGCGGCACACGGATTCACCAAAGGGCGCTCCATCAAGACCTTCGTCGCTCCGCATGTGGGCCAACGGGTTGTCTTGCGGATGGACTTGCAGGATTTCTTTCCGTCCATCGCGGGCGTCAGGATTCAGGCGATCTTCCGCACCATGGGCTATCCGGCATCGGTCGCCGATCTGCTCGGGGGCATCTGCACCAACGCTACCCCGCGCGATGCCTGGAATGGGGCGGCCGCGTACGACGTCCCTCCTGCGCAGTTGCGGGAAGCGCGCGCCTTGTATGCGCGGCCGCATCTGCCCCAAGGCGCACCGACTTCGCCGCCGCTGGCCAACCTCTGCGCCTACCGGGTGGATTGCCGGCTGGCCGGTCTGGCGAAATCGGCTGGCGCCCAGTACACGCGCTACGCCGACGATCTCGCCTTTTCCGGCGGCGAGGCATTCGAGAGGTGTGTAGAGCGGTTCGCCACGCACGTCGCCGCCATCCTCCACGAAGAGGGCTTCAGCGTACATCACCGCAAGACCCGCATCATGCGCCAGGGCGTGCGGCAACACCTGGCAGGCCTGGTCGCCAACCGTTGCATGAATGTGATGCGAGCCGACTTCGACCGGCTCAAGGCCACTCTGACCAATTGCGTTCGCCTGGGCCCGCAGAGCCAGAACCGCGATGCGCATCCCTATTTTCGAGCGCATCTCGAGGGTCGGGTGGGGTTCGTGGAGACGATTAATCCTGGCAAGGGGCGGCGGCTTCGGGCTATACTCGATCAGATCCGGTGGCAGTAAGAGGGGCCTGTACTTCATGAATAGCGCTAGATTTCTCGACAACGTCTGGCTGGATGTGCGCTACGCGCTGCGGACCGCGCGCAAGAATCCGGCGTTCGCCGCGACGGCAGCGATGGTCCTGGCGCTGGGCATCGGCGGCAACGCGGCCATGTTTTCCGTGATCCGCGCGGTGCTGCTGAAGCCTCTTCCCTATGGCGATCCGGACCGGCTGGTCGAGGTGTCGGTCGACAATCCGCGGCGCGCCGGGGGAAAGGGCGGTTTCACTTCGTTGCGCTATGAAGAGACGCGCAAGACCGCCCGGTCCTTCGCGGGTTTCGGCGTTTTCTCGCGCTTCACGGAAGATATGGCGCTCTCCGGCGGCGGCGATCCGGAGATGCTCAAAGGGGCGCGCGTCTCAGCGAATTTCCTCGATGTGCTGGGAGTGCGGCCGCTGCTGGGACGTGCCTTCATTCCGGAAGAAGATACCGCCGGCGGTCCGCCCGTCGTCATGATCAGCTCCAGATTGTGGAAGCGCCGCTTCGCTGCAGACCCAAAGCTGGCGGGCAAGACAGCCATCCTCAACGCCGTTCCATGCGCCATCGTGGGAGTGTTACCCGCGGGCTTCGAGTTTCCCGTTCCGGACCTCGATGTATGGGTGACCCGGCCAGCGGAAACCTCCGCGGTGCCGGCGCGCTTCTGGCCGTTCGTCACCACCCTGAAAGGATTCGCGCGGCTGCGGCCTGACGCCACTTTGGAACAGGCTCGCGCCGAAGCCAGCGTCTTGAACCGGCAATACGTCGCCGCCAACCCCGAAAGCCTCGACTCCGGCGCAGGCGCGGCGCTCCGCCTGGTCCCGCTGCAGGAACAACTCGTGGCGGACGTGCGCCCCGTTCTCTGGATGCTCTTCGGCGCAGTGGGCTTCGTCCTGCTGATTGCCTGCGCCAACGTCGCCAGCCTGCTGCTGACCAGGAGCGCCGGGCGCGCTCGCGAATTCGCCGTACGCGCAGCCATGGGAGCCGCTCGCCGCCGCCTGATGGCCCAAGCGCTGGCCGAAAGCCTGGTGCTGGCCGGGGTGGGCGGCGTGCTCGGCATGTTGCTGGCGAAGTGGGCTCTGGCCGCCATCGTCAGCATGCCCGCTTTCAACGTGCCGCGCGCGGGCGAGATCCGGCTGGACGGTGCGGTGCTGGCCTTCAGCGTGGCGGTTGCGTGCCTGACGGGAATCCTCTCCGGGCTGCTCCCCGCGCTCGAAGCGCCGGCAGTGAACATCGCCAACCTGCTGCGCGAAAGCGGGGCTACGGCGGGGCGGGCCGGCCGCGCACACCGGGCCATGTCCAGCCGCGGTCTGCTGGTGGTCGCCCAGATCGGTTTGTCCATCGTCTTGCTGATTGGCGCGGCGCTGCTGATCGAGAGCGTGGCGAAGCTGCGCAGCGTCAATCCCGGATTGCAGCCGGCCAATCTGTTCACCGCCAGGATCGCGCTTTCGCCCGCGCGCTACGACACCAATCCGAAAATCGTGGCTTTCTTCGACGAAGTGCTGCGGCGCACCAATGCGCTTCCCGGCGTGCGCGGCGCCGCCTTCGCGCTGGCTCTCCCGCAGTCCGCCGCGCTCCGGACCAATGTGCAGGTTGGCGAGCAGCCCGAAGGCGACGTGAGCAAGCAGCCCATGTGCCAGATCCAGAGTGCCACGCCGGGATATTTCCATTTACTGGGGATACCCATGCGGCACGGGCGCGAGTTCGAGGAGCGCGACAATCGCCCCGGCGCGCCGCCCGTGGCGATCGTCAGCGAGAGCTTCGCCCGCCTGTTCGCGCCTGGCGGAAACAACCTCGCCGGCCTCGTCGGCCAAGTCATGCGGGAAGGCATGGACCGATCCGGCTGGATGCAAATCATAGGAATCGTGGGCGACGTGCGCGAAGGAGGGCTGGCAGCGGAGGCGACGCCGGAGTTCTATGTGACCCCGCGTATGCACAGTTCGCGGGCGGCTTACCTGGTGGCCCGCACCGAATCCGACCCCAGGCGGCTGGCTACGGCCATTCGCAGCCAGGTGCTGGCGGTGGACCGGGATCAGCCGATTTCAAACATCGCGACCATGGATGAGATCCTCGATTTGTCCATGGGCAGCCGCCGGTTGACCATGCTGCTGCTGGGTCTGTTCGCGGCGGTCGCGCTGCTGCTGGCGACGGTTGGCATCTACGGGGCGATTGCGTTTTCCGGCGCCCAGCGCACCCAGGAACTGGGCATCCGGCGGGCTTTGGGTGCGCAGAACTGCGATATCATGCGGCTCATGTTGGGCCACGGACTGACCCTAGCCCTGATGGGCAGCGCGCTGGGCATCGGCGGCGCGCTGGCGCTGACGCGAGTCATGCGAGGGCTGCTCTACCGGATCAGTCCGGCCGATCCCGCGACTTACATCGGGATCGCGCTGCTGTGGATTGCGGTGGCGCTGGCCGCGAGTTACATCCCAGCCCGGCGGGCCGCACGGATCGATCCGGCGCAGGCATTGCGGGTGGGATGAAGGAGGCCGATTGACAATCGGCCTGCAGGTTGACAACCTGCCCCACGAGCTACTCGTAGCGAAGCGCTTCAATGGGACTCATCCTTGCGGCCTTGATGGCCGGCAGCAGCCCCGCAATCAGCCCCACAAACTCCAGCAGCAGCGTCGAAGTCATCACCGCGAATTGCGAAATCTGCAAGTGAATGTCGCCCGAGCCGCTGGTGTCCTTGAACAGCGGCCCCAGCAGCGGCAGCGTCTGTAACGCCGCAGTGACCCCGTACCCGCACGCCACGCCGAGTACGCCGCCCACCGTGACAATGGTCATGGCCTCCAGCAGAAACTGGAACAGGATCGAACGGCTGGTGGCGCCGATGGATTTCAACATGCCGATCTCCCGCGTGCGTTGCGTGACCGAAACCAGCATGATGTTGGCCAGGCCCACGCCGCCGATGGCCAGCGTCAGCGTTCCCACAAAGCCCAGCAGGATTTGCAACGCCATCCCCATGGTATCCACGATGCGCAGAAATTCGTTGAAGACGATAATCTGGATGGCGCGCTCGTCGTTGGCCGAGAAGTTGTGCACGCGCGCCAGCGTCTCGCGCACCTGCCGCACCGCCTCCGCGCGAAACAGCGGATTCACCGGCATCCAGACGATGTAATCCGGGTACTTGATGTCGCGCAGCAGCGATCCCGTGTCATACGGAATGAAAATGCATTCGTTATCCGGCTCGTTGTAGTTGGAGATCTGAGTCTTGGTCTTCAGCACGCCGATCACGGTAAAGTGCAGCCCGTTGATAGAGATGTCCTCGCCCTCGGGCGGGATTTCGCCGAACATCTTCCTGGCCGCTTCGCCGCCCATCACCGCGACGCGCTCCTTCTGGGCTTCGTCTTCCGGGCCCAGCCATCGCCCGGTAATCAGGCTCATGTTGCGGATGCGTCCGTACACCGGATAAACCGCGCGCACGGCGATGGATTGCGTGCGGTAGCCGCGCACCACGGATGCGCCATGCACCATGGCTTCGGGCGAGACGGCCACGGCCAGCGGCACGGCGTCGCGAATGGCGTCCACATCGGTGCGCTCCATACGGATCTTGCGGCCGGCCCGTTCGCCGCCTGCCTGCGTGGAAGTCTGGCCGTCGAACATCAGCACCAGGTCCTGGCCGACGGCCATGAAAGCCTTGCGCAGCGCGAGATGGAAGCCGTCGCCGTAGGAATACAGAATGACGAAGCAGGCCACGCCCCACGCCAGGCTGACGGTGGTCAAGATGCTGCGCTGCCGGTTGAACTTCAGCGCCGCGGCGGCTTCGGCGAAGATGGCGCTGACCCGCATCTTTCACAGACCTCCCAAGTGGGGCGGGCGTCCACGCCTGCGGCGGGTCTCCAGACCCGCCTGCCCCAATACGAATTAACGTTCATATCTCAGCGCCTCCACCGGCGTCAGCGACGCGGCGCGCCAGGCGGGGAACAGCGCCGAAGCAATCGCCACCACGGCCAGCGCGCCGAACGACCACGCTGTGGTGGCGCCCTTCACCGGCAATCCCGCGAACATATCCGATTGCAGCGGCAGCGAATTCACCACGGACGCCAGCCCATACGCGCCCAGAAATCCCACCACCCCGCTGAGCCCCGCCAGGATCACGCCCTCCGCGAGGAAATCCATCATGATGCGCCGGCGCGTGGCGCCGATGGCCTTGCGCAGGCCAATCTCGCGCGTCCGCTCGGTCACCGAAACCAGCATGATGTTCAGCACCCCCACCCCACCCAGCGTCAGCGTGATCACCGCGATAGCTCCCAGAAAAGCGGTCATCGAAATGAAAATCTGGTCCACGAGTTCCGCGCTCTCCACGGTGTCCCAGATGTAGACCGCGCCCTTGTCGTCCACGTCGAATTGGTGATTGCGCCCCAGGACCCGCAGCACCTGTTGGCGGGCCGCCTTCCACCCCGTCAGCGAGGAAGGCACATAGATAATGTCATTGACGATGCCGGGGTGGAAGTTATCGTCCTTGGGCGGCAGGTCGCGAACCATGGTCGCGTAAGGCACGTAGATCTTATCGCCGTCCATCCCGTTGTAGCTGCTGTTCTGGTTCTTGGCCGGCATCAGACCCACGATGCGGAACGGCAGACCATTCAGGAAGATTTTCGTCCCGATGGCGGTCGGCCGCTCGCCAAACAACTGCTTGCGGACGTTGTCGCCCAGCACCGCCACACGCTCGGCGGCGGTTTCGTCGGGGTCTATCAGGAAGCGGCCCTGCGCGATGGGTATGGTGCGAATCTTGGAGTACAAAGGCTCGACGCCATTCACGGTGAACGATCCGCTGTTGTAAGCGCTGGCTACCTTCGCGCCATTCTGCAGCTCACCGATCACCCGGCTGACCAGGTAACATTCCGTGCGGATGTCGTCTATGTCGTCGTAAGTGAAGCGAATCTGCCGGCCCGCGCGCTGTCCACCAACCTGCTTCTCCGTGCGGCCCGGAAACAGCAGCACGATATTCTCGCCAAGCTGCTTGGTGTTGTTGCGCTGGCCCTGCTTGAAGCCGTCGCCCATAGCTACGATCAAGACGATGGAAGCCACGCCCCAGGCGATGCCCGCCATCGTCAGAAAGCTGCGAAGCTTGTTGCGGAAGAGGCTGGATGCGACTTCGGATAGTAATTCGTTAAGATAACCCATGGCAAGACCGCTCCCTCACGGTCGCGGCTCGGTAACCTTGTTAAAGCTAACTACTGCAGGATGACTTGCTGCCCTACGTTGACGCCCTTGGCGATCTGGGTCTTGGAGCCGTTGCTGATCCCCATGACCACCGGGATCTTGCGCTTGCCTGTCTCGCTGGTCGCATCGGGTATCTCAACCGATGTGGACTTATCCTTGTTATAAAGGATCGCGCCTTCCGGCACCGCGACGACGCCCTTGCGCTCCTCCAGGATGACCTCCGCATTGGCGGTCATCTCGGCGCGCAGCTTCCGCGATTCGTTGGAGATCGAAACGCGCACCTCGAAAGTAGTCACGTTGTCCTTCTCCACGCCCATCGGGGAGATCTTGGTTACCTTGCCGGTGAACTTCTCGTCCTTGAACGACTCCACGGTAATGCGCGCGGGCTGACCGAGGTAGATCTTACCCACATCGCTCTCATCCACTTTGCCCTTGACATACACTTCCGACAGATCGCCAACCGTCATGATCAGCGTGGCGCCGGAACCCATAGTCAGAATCGAGCTGACGGCGTCGCCCACTTCGCGGTCGCGCGAAAGCACCACGCCATCGATGGGCGAGACGATCGTGGTATTGCGCAGATCTTCCTCCGACTGCGCCAGCGCCGCGCGGGCCTGTTCGATGGAGGCTTGCGCCTTGGCGATGGCCGCCTCCGCCACGCCCAGGTTCACGGTGGCGGACTTCTGGCGGTTCACGGCCATGTCGTAGTTCTTCTCCGCGTCGTCCACCAGGTTGCGTGCCAGCAACTGCTCCTTATACAGGCCGCGCGCGCGATCCATGTCGCGCTTGAGGAACGGCACATCCGGTCCGGCGGCGTCCACTTTGTAGCGCTCGTAGTCGGCTTGCGTGCTCTTCAGATTGGCTTCCGCCAGCGAGAGAGCCGCCTGGAATTGGCGCACCTGCGGCAGCACGTTGTTCTCGTCCAGCTTGCAAATGATCTGACCCTTGTGTACGATCTCGCCGAAGTTGACGGGCAGACTCTGAATGATTCCGCTGGCCTTGGACTTAATCTCGACTTTGGTCACCGGCTCGATCTTGCCGGTAGCCACCACCGAGCGGGCCAAGTCGATGCGTTCGGCTTTCACCAGCTTCTCCGGATCGATCTTAGGCGAACCGCGGCCGATCGCCTTCAAGGTGAACAGTGCCGCGCCCCCCAACAGGGGCACCAGAAGGAACAAGATCCACTTCAGTGACCGCTTCTTGCGCGAGGTTGCCATATGCGTGCCTATAGAGGATACGAGCAGGTACGAACGATAGTTCCGTTTTCCATGGCGCGGGCGGGGGCGAGCTTTGCGGGCTGTGGCCGGGCACAGCGTGCAGGAGCGCATACATCACCAGGACTAATGCGGCGGACCCAAGGAGTGCCCCGGATTGAGCGATACCCTCATTTCTTGGGTTCGAATGGCAATTCGTTGGTTCTGGGGGTGTTGCGGCGGGCGATTCGGCATTTTCGGCTCTGGAATGGGGGGGTAACGGTTGGGCTGGAGGCGGACTGGGCTGGTCCTCGGGGTTCGGGGCGGAGGCAAGCCGGGCGGCCTGGAACCTTTCCAGTTGGCGCAGGCAGCGATCGATGGAGCGCTCGATGCTGGTTTCGTAGCGCGCGAGGTTGGCGAGCGAGTTTCGGCGAGCGCAATCGACGTCGAAGGCGCGGGTCAGGCGGTCGCCGGCGTCGGGTGGGGCGGGGGCAGGGGGCACATGCTCGGGGTTCAACTGGTGGTTCCTTTTATGGTTGACCAATTGCCGTTTGAGCTCAAAGTCTTCGGCGGCGACCGACTGGAGGCGCTCCCGGTAGATGCCGGCCTCCATGGGGAGGGTGCGGTGGAGGCGCCATTGACTGGAGGCGATGCGCATGACCAATTCCTCTTCGCCCTCGCCGACGGGGCGGAAGCGGTCGTGGAGGTCTTTGAGGAGGATGAGGAATTCTTCGGGATCTTCGTCGAGGAGGAGGTGTTTGTTGGCGCGCAGGCCGTGGACCAGGCGATTGCGGCTGGATGCGGCTCTGCCTTCCGGGGTACGTGGACCGGTTGATTTTTGGGCATTCCGGCGGTTGGCGTTCATCTGCGCCTCTGTCGGTTTGCGGGGTTCGTTCGATTCTTTCATTTGCGATTTGTCCATGTTGTTTGTGCGGGATTGGTTATGCGGGCGCGTTTGGCCCGATTCCACTTTGATATTACGGGCGGGGTGGGGCGGATTCGGTGGGCATTTTGCGCAAGTGGTTGAAAGGAATGGGGCGGAATTTTTTGTGGGGCGGTGACTCGTTTACCGGCCGAAACTCCGGAGGCTGGGGGGCTTCTACGTTGGGGTTGATAAGGTGGGTGCCGCTTGACGCTTGCGGGAGCAGGATGCGTTCCTCACGGTGCGGGTGTGCCGGGACGGCGGTGGCTTTTGAGGCCGACCTTACACCCGTGATCCACTCCGAGCCGGTAAACGCTAGGCGACTTTGCGCGAGTATTCCGCGCTCAGCATGCCTTCGCCCGCACTTGTCCGAGATGACGGATCGGATCAATAAAAGATTGGAAGACGTGAAACAATCAGTTAGGGCCGGCGAACTCCCCAGGAACTCGGACAACCTACAGTGTTTTCACTCCGCGTTCATTGGGGGCCTCTAATTCTTTCACGGCTTCCTGCGTGCGAGGATCCAGTTTTGAGGAGACGGAGAACATTTACAGGAAATCTGCGCGTGATCGGCAAGCTCTGTTGGGGCGTTGCGCCAATTTCATTTTGTGGATCGTGCTTGAGCAATTTCAGGGCAGAATCGAGGCGACAACCTATGAACAGGCATCGCACTATCCATATCCTGAGAGCTGTGTGGCACCACTGGATTCGCGCTGGAAGGACTAGGATATGCGAAAAGGGTTTACAAGAAAACCGCAAGGGGACGACCCCGCGACGCCAAGCAAGAACTACATAACGCCAGACGGCCTGCAGCGCCTCAAAGATGAGCACCGGTTTCTGCTCACCAGGGAACGCCCGGCCGTGACGGAGGTGGTGGCGTGGGCTGCGAGCAACGGCGATCGGAGTGAAAACGCCGACTATCAGTACGGCAAGCGGCGGCTGCGCCAGATCGATGGACGGATTCGCTTTCTCACGAAGCGAATCGAGTCCGCGGAAGTGGTTGACCCGGAAACTCCGAGAGCGGG
>JBEKPZ010000032.1:0-39609 GCA_049520215.1 Bryobacteraceae bacterium | reverse complement strand
GTGGTGATGCGGCTGTACTTGATGCCCGCCTCGGGCTTGAATTCGAAGGTGGTCACCACCGGGCCGGGGTTGATCTGTACCACGTTGCCGAGCACGTTGAACTCTTCGAACTTCGACTTGATGCGCACCGCGATGTCTTTCAACTCCTGCTCGTCGTAAGGACTGCGGCCCTGCCCTTCGTTGAGCAGGTCGGTCGATGGCAGCCGGTAAGACGCGGGTCCCGCCGGGCGCAGGGCCACCGGGACGGCTTCTTCCCAAGGCGGAGTGTCCGAGGCGGGCAGGGGCTTTTCCTCAAGCGCGCAAATCGGGATTTCGGCGGGCTCTACAGGCGCGCCCGCTTCCGCAACCGCGTCGAGCGGCGCAGCGGAAGACTCGATGTGCGCCGCGTCCCCTTGCGGCACAACCCTCGGCCGGCGGCGTTGTTCAGCTCTCTCGGCAGCTCGCAGCCGCGCCTTCTCCTCTTTGCGCCGCCGCCGCTCCTCACGCCAAAGCTGCCACGCATCCAAGAGCATCCCCAGAATACGCAACGGTCCCGCGAACCAGCCAGCCAGTTTCGACATGGTGAAGGTGGAGACCAGGTAGACGGAAACGATCAGCGTGGTGATGGTCAGCAGAATCGCACCGGTGGGATTCAGCGCATGCATCAAATAGTGCGCCAGCATCATGCCCGCAAGGCCGCCAATGGGAATCGCGCCGCTAAACAGTGTGAGGCGCGGCGCGAAGGAAACCGCCGCCGTCAGGCTCATTAGGAGCAGCAGCGTCCCGCAAAGCTTGATAGCGCCGGCTTCCAGTTCGTCCGAGCGGATCCATTTCCACGCCAGGCCGAACAGGAGGATCGGGAGAACAAACGCGCCGATGCCGAAGCCCTGCAGCAGCAGGTCGGCAAACCATGCGCCCGGATAGCCGATGAGGTTGCGCGGCCGCGTAGCCGCCGCCGTATTCAGCGAGGGGTCCTGGACGTGGTACGACGCCAGGCTGAGCAGCAACACCACTCCCAGCGATAGGAGCAGCAGCCCTACCAGTTCGTTGATTCGCTTCTGCGGAGTCGGAGATAACAGCTTCATCCCGCTGGCCGGCGGAAGAAAGCCAGAGCAAGCACCATTATGCCAAAAATAATGCGATAAAACACAAAAAACCACAAGCTGCGGCGGCGCAGGAAGCGCAGAAACAGGGAGATGACGATCATCCCCGTAACGGCACTTACGCCGATTCCCACCGCGAGACCGGTATGACTCAGTGCCACGGTCCCTGGCACCGCTGCATCCAGGGCTTTGTGCTTGATCATGTCGTAGACCGCTTTGGCGGCGGCCGCACCGATGGCCGGCGTCGAGAGCAGGAAGGAGTAGCGCGCGGCCGCCTCCCGATTTATATTGCGGAACAAACCAGCCGTGATGGTGATGCCGCTGCGGGAAACGCCGGGAACCACGGCCAGAGCTTGCGCGATCCCGATCGTTCCGGCATCCACAAAGTTGATTCCGGAAATGTCGCGCGTTTTGCGCCCCATCCACTCGGCAATGCCCATCACGATCCCGATCCCCACCATCATCGTGCCGATCACCATGGGATTGCGCCACGCGCCTTCCGCCTGCTTGTTAAATAACAGGCCCGCGACTCCCACCGGAATCGATCCGATCGCCAGCAGCCATAGCAGCCCGGTGTTGCGTTCCAGTTGGTCGTCGCGACCCCAGCGCATGCCAAAGCCTTGCGCCACGATCTGCATCCAGTCGCGCGCAAAGTAGATCACGACAGCCAGCAGCGTGCCGATGTGCAACGCAATATCGAAGGTCAGGCTTTCGGTCTGCCACCCCAGCAGCCAGGACGTCAGATAGAGGTGCGCCGTGCTGCTAATGGGCAGGAATTCCGTCAGGCCTTGCACAATCGCCAGCACAATCACTTGAAAGATAGGCATGTTAGTTGCAAAAGGGAATGGTACCTAATTTTTGGCCCAATACCAAGATCGGCGCACCACGGGAGAGTGCGACAGCGGACGGAAACGGGCAAAACGCCGTCAAGAGGTCCGCCAGACGTGCAAGGTGGAGCAGCCAGCCACGGGCCGCCGAGTCTAAGGCCAACTTCCGCATGTCTCGTTCTATCGGCGTTTATCGGCGTTCATCCGCGGCCAATATCGGGTTTTGATGTTCCGGGCGCGTCACGGGTTTGCAGATAGCTGCTAGTTCCGCTGCCCGGCGTGGCGCAGACGATCGTTGTTTGTCGTCTGCGAACCGTGCTCGAACTTGACAGGCCACGAAAAACGATGGCCTGCCCCACAGCGAATCTGCTGTACAGTTATTTCTGGGACACTGCAATAGCATAGTGCAAAGCCCGATGAACTTCGATGTAGTGGCGAAGGGCGCGCCGCGCGCGGAGGCTGCCTCATACCCAGGGTGCCAAACGCTGCCCGCCCGCAACCGGGCGGACATGCCGGCCTTGGCAAATGTGGGCCTCGCGTTTTCGAGGCAGCAACATTACCAGGAAGCCGCCGATTGTTATCGGAAGGCGCTCTCCATCGAACCGAAGCTCCGGGAAGTCCAGTTGAACCTGGGACTCGCCGAGTTCAAGTTGGGGGATTTCAAAGCGGCCCTGGGACCACTGGGCGCGGTCCTCGCGATCGATCCCCAGAATCTTCAAGCGCGCACGCTGCTGGGAGTGAGTTACTACGGCGCCGGCATGTACGCCAGGTTCCCGAGTTGGACGGCGCGTTGGCCGCCGATCCCCACAACGCACACCTGCGTCATCGCGCAGAGCTGTCTGTGGTCCGGTCAGCACGAAAGAGCGCTGCAGGAATTCGAGTGGCTGCTGCGGGAGCAGCCCGATTCCGCGGCGACCCACATGCTGATTGGCGAGGCGTTGGACGGCTTGGGCCGCGCTGCCGACGCCATCGTCGAATTCCAGGCCGCCGCCACAGCTTCTCCTACCGAACCCCAGGTGCAGTTCGGCCTCAGCTATCTATTCTGGAAGGAGCGGCGGTATGACGAGGCCGAGGGCGAGTTCCACC
Organism: Bryobacteraceae bacterium; assembly: GCA_049520215.1. Lineage (GTDB taxonomy): Bacteria > Acidobacteriota > Terriglobia > Bryobacterales > Bryobacteraceae > Bog-159. The sequence continues at coordinate 36,614 of JBEKPZ010000032.1, read as the reverse complement.
GCGAACTGGCGAAGATCCGTCGCATGCGCGAGCTAGCGCTTACCTCTCGGCGACGTGCTCCTGCGCCGCAACGATGCGGAAGGCGCGCGGCCCCTGCTGGAAAAGGCCTGCCGCCTGGATCCAAAGATTCGCATTGTCTACAATTTTTGAGCCGGGCCTCCTGATATAATGGTTTTCGCCGCGGGAGTAACTCAGTGGATTTGTAATCAGAGGGTCGGGGGTTCAAATCCCTCCGCCAGCTCCATGAAATCAATAACTTAAAGATCAATTAGGGCGGGGTTTGACGGTGGAGCGAGCCACCGAGGCATCTTCGAGACGACCTCGCGCTTGGCGACCATATAGATATGGCCTTAAAGGTTCGCTGCCAGCCGGATCTGCGGCCGTATGCCTAAGATCGTGGAACCGCCGGATCGGCGCGACAACAGCCGCCGGGACGCGATGCGGGCGAGGAGCTGCGCAATTATTGGAATTGACGATTACTTGAGCGGCTTGACGCTCTCCGCAATCTGGCGGGCGGTGGATTCCTTGCCTTTAGAGAATCTGACGCTCGTCCGACATGCTAGCGGACTGGTCTTGGTTATGGCCACGTATTGCTGCTGGCCGTTGTAGAACGGTACGAGGAGTAGAATTAGGTTGCCGTTCTCGTCCACGACGGTGCCCTTCGCCCCCTTCATCGAAGCCACCACAGATTGATATTCGTCGCCCTTGAACCCTCGGACGATGGCGTTAAAGGCGCGGTCTTCGGGCGAGCGCGCCCCCCTACCGCCCAAGGTTGTCTCCGTCCAATCGCTGGGAACCAAGATCCGGCAGTTTGAATCGACAATCGCTTTCGTGGCGCTTTGAGCTTGCGCCAGTGCGGCCAAGCCGATACCGGCGAGCAGCCCTCGGACATATATGGTTATTTTCAAGAAGCCTCCCAGATAGCGTCGCGGCATTGCCACCACGCCCTATCAAAATAGCATTATGTTCAAACTGCAGGCGCGCCGGACCTCCGGAAGTCCAAGCGCCGAGCCGCACGCCATGTAAGGCGAGCCGCAATCGAATTGGGGGCCGATAAGCGTGTCGCTGACGAATCGCGTGCCGACGTGCTGCGTGTGGCGAGCGTAGTACGCGGTCGATTGACACCTAAGTCCTTACAGAGCAGACTGTAGTGGTGCGCTGGGTTCTGCACGTCTGGTAGTGCACTAGCTGGGGTGTTAGCAGCGTTTTTGCTCGGGGACCTTCTGGAGATTGTTTCCTCTTGGCCGGAACTATTGCTCCGCCTTGCTCGACGCAACACCACGGGAGGATCATATAGCTATGACTACCATCGGACTCATCGGTGCGGGACACATCGGAAGCCAGCTCGCGCGACTTGCGGTGGCAAACGACTACGACGTCGTAATCAGCAATTCGCGTGGGACAGAGACGTTGTCCGCGCTCGTAGCATCCCTCGGGCCCAGAGCGCGCGCGGCGACCGTCGTCGAAGCGGCAAGGGCCGGAGACATCGTCGTCGTCTCGGTGCCGCTGAAGAACTACCGGGCGGTTCCGGTCGAGCCTCTGGCGAGCAAGATTGTGATCGACACGAACAACTACTACCCTCAACGCGACGGCCACTTCCCTGAGCTCGACAATGAGTCGACCACCACATCCGAACTATTGCAGGCGCACTTGCCGACCTCGAAGGTCGTCAAGGCTTTCAACCACATCTACGCCGCTGCGCTTACCACCGACGGGCAGCCGGCTGGCACAAAGAATCGTCGCGCGCTGGTCATCGCGGGCGACGACGAAGGGGCCAAGGCCACAGTCGCTCGCCTACTGAACCGGTTCGGTTTCGATACGGTGGACGCAGGCCCGCTGAAGGAGGGATGGCGCATCCAGCGCGATACCCCCGGCTACGGTCCGCGTCGCACGGCAGAGGAGCTGCGCCGAGATCTTGCGGCAGCCAAAAGGTACGCGGACCAGTAAGGGCAGATTCAGCGGTATTTCAGTGGCGCCATTGAATCGGCCGCGCGGACTTCGCGCTCTTCGCGCCGCGATGCCCGGGCGGCCCGTTGCGGTGTCCGCCGCCCGTGGTCCATCGCCGCGGCCGGCGCCGCGCGGATGGGATGCTACTACGGTTTAGCTTTTAGCTGGAAGCACTGGCCGCAGCGGTGCTCAATTGGTTGTTCGCCGTTTGCCAGATCTTACTGACGCTCGACCCGGCGTTGATGAATAGGGCCGCGGACGCCAGCGCCACGAAAGCCATCAATAGGGTGTACTCGATCAAATCCTGGCCTTGCTCGTCTTGCCAAAGCCGGTTCATAATGTTCAACATAGTTATCTCCTTGTGCAGTGAAATTCATGAGTCGTTTTCCTTTGTGACACGGGTGTGACACTGGGAAAAACGATCTGTCACGAAGTCTAGCACCGCCGCACAGCCAGGCTCAATGATCTCTTTGGTGGTCGGTAAATAGCTAACGATCGGAATGAACATCGTTGGCCGCGTGGCAGATGCCGAATACTGTCCATCAGCTACGGATCTGGCGCGGAAACACGACACTTCACGACACACTCCATGGGGTAGCCGGAGATAACGCCCGTGGCGCCGGACGGTACTTCCGGGTGCGCGGTTGGGTGGCATAACGTGCTTCGACGCGCCCGCTCTCCGGCCGCTCTCCTGGCACGATGTCATAATGATGTGCATGCTCCGCCACAAATCGATCATCCGGCTCGCACCTTATTTCCTATGGACAGCCGCCGCGGCGGCCCAAACCCCAACTCTCGACATCCCGGCGCTTGAAGCCTCCGCCAACGCGGAACTCGCCGCCACGAAAACGCCCGGCTCGGCCATCGGCATCGTGAAGGATGGCCGCCTGGTTTACGCCAAGGGGTTCGGCACATCGAACGTGGAGACCGGCGCGCTCGTTACCCCGGAGACGCTGTTCCGCTTGGGCTCGACCACAAAAATGCTGACTGCGGCAGCCGTCGCCACGCTCGTGGCCGAGGGTAAGCTCGATTTCCAGGACCCCGTGGGCAAGTACATCAAGGGGTTCGATCCGGCCATTGCCGCGCTTACCGTAAACCAGATCCTCAGCCACACCGCCGGCCTCAAGGACGAAGCGATCATGAACGGGCGGCACGACGAGGCGGCTCTCGGCGAGGAAATCCGTGCCTGGAAATCCGACTGGCTCTTCACCAAACCAGGCGTCATCTTCTCCTACGCCAATCCTGGTTACTGGCTGGCGGGCTACCTGGCGGAAACCGTCAGTGGCAAGCCCTACGCGGATGTAATGCAAGACCGCGTGTTCGGACCCGTTGGCATGGCCTCGTCGACGTTGCGCCCACTGATGGCGATGACGCGCCCGCTCTCGCAAGGGCACGACCTGGCGAGCGGCCACGCCGCCGTGCTGCGCCCTGCGCCGGACAATGCGGCGAACTGGCCGGCGGGCTCGGTCTTTTCAAATCTTCACGATCTTTCGCGCTTCACGATCGCCATGATGAACGATGGCAAGCTCGACGGAAAGCAGGCGCTCTCGCCGAAAGTAGTGACGGCGCTCACCACGCCGCACGCCAAGGCTCCCGGCTGGGAAACGCCGTACGGTTATGGCCTGAACGTTCAGCAGACCGGCGAGGTGCGCGTATGGACGCACGGAGGATCTCGGGCCGGATACGGTTCCTTCATCGCTATGCTGCCGGACAGTCAGGCGGCCGTAATCGTGCTGTGCAATCGCAGCGGCGAGAGTCTGGAGAAGACCCACCTCAAGATCATGCAAATCCTCGGCGCGCCGCAGCTCGAGACCCACGACAAAATGCTGGCAAGCGCGATCCCGCCGAGCGATTTTGCAAAGTATGTCGGCTCGTATCGCAACGGAGACAATACCAGAAAAATCGAAGAGCGGGAAGGCAAGCTGTTCCTCGATTCGAAGGAACTGCACAAGGGCGTGGGCGGTTGGTTGGTAACGAAGTCCGCGGATGGCAAGCCGGCCGGGCATATCTTTGCGGTTCCCGGAGCGGACGGCAAGATCGAGTACTTATACGAGGGTGGACGGGCCGAGATGAGGGTGATATCGTTCCCGTGATGACCGCGCCTGAGCGCTGGCGCTGGACGGGGACGAACTGCAGGCCTGGCACGATGGACCTTCCGGAAGCTGCGCGGATGACCATTACACTGGCTCGATCTCCGCTGGGCGCCCAGCTCCGCCGAGTTTGTAATCGTCTGCTTCCGCACCGCCCCGAAGACGAGTTGCCGGCAGGGGGCTCTTTTTGAGTACGAATTTGCATGAGGCCGTGCAGGTCATCGGCGGGCGCATTCCCGCTTTCTACTTCATCGCCGCCGCTCTCGAGGGCCGCGCCGGATACCTTGGTCCGCTGTAGGGTCACCCCGACGTCCTATTTCAAGATCCCGCAAACGGCGCGGCCCAGGTCTTCTTCTACACCGGCGCGCTGGGCACAACTTTTTCCGGATACGCCGTCCTCAGTTCCGGCAACCCTTGGTACATCGCTGGACGACACCCAAGCATACCTGCCCGAAGACTGGGCCGCGCCGCCAAGAGCCGGCCATTCTGTTTCATTGACGGGCAACTGGCTTCCGGCGATAATGATCCTTCCGCGATCTTTGCAGAATCCGCTTACCGTCCGAGAAGCTAATGCAGTCTTACTGTTTGCTTCCCGTCCTTCTCGCCGTCGCCGTCACGAGCGTACAAGGCCAGAGCCAGAGTGCAACGTCTCTTTCAGCCGCACCCGCAACTGCCAACATGGGACAGGCGGTCACGTTAACCGCTGCTGTAACTCCCCCAACTGCCACCGGCAAAATCACGTTTTACGATGGCGCGGCCATTTTGGGCGTGGCGCCCGTCTCCAATGGCTCATCCAGTCTGATCGCCATAAGCATCGGTTACGGGAACCGCGTGCTCACCGCTCGATACAGCGGCGACAGCCACTATGCGGGCAGCCTTTCGCCATCCTTCGCCGAGCATATTGTCACCCAACCGGGTGGGACATTAGTATCCGGGACCGGTACCGCTAACCTTGACTCAAAACTGATACCCGCTGCTCTTGCCGACCTGAACCACGACGGAAACGCCGATCTGGTCGCCACCGCGAGCAATGGAAATTACGCGGGCGCGGGCACCGTCTGGGTTTTTCTAGGCAACGCAGACGGTACATTCCAAACCGGGCAATCGTATTTGGATGGCACGTCGAGTTACGCACTGGCGGTCGCGGACATCGACATGGATGGCAATCCGGATCTGTTGGTTACCGGGCCCACCGGCCTGACCTGGCTGATCGGGAAAGGCGATGGCACTTTCACCCCCGGATCGATCATTCTCGATGCTACCGACCTCGATGTCGTCCGGGTGGCCGATATCAACGCCGACGGCAAACCGGATTTGTTACTGCTGCGGAGCGCGTCCCCGGCTGTCGAGATTCTGTTCGGAAATGGCGATGGCACATTTCAGACCGGCACTCCCGTGATGCTGCCGTTGTCCAGCCCAGCCCGGGATTTGCTGGTGGCCGATTTTAACGGCGATGGCATTCCTGATCTGGCGGTGGCGCTCCCAGGTGCAAACTGCGTCACCATATTCCTCGGCACGGGGCCAGGGACGTTCGGCGCGCCCGTAGCTTATACGTCGAATGGAGCCATGACGCTCAACGTGGGCGACTTCAACAACGACGGCAAACTGGACCTCGTGGTCGGCGGCCCCTACGCCACCTTCGATCTCCTGCTGGGGAACGGCGACGGGACTTTCGGCCCGGCCCACAGCATCTCCACCTACGAAGGTCCGCCGCCAACCCTTGGCACTTACCCCATCGCTCCGTATGACTTTGACGGCGATGGCAACGCGGATGTGGTCACCTCCGGTTTGATCGTGCTGCTGGGCAATGGGGATGGCACTTTCCGGGCGCCTTTGGAGTTTTTCAGCCTCCCTTTCGGCGGAGGTTCGGTGGTCGGGGACCTGAATCACGACGGCATTGCCGATATCGTGGGCCCCGGTTTCCCGGCGGCGATCCAACCCTGGCTTGGCGCGGTCGCTCCCATATTCACCCTAACCGCGAGTCCCAACCCACCCATGTTGGGCCAGCCCGTGACGCTCATCGTCGCCTGCAATTATCTGGACGCTAGCGGAACCCTGACTTTCGAGGATATCGAAGACACCGGAACTCCGCTTGGCACCGCCCCGCTCGTCAATGGCGGCGCAACTCTTAACCTGGGCCCGCTTGCTACCGGCCCCCATATCATCCATGCGACGTACAGCGGTAACGGCAAATATGCCCCAACCGTCCTTCCTCCCCTCTACCTCGTCGCTGAGCAATCCATTGGTCCTCTGCAGTTCACCGTTTCGCCTAACCCGGCCCTTCCCGGCCAGCCAATTACCATGACCGCTGTTGTCCCGATCGACGTCGGTAACGCCCTCATTGCTTTCTTCGATGGCACCACGCTTCTCAACGGGCAGACCTTATATTCCGAAACTGCCACCTTTACAACGACTCTGTCCGCCGGTGTGCATCAGTTGACCGCCCTAATCCCACCCTATCTTGGATACCTGCCTGCGTCCGCCTCCGTGGTTGAAAACGTTATCGCCACGCCTAACGGTCTTATAGTGCCGGGCCCCACCTATGGGTTGAGTTCGACCATAACCCAGGCCATAGCCCTGGATCTGAACGGCGATGGACTGCCCGATCTTGCGGTCCTGGATCCCGGCAACCGCCAGGTAAGTGTTCTTTTGAATAACGGTCAATCGGTATTCCTGGACCCGGTAGCCATTCCGCTGGGTTTTGTTCCGGGCGCCATCGTCGCCACGGGATTCTTCAGTCCCTACGCAGACTTCGCAGTGACCGATCCCAGCGCTAACGCCGTCTACAGATATGAGTATGACTCCGGCCAACTGGCGGTCGTCGGAAATGTTCAGGTGGGACAACAGCCTGTCGCCATCGCGGCCGCCGACTTCGATGGCGACGGCGTTGTCGATCTGGTCACTGCCAACGCTGGCTCCAACAACGTAAGCGTGATTCTCAGCAGCGCCATAAACCCTGTGACCTTGGCCACCGGCAACCATCCGGACGCCATCGTCGCCGGAGACTTCAATGGTGATGGCAAGGCTGACTTCGCCGTTGCCAACCAGAACGATAACGATGTGATGGTGTTCCTCGGAAACGGAGACGGCACGTTCAAGCCTCCCGTGACTGCATCGGTGGGTTCAAGCCCGATTGCGCTGGTCGCGGGCGATCTGAATGGGGACCTCGAGACCGACCTGGTGGTGCTTGACGGCGCATCGGATCAGGCAACTATCCTGCTGAGCAATGGAGACGGCACTTTCCGCACGTTCGCGACCTATGCGCTGGGATCGGCCCCCTCGGCCGCCGTGCTGGCCGACATGAATGGAGACAACAAATTGGATCTCGTGGTCGCCACAGCGTCGGCTCTGCTGGTGCTTAACGGGAACGGAGACGGCACGTTCGGCGCGCCCGTAAAGTACACTCAGTATGCCGGCGCGGCTTCGGTGGCGGCGGCCCCATTCATGGGCGATGGCCGCATGGATCTGGCCGTCACTCTGCCCGCCGCCAACTCTGTTTCCTTCGTGGTCAACGGCCAGCCGACCACCACCAGCTTGTCGGTTTCGCCTTCGGCCAGCACCCTGTCACTCGAGGTCACATTAAAGGCCACCGTCTCCCCGGCCGGCGCGACGGGCTTCGCCGCCTTTTACGACGGAACAACGCCCATCGGCGGAGCGCCCGTTTCAAACTCCATGGCATCGTTCTCGACCGCTCTCCTCCTGCCTGGCGTGCATTCCCTGTCGGCGCGCTTCGTAAGTGGGCTTGGCTATGGCCCAAGTTCATCGGGCACGGTTAGCCTGCGCGTCTCGCCCGTGCCGTCGTCCGGTCTCTCCGGGCCAACCAGGCAGACATTCCGAGTCGATAGCCCCATCAATCTGATTCCCGGCGATTTCAATAACGACGGCATCGAGGACTTCGCGTTCTGGCGACAGGGCAATGGGCTGAGAGTTCTCTTGGGGAACGGCGACGGCACCTTCCAGGAAATTCCTCCAGGATCGAGCCAGGGAGGTTCGCCCGCCGTCACGGCTGACTTTAACAACGATGGCAATATGGATATCGTCTACATTAACGGCAGCCTTTTGTTGGCCCTGGGTGACGGCAAGGGTGGCTTCTCGGAATCGCGCCTTATTGGCATCGGCAATTCGATCGGCGCAACCGACTTCAATGGCGATGGCAAAGCTGATTTCGTCCTGTCAGATCCTAACGGCACGGCCGACGTCTACCTCGGAATCGGGAACGGAACGTTTCAATTGCCCTTCTATTACCCGGCTGGTCCCAACCCCCTTCTGGTGGCCCCCGGCGATTTCAACGGAGATGGGAAGCCGGATGTCGTTGTGGTGAATTACCTCCCCGCCTTGCCCGGATTGACCGATTCGGAGCAAGTGCGCGTACTTCCAGGCAAAGGTGACGGCAGCTTGGAAGCCGCCCTGCCGCCCATCACCATTTCCGGGGCGCCAGTTTCCATCGCGCTGGCGGATTTCAATGGCGACGGCCACCTCGATGTCGCCATCGTGCAGAGCGAAACCAATACCGCGTCCATTCTGCTCGGCAAGGGCGACGGCACATTCGCGTCGCCGATGACGTTTGCCTTAGGCGGCACTCCCGCGCAAGTCCTGGCCGCCGACATGGATGGCGATGGCCGCCCGGATCTCGTGGTCATGTTCGCCTCGGCGGCGCCGGCCTTCGCTGTTTTTCGAGGCCTCGGCGATGGCACTTTCGCTGCCCCCGTCAATTACTCTGACATCATGGCGCCATCCGCCATGGCCGTTGGAGATGTGAACGGCGATGGCCGGCTTGACGTGGTCCTGGCCGAGGGTAATACCGTGAACGTCTTCTTCGGTACATCCCTCGGCGTGACGGCTGACTTCAACGGCGACGGCCACCCGGATCTGATATGGCAAGATCCCAATTCCGGACTTGCCCAGGTATGGTATCTGGTCTGTCCGCCCTGCGTGCCACTCGCCGGAGCGGCCAACCTGACACTGAAGAATCCGTGGCGCATTGTGGGCGTCGCGGACTTCGATGGGAATGGCACTCCGGACCTCGTCTGGCAAGACCCGTTGAGCGGAGCCGTTCAGGTCTGGTATATGGGAGGCATTGGAGGAAATGTGGTGATGTCGGCGGCTAACATCACCAACGCGAACCCCTGGAAAGTCGTCTCCGTCGCGGATTTCAACCGGGACGGCCATCCGGATCTCCTCTGGCAGGACCCCCAATCCGGATTTGCCCAGATCTGGTATCTCGGCGGACCGGGGGGGATTACCCTCCAGGGCGCGGCCAATCTGGACAAAACCAACCCGTGGCATATCGTAGGCACCGGCGATTTCAACGGCGACGGATTTCCCGACGTTGTCTGGCAGGATCCGGTCAGCGGCATGGTGCAAATCTGGTATATGGGTGGAACCACCGCTGGACAAATAGGCAGCCAATTGCAAACCGCCATTAACCTGACCGCCAATTCCTGGCATGTAGTGGCGATCGCCGACTTCAACCAGGATGGCCACCCGGACGTGGTGTTCCAGAATCCCGCCAACGGCGCGGCCCAGATCTTCTTCTACACCGGAGCGATGGGCACGACTCTCTCCGGATACGCCGTCATTAGCTCCGGCAACCCGTGGTACATTGCCGGACCCCACTAAAGTACCGGCTAGCCTAAGCGCCGAATAGCCGCCGCGACCATGCCTCAAACAACCGCAAACCAGCGGCATCGCGGAATATTCGTGGATTCGTTTTCTGCTGTGGGATGTGTTGGGCGAGACGCTGAGGGCAGCGCTTTATATCGCGCGGGGCCGCGTCTTCAGCGACCGGGTGATGGAGCCGGACGCGGCTTTGGGTGATTTTACCTGGATGATCGTGGCGCTGCTGGGCGCGGCGACCCTGGGCTGGTCGCTGTGGCGCCGGCTACATCGACCGTAGCTTTGCTTTTTCCCTCTCGAACTCCTCCGGAGTGAGGATTCCCCGCTCCTTCAGTTTCTCTAATTCGTCCAGACGCTGGATGAGGTTCATGGGCGGGGCGGGCGGGGCAGGCGGGGCAGGCGGCGGAGACGGGGGCGGAGGCGCGGGCGCGACGACAGCGGCGGGCCTGCGGCTGCGCATAAACAAGAACGCCGCGGCGCCGAGAATCAGGACACCGATCCCGATTTCGTAAGGCAGCAAGTTCGAGGTGGAACTGGGCTGGCTCGCGGACACGTCCTCATCCGGCGCGACCTTGCCGTCGATGAAGATCACTCTTTGATTCGGATACGCGTATACCTTTTTAGAACCGAGATTGGCGATGGTAGTCGGCTGCCCGAGCAGGGCCACCACCTGATCGATAGTCATCCCCGCTGAAATTGTAGGTGGCGCGGCGGGCGGCTGGTCCGGCGGCGGTGGGGGTGGTTCAATTGGAGCGAGCGGCTGTTCCGCGGGAGCCGCTTGAGGCTGCGCGGCCCGCGGCGCGGGGGCAGAGGTCTGGACCGGGGCCGCAGCGGGGGCCTGCGTAGACGTGGTGGACGTGGATTTCCCGCCTCCGCCACCAGCGCCGACTCCCAACACCTCCGAGATGAGGCCTTCCGCCTCCGGGATCTCGAGTTTGGCCGCCTTATGGAAGCGGATCTGCGCCCGGTAGCGGACCGAATTCACCTCCTCGGAAATCAGGGTCAGATCAATGTCATCCTTGACCACTTCGACCTTGGTCAAGTACAGTTTTTCTCCGGCCACGAAGGGCCGCGTTGCGGGAGCGGCGCCTTGCGCGGTTTGATTGGCTGTGCCTACGCCTGGGATCAACTTGATGCCGGGAATCTTGGAGAGGATTCGGGTCGCGCCGGTGCAGGCGGCCTTGGATGGACCGGTGAGCGAAATTTTTCCATCGCTGTATTGGTGGATGCAGGTGAGGGGGTCCGCGCCGCCGGTGAAACCGCCCTTGTGCAGGACCAACGTGGTGCCCTTGACCACGAATTCGCCTTCGGCATTCACGCTGGATAGCCTGTACTTGCCTTCCAGCTTCTTCTCCAATGCGGCCCTATCGGCCGCCGTGGCATAGGCTGCCGTCAACAGCACCGCAAGCAACGGAACGAAGCGCGGCATCGGTCGTGTTGGCATCACACCACTCTCCTGGTCTGGCTCTGCACTGTTGCCGACCTTCTCGGATTATACATAAATGCGCGTTCCGCGCGGCTGGGTTTGCAGACGTGGCCCTTTTTGCGAGCCGCGCGGGACGAGTGCTGGCGGCATGGCAGGCGCCGCTGGAACCCCTGTAATCATTGAGGGGTTGCAGGGTGCGCGTGCGGCAAACACACGTTTAGGACCCGGCCGGTGCCACTCGTAATGGACACAGTAGAGTTTAAATTGGAGTAAATGTATGAGAATAGATGGAGTAAGACATCGTGGACCATGACGCTCAGCCTTAGCGAAGCGGATATCCGCTCGGTATTGCCCATGGCGGATCTGATCGGCGCTATGGAAGCGGCGCTGGCCGCATTCTCATCCGGCCAGGTGGTACAGCCGGTGCGCCCCGTAGTGGAAATGGGAGAAGCGGCCTTCTTCTCCGCCATGCCCGGATTCGTGCGGCATCCGGCGGTGATGGGCGCCAAACTGGTGGCCGTAATCGGCGCCAACCAGGCGCGGGGCCTGCCCACTCACCGGGCCAGCATCCTGCTGCTCGATCCGGAAACGGGCGGGCTGATTGCGCTGATGGACGGCCGCCTCATCACAGAGATGCGCACGGCTGCGGTCTCGGCCGTCTCGGCAAAGTACATGGCGCGCGCGGATGCCGGCGTGCTCGCCATCGTCGGCTCCGGAGTCCAGGCGCGCAGCCATCTGGCGGCTTTGACGCTGTGGCGCCCCTTTGCCGAAGTGCGCGTCTGGAGCCCCACGCCGGATCATGTGCGGCAGTTCGCGGCTGAATCGGCTGTGCCGGTGCGCGCGTGCCGGAGCGCCGCCGAAGCCGTCCGCGGCGCCGATGTTGTGGTGCTGGCGACCGCCTCCGCCACGCCGGTCGTGGAAGATGCCTGGGTGGTGCCCGGCGCGCATGTGGTCTCGGTCGGCGCGTGCCGGCCCAATCAGCGGGAAATGGACCCGGCGCTGGTGGCGCGCGCTCGCGTGGTGGTGGATTCGCGGGCTTCCGCATTCCAGGAATCGGGCGATATTGTGCTGGGTCTCGGCGAGGGCCGTTTCGCGGCCAGCCATGTGGTGGCCGAACTTGGCGAGGTGATCTCGGGCGAAGTGTCCGGCCGCACTTCGGAATCGGAAGTTACCGTCTTCAAATCGCTGGGCCTGGCGGTGGAAGACCTGGCGGCTGCCAGCCTGGCGTACCAGCGCGCCAGCCGGCAGGGTAAGGGCATCCGGATCGATCTGGGCGGATAGATCCGGAAAAGAATCCCCGGAACAAATCGCCCTCGTCTGCGTATTACGTTGTTGGGAGCCGCTATGAATTGGATCGATCTCACGCTCGCCGTGCTGCTGATCGTCTCGATCGTCTCCGGCCTGAAGCTCGGCTTCGCGAGGACGGCCATCGGCCTGCTCACCACCATTCTGGCGCTGGTCTTCGGCCTGCATTATTACCGCGCGGTCGCGGTCAGTCTGCGGCCCCACATTTCGCACAGTCCGACCGCCGATGTGCTGGGCTTCTTGATTGTGTTCGTCGGCATCACCATGCTGGGCGAGGTCGTGAGCGGGATGCTGGCTCGCTTCATCCGGTCCACGGACCTGGTTTGGCTGGATCGCGCGCTCGGCGGAGCATTCGGCGTGGTGCGCGGCTTCCTTTTCGGCGCCATCATGATCTGGGGTTTGATGGCGTTCCTGCCCGTGCAACCCAAGCTGGTCCTCTCTGAATCGCGCCTGGCGCCTTGCGTGATGGATGCGGCCCGCAGAGTCGCGGACGCCTCGCCCGATGAGGTGAAGCGCACCTTCCGCCAGAGCTATCGCGAGCTGAACCGGGTCTTGCCGGAGAAAATCAAGGACCGGTTGCCGAACGCCCCGCTTGGCCAAATCTGAGATCGGGTATTGGCCGCAATTTGTCACATTTTCCGGAGCGATTGCCAGAGACTCCAGGAGGACGCGGCGGCGTTCGGTCGGTAGCGTCGTCCCGCACTTCCTTCGATTCGGCCCGGATCACGGCCAACCGGCGAAGCACGGCGTCAGCGTCCACCCAAAACTGCTCGTGGAGTGGGTGAGTCACTCAATCCCGTCTCGCCCTAACCCGCTGAAAACAAAAGCGAGGTACAGCCAGCCCGCCCGACCTGACGAAACCCCGTGCTACTCTGATGTAGGACAAAGAATATCCACCCCTCCGAATAGGCTCTCCGCACTCGCCGCAACGTGTTCTGCCGGGAACCGCCTCGCTCTTTGACAATCTCGATCGCAGCCGGGGGCGATTCTGGCCAGCCAGCCAACGCAACAAATGCAACCGGATGCAACATGAAATCGAAAAATCCTCACCGTGTAACGACCTGAGCGGGGCGAGGCCCAACCATCGCACATCGCGAAGCGAACCCGAATTTCCCCAACCATGCAATGTCAAGCAATACTTCAGCTAAGCCTGGCAACTATAACACAATACAATAACTTGAACCGCCGATTTTAACGATTGGTTTCGGGTGGCAGATTTTGCGTGGCCGTGACTACGTGCACAAAAACGCCCCGTTCTGCACAATCCCGCACAACGAAAACACGCCAAGATCCGGACGGCCTACCGCTCTGAGGACCCTCCTCTCCTGCTCAAGCCCGACGTGCCCCGCAGACTACAGCCCTATTCCGTCCGGTCCTTAACTCTCGCATCTTGGACAGTCTGCCCTTGCATGTTCTCTGGCGCGTCCGCCCCGCCCCGCTTAAGAGGCACGACATGGTCAATCACATAACCGGGGCATGGCCAGACCGGAGATCCCGTCGCCGGGCAGGGGTACATCGATTTGAAGGCGCGGAGCGCGCTTGCGTTCCGGCGAATCCGGCCGCTCACTTTCGCAGGACTCCAGATTTGTTCGCGCAGACGCGGGAACTGGTGCGCGAGTCGAAGGACAGGCCCGGGAGGCCCGCCCCACCATGTGAGATAATGGCCCTGTGCACTCCACCAGTGCCGCGTACTTCCTCTTCATAACCATCGTCTTACTTGCATATTGGTTGGTAGCAGGCTGGCGTCTCGCCCGTTTGACCGTGCTCCTGGCGGCCAACTACTTCTTCTGTGCAAGGTACGGACTATTCTATCTCGCACTTATCCCCATTTGCTCTACGATAGACTATCTGGCCGGCCGGGGGATGCAAGCGTTCCAGAACTCCTTAGTCCGGCGCGGTTTTGTTGGGCTAAGTCTTGCCGCAAACCTCAGCCTGTTGGTGTTGTCGCGTCACATGACCTTGTTTCTGCAACCATCGGTCTGGGACTGGGTCTTCCCGCTTAGCCTGTCGTTCTATGCCTTTCAATCCCTGTCCTACACTATCGATATCTATCGCAAGGACGCGCCGGCAGCTTCCACTTACCTGGGTTACATGGCGGCGGCTTCGTTCTTTCCCACTATCCAGGCGGGCCCTATCACCCGCCCCGCCGAGATACTGAAGCAGCTTACCCGCAAGTTCGAGCTGCTCCCGGCCGACGGATCGCGCGCGCTGTTCCTCATCGTGTTCGGCCTCCTGAAAAAACTGCTCATCGCGGATTACCTCGCCGGCAACCTGGTGAACCGAGTCTTCGACACACCCAACTTATACAGCGGCATGGAGAATCTGGCCGCGGTCTACGCCTACTCACTGGCGCTGTACTACGATTTCTCCGGTTATACCGATATCGCGCGCGGCTGCGGCATGCTGCTGGGCGTCCGGCTTCCCATCAATTTCGACCGCCCCTACACCTCCGTGAATATGACCGACTTCTGGCGCCGCTGGCACATCACGTTTTCCAACTGGCTCCGCGACTATCTTTACTTCTCACTCCCCGGCAAGCGGACCCGCGTCTGGCCTTACCTGAATCTGGTCATCACCATGGTTCTGGGCGGATTGTGGCATGGCACGACGTGGCCGTTTGCCATCTGGGGCCTGCTGCACGGCAGCGCCCTGGCCGTAACCCGCCGCTGGCAGGCATGGCGCGGCCGGCGTCCCGAAACCGGCTGGACTTCGCGAGCTATCCGCATCTTTTGCACCTACCAGTTTGTCTGTCTCACTTGGGTGTTCTTCCGCAGCCCGACTACGGCCGTGGCCGTTGACATTCTGAAGCGCATCGGGTCGCTGAGTTTCTCACTGCAAAATGTCTCGGCCGGCGTGGTTCTGGTATCGCTGGTGGGCGTCGCCGGCCAGGCTGTACCGAAGAACTGGTACGAGCGCGGGGTGGTTCTGTTTGGCCGCACGCCGTTTTATGTGCAGGCGGCCGCTATGGCGCTGTCCGTGGTAGCCATTCAGTTGTTGGCGGGCCGCGGCGCTGCGCCTTTCGTGTATACGCGGTTCTGACATGCGGGAATTTGCTAAGAAAGTCGCGGCAAGTGGGGCGGGCCTCCAGGCCTGCGGCCGACGTCTACGTCGGCCCGCGCGGGCTCGCAATGTAATGGGGAAAAGGGGCGGGTCTGGAGACCCGCCGCAGGCGTGGACGCCCGCCCCACACTGACATGCGCGCATTCCCCATCCGCACCGCCCTCACCGTCGCAACGTTCGTGCTGGTTTTGGCCGCCCTATCTCGCGTCGTGCATGGCGTGGAGGCGCCCAGCCCGCTGGCCGCCGCCGCCATTGTCGAGTTCACTCCTGAACTGACGCCACTGCGGCCATGGCTGCCGCATGCGGCGCCCGAGTCCATCGTGCCGCCGCGCGCAGGTATGCGTTCCACCCTGGACGATCGAAACGGCGGCCTCGACCGCTTCTACGCTGCTCTTTGGCGCACCGAGCGCGGCGCGCCCCTGGCCATCACCCGTATCCTGCATTACGGCGACTCGCCCACTACCGCCGACCTGATCACCGGCGACACTCGCCAACTTCTGCAGAAGCGCTTCGGGGATGCGGGCCACGGCTTCACCTTGATCGGCAAGCCCTGGGCCTGGTACGGACATCGCGGCGTGGAGCTATCCAGCCACGGCTGGCAGATGGACCCGGGCACGCGCTGGGATCTGCGCAATAGCCTGTTCGGTCTTGGCGGCGTGGCCTTCTCCGGCGGCACCGGCGCATTCAGCCGGGTCACTCTGCGCGACCCCACCCAGACACGTTTGGAAGTATGGTTCCTCCGCCAGCCGAACGGTGGAGACATCGCGATTTCGTCCGGCGGCCAGCCCATCGGCAGCATCGCCACGGACGCGCCATCCCGCACCGCCGGGTTTCAAAGCTTCGACCTGAAGCCGGGAACCGGCACGCTGGACTTCACCATCGAGGGCCCCGTGCGCCTGTTCGGCATCACGCTGGAGAAGCAGAAAACCGGCGTGGTCTACGACAGCATCGGCCTGAATGGCGCGTCCGTCTCCATGCTGGCCCTGCTCTTCAACGAGAGCCACTGGGCGGAGGAGTTGCGCCACCGCAACCCCGACCTGGTGGTCCTCAACTACGGTACCAACGAGAGCGGGTTCGCCGGCTTCCTCACCCGCGAATACGAGAAGGAGCTGCGCGAAGCCATCCGCCGCGTGCGCACCGCGCTGCCCAATGCTTCTATACTGGTGATGAGTCCCATGGACCGCGGCCAGAAGAATGGTGGTGAGATTGAAACGCTGCCCACCATACCTCGCATCGTCGAGATTCAGCGCCGCGTGGCCGCCCAGCTCGGTTGCGGATTCTTCAACACATTCGAAGCGATGGGAGGCGCGGGGACCATGGCGCGCTGGTATGACAGCCAGCCCCGGCTGGTCTCGGCGGACTTCATCCATCCCACGCCAGCCGGCGCGCGCATCGTCGCCACGGCTTTCGTGCGCGAATTGACCTTGGGATTGAACCGCTACAAATTGCACCAGGTGCTGAATCCGAATGCTGTCGCCGAGGTGCGCTGACCGCATGCCGCGCTACTCCGCCATCGTTTTGCTGTGCCTCTCGACCGCGCTCCCGTCTTTCGCTCAAGCCAGCGCGCAGACCACCCCAACCGCCAAAGTCAGCGCCAAGAAGAAGCCCGCCAAAAAGGCCAAAAAGAAGGCCCGAACGCCCCGCGTCCGCCACTATTCCCCGCCCCGCGTGAACGCCAAGACACGCGCGGCATCTTTGCAGAAAGTGGCGTTCCAATTGGATGAGCGCCCCGACCCCGTGATCGACCGGCCGGGTACGCTGGTGCCTTTCTTCGAGCGTCTCTACCGCCTCTCCAGCGGCGACAGCCCCGCCGTGCACATCCTGCATTTTGGCGATTCCCACACGGCCTCAGACGATTGGACCGGCGTGCTCCGCGACCTGTTCCAGAACCGCTTCGGCAATGGCGGCGCGGGCTTCTCGCTAGCCGGAATTCCGTTCAAGGGCTACCGCCGCTACGACGTGCGCGGCGGCGCCAGTAAAGCCTGGGATTCGGCCGGCTTGCGCACCGGCGAAGGCGACGGCCTCTTCGGCCTCGGCGGCGTCAGTATCGCCACCGAGCGCACCGGCCAAACCATCTACCTGGATGCGGACTGCGCCTCGGTGGAACTCGACTATCTGCAGCAGCCCGGCGGCGGCCGCGTGGCCCTTTCCGACAACGGCGCAACGGTCAACGAAACGTCCACCGAGGGCCCCTTCGCGCCCGGCTTCCTGGAATACGCCACCACGCCCGGCCACCATCGTTTCGAAGTGCGCACCGAGGAACCGGCGCCGGTGCGGCTGTTCGGATGGGTGACTGAAAACCCCAAAGGCATCACCTACGAATCCATGGGCATCAACGGCGCGGAAGCCGCGCTGATCCAGCGGTGGGACGAGGCCATGCACGCCGCGTATCTCAAACGCCGCGACCCCGCGCTGATCGTGCTGGCCTACGGAACCAACGAGGCCGGCGACTCCAAGTGGAGCGAAGCGGGCTATCTGGAAACATTCTCCGCGATCCTGCAGCGGCTGCGGCGCGCCGTGCCGGCCTCCTCCATTCTGGTGCTGGGCCCTCCGGACCGCTTCGTGCGCGTGAAGGGCCGCTGGCGGCCTTACGAAGGCGTGGACCGCATCGTGGCCGCTCAACAGGAGGCTTGCCGCCAGAATCGCTGCGCCTACTGGAACACACGCGCGCGCATGGGCGCGGAAGGCTCCATGATCAATTGGGTCATGGCCGGCCTGGCCCAGGGCGATTACGTGCATTTCACTTCCCAGGGTTATCAGCGATTGGGCAGCGTGCTGTTTCAAGATATAATGCGGCTGTACGAGAGCTATCTGAAGGTCCGCCCGGAACTAGCCTCCCAAAGCACAGATGAACAAACAAGCCAGGATCACTGAGATTGTCGAGAAACTGTCCGGCAAGCCGCTCGCCATCGGCCCGGACGAGTCGCTGTTTGAATCGGGCGTGCTGGATTCTTTCGCCCTCCCGGACATGGTTGGCGCGCTCGAGCGCGAATTCTCCATTCGCATTCCGGATGCCGACCTCACACCGCGTAAGTTCGATTCCATCGGGCGGATCGAAGCCTACATCGAAACGCGCTCCTGATTATGGCCTACCTGCGGGCGTTCGGCGCTTATCTGCCTTCTCGCGTGGTGGACAACCACGAACTGGCCGCCGCCGCGGGCACGGATGCCGAATGGATCCTGCGGGCCACGGGAATCGTGGAGCGCCGCTTTGCCGCGCCGGATGAATCGGTCGCGTCGCTGGGAATCCACGCCGCGAAAGACTGTGTGGAAAACGCCGGCCTGACCGCCCGCGATGTCGGCCTGCTGCTGGTGGCCAGCAGTTCGGCCGAGCACCGGTTTCCCGGCCCGGCTTCGGCGATCGGCGCCGGGTTGGGGATCAACGGCGTGCCGGCCATCGATCTGCCCATTGCCAGCGCAGGGTCGCTGTTCGGCATGGCTCTCGCCGCGCACCTCGCACCGGCCTACGGCAAAGTGCTGGTCATCGGCTCGGAAGTGATGTCCCGCGTGGTGGCGCGGCATCCCGCTCATCGGGACACTGCGATTCTATTCGGCGATGGCGCCGGCGCCTGCCTGATCGGTTCCCAAAACGGATTTGCCGAAATCCGCGATTCCCTGCTGGCCAGCGATGGAGATTTCGCCGAAGCCTTGCGCCTCGACTTGGACGCACCCTTATATATGGATGGCAGGACTATCATTATGCAGGCGGCCCGCAAGATTCCGCGCGCGATTTCCGAATTGTTGGAGCGAAACCGCGTCGCGCCCGCGGCGGTGGAAGCCTTTCTGATGCACCAGGCCAATCTGAACCTGATCACGCGCGTGGCCCAAGCGCTGGCCGTTCCGGAGGATCGTTTCTTTCGCAACATTCAGCGGTACGGCAACACCTCGTCGGCGTCGATGTTGATCGCCGCCGCGGAATGGCGCCGGCAACACCCGTTGCCGCCGGCGGGCCCGCTAGTCTTCGCCGCATTCGGAGCCGGGTTGCATTGGGGCGCACTGTTGGCCACGGCATAATTGGCCAAAATACTCCAGATTTTCAGATATCAAGGTCTTAACACCATTCACTAGTGGTGCTATAATATGGTCATGATCAAGCAAGTTCTCACATTCGCCTTCGCGGCGCTCTCCGTTGCGAGCGCAGCGACCTACCACCTATCATTAGTAGAACCTTCCGTCGTGAAGGGCAAGGAACTGAAAGCCGGCGAGTACCAGTTGAACGTCAAGGAAAACTCCGTCGTCATCGTGAAAAACAACAAGCAACAGATGGAAGTTCCCGCCAAAGTCGAGAACACCAACCAGAAGTACAGCCGCACCCGGGTCCTCTATAACGAGAACAAGGGCAAATTCTCCATCCAGGAGATCGAATTGGGCGGCACCACTACCAAGCTGACGTTCGACAGCGGAGTGCAGACCGGCGGCGGCGAGTAATTCGGCGTCACGGCGCCAACGTCAATACGTCTTTGGCTTCCACTTTCCGATATTGCATCGGAAAGCTTTGAGCGGCGTAGTAGTGTTCCCACTGGTCCTTGTAGTGGCGCGACAGCACCTGGCCGGACTGGCCGGTAGTGCCTTCCAATAGGGAATGCTCCCAGTCCGCGAGGTCCGCATCGAGCCGCATCGAAGGCCCCAAGTCGCGGTTATACTGCTTCACCGTGGTTGGCGATCCGCTCATGGCCACGGGACCGATATTGAACAGTCCCGCCACCAGGGGCAGATGCCGTCCTACCGGATTGGCGAGCAGCAGCGGCTCATAGTTGCCGTAGGTCCAATGGCCGGGATCGCGGCCCTGATTGCGCCGTCCGTCCTCCAACCCCTGGGTGAAGGCGCGCAGGATGGCGTCGTCCCAATCGTTGAACCAACCTGCTGGCCGTGTGCGCAGCAGCGTCTCGACCACCGCGGGCGCCATCTGATATTTGTACATGGCCCCCCTTGCGGGTGAAGCGCTTTGCGCCACTAATACCTTCAAGCGCTCGTAAGCCAGCGTCGCGATCAGCGGTGCCGCTGCGTCCTTGTCCATCTGGCCCTTCCAGCCGCGCAGCAATTCTATAGCGTTGCCGGCTTGGGCAAGGTCGGTGTGCTGCGCTTTGTGACGGCCGTAAGCCTCCACGATGGCCTGCGCCAGATACCGAAAGAAGCTGGAATACACATCCTTCTGCACCGTCAGCATGTCCTCGGCCCGCCATCCGTTTCGGGCTGTCAGCAGATTCCGTATCTGCCGCGAGCGGTAGTGCGAAGCGAAGTTTCCGTTCACCGCGTATGCGTAGTCCGGCGGAAACGGATTCTGATTCGCCGTCACGATCACACCCGCCGGCGGATTATAGAACGACGGCAACTCATCGAACGGAATGAAACCTTGCCACTCGTTTTCGCCCGACGATCCATCCACCGGAACATCGCCGGTATACCCCTTGCGGATCGGCAAGAACCCCGTGGCGTGATAGCCGATATTGCCGTCCACATCGGCATAAACGAAGTTCTGCGCAGGACCGGGATAGCGCGTCAGCGCCCGCGTGAACTCCTGCCAGTTCCCCGCCCTGTTCAACTCCGGAAATGGAAACTGAAACGAGCCGGGTTCCGCGGCGGTCCAGCGCAACGCCAGGTGCTCGGTCGCATCGTCGATATAGAGCGGTCCATGACGCGTGATCCACAGCGGCATTTCCACCGCCTTCGCGCCCTTCACCGGAATGATTTCCCGCTCCTGGCGGGCCTGCTCCCATTGCCCACGATAAAGGTAGCGGCCGGTCGCCGGATCGAAGTTCTCGATGTAGAGATCCTGCACATCGAAGTGCAAATTGGTCACGCCCCAGGCGATGCGCTGGTTGTGTCCCACGATCACGGACGGCATGCCCGGCAGCGACACGCCGGACACATCCAGGCCCGGCGCGCGCAGGTGGACCATGTACCAGATGCCGGGAATGGAATACTCCAGATGCATGTCGTCGCATAGCAGCGGTTTGCCCGAGGCCGTGTGCGCGCCGCTGACCGCCCAGGCATTCGAGCCGGGCTGCAACTCGCCGCCGCTGCGCGGGGGAAACAGGAAATCCACCTTGGCGCGGTCGCCCGCCGCCCGCATGTCCCGCTTCAGGATTTCGTCCTTCCAGGTGGTGGTCAGGTCGCGATACATGTGCAGCCCGATCAGAATCGAATCGACCACGCTCCAGGGCCGCGGCTGATACCCGAGCAGCGTGAATTCCACGGGCAAAGCGTGCAGGTGGGTTTGAATAAAGTAGTTCACGCCGCGCGCGTAAGCCGCCAGCGGCGCGCGGTCTTGCGGTCGCAGCGTGGTATACGCCAGTTCCGCGATGCGCCGCATGCGCAACCGGCGCGAATCGCGGTCGAGTTCCAAAGCCCCCGAGCCCGCGATTTCGGCGAGGTTCCCGCCGGCCAGGCGCCGCAGCCCATCCATCTGGAAGAGCCGGTCCTGCGCCGCCGCGTAGCCTTGCGCGAAAAAGGCGTCATCCTCGCTCGCCGCGGAGATGTGCGGCACTCCCAGCGCATCGCGCGCGATGGTCACACGTTGCGAAACCGGCGCCGCGATGGTGCCCGAAGTCTGGGGTAGTACGCGGTACACGAACCAGTACACGGTCCCGGCCGCGGCCAGCAGCGCGATCCCGATCACGATGTTGATGTAGCGGAGTATCCGGTGTGGTCTGTGTATCTGAGTCTGCGAGGTGGGCATGGGTAAGTACGAATGCCCACTATACTACTTGGCCGCCTCAGCTTGTGGCTCAGGTTTCAAAGCGTCTCGCGGAAGACCGGATTTTCAATTAGACGTCCTCGCGATAGCCGAGGAAGTACTTACCACCAACGCCGCCGGGATCGCGGCCGTACAGTGCGAGGAAATCCTTCCCGGGCTTCATGATGGCGCATGAAATCGTCCGGTCGTGCTGCTCATTCCCTTCGCCGTATACAGGGAATTGACGGATTCCAAGCGCGATCTGCCTCCCGCCATCGATCTTGCCTCGATGCCATGGTTGATCGTCGCCGCCGCGGCAGACCAGAATCGCGTACAAGAACTTTGGGAGAATCCGGACCCTGGCGAGGCTGAGGCCATCTTCCTTGCGACCGAGCTGCGAGCTGACCTCTTGCTTGTAGACGAAAGGCGCGGCCGCCGGCCTGGCGTCCGGAGCACGGCGCGGGCGGCGCCGCCGCCAATCTCGGACGGCGGATTCCTCGCTGCGGAAACCGAACGACTGAGCCTCGCAAAATAAGGGGCGGCCTGAGAGGCCGCCGCAGGCCGAGGGCCTGCCCCACTACAATCGCGTCAGGTGGACCGATCCATCGCCGGTACGCACTGTCAGTACCGGTCCGCCGCCGTTCAGTTTTCCGCTCACCGAGTCCTCGTGGATGCCTCCATCGGTGGTCATCGGCAAATCCACGGTGATGCGCCCGTCTCCGGTGTGGGCGTCCAGGTTCGCGGCGAAGCCGTCGGGCAGCCGCAGCGTTACGCCGCCATCGCCGGTATGCACCATCCAACCGGTAGCCATGTGCGATCCCGCGGCCACCTCCGCATCGATGTTGCCGTCCCCGCTGCGCAGGTTCAGCCCGCTAAACTTCCCGCGCACACGGATGTTGCCGTCGCCGCTGGTGGCTTCGAGAGCGCCTTCGAAACCTTCGCCGTCGATGTTGCCGTCATGCGTGACCAGCCGTGTCTGCCCGTGCAGGCCATCGGAACGGATGTTGCCGTCACCGGTGTGCACGTCGGCCCTGGTCGCGCGGGGAACCTGCACTTCGATCTTCACCCACCGGTTTCCCAGATTGAAATGCACTGGGGGGACCTTCACTTCAATCTCCACGCGGTCGCCGGTCTGATGCTCCATCACGTGCACGTCGCCCGGGCCGATCCTCCAGCCGGAGGTGTAGACCTTCGCCTCGATCGTCGAGACGTTAGCGGCGCGCAGCGTCACGTTGGCATCGCTGGTCTCGATGCGCAACTCAGGCGCAGCGCCCACGTTAAAGGTCTTGCTCCATTGATCCGCCAGCATGGGGAAAGCCGCCACTGCGCAAAGGGCAGCCGCCCAGAAGATAGTCTTGAACATAAGTAACCTCACCATCAATACGACGGATGCGGGCGCGTAGTTCCCGAATTCTGTGCGGGGGAACCGCTCCCTTACGGTCGCGGCTCGGTAGGTCGCGGCTCGGTAGGCCGCGGTGCGGCGGCATGGCTGCGCAGCCCCTCGCTAAACTCGCTCATGAAATCGACCTGCTTCTTGCGCAGCGACTCTCTGGCGGCGATGTGGTCCCCGAACTCCATGTAGCTCTCTTTGCCTGCGAAAGCGGGCCAGGCGAGCAGTCCCGGGCCGTTCGGGTTACCGGTTTTGGCAAATGCCACCCAGGCTGCGCTCATGGCTTGCGACAGCTTTCTGTCCTGCTCGTTGTAAGTGTCCGGGTTGACGGAGAAGTCCCCCAGGAACGACGCCTGGGTGCCGTAAACCGAATCGGGCAGAGTCTCAAAGACGTAGGGAATCTCGGACGCATGAAAGCTGCCCCAGTGAATCTGGCGGCCGATGCCATTAACGCGGGTGAACTGATATTGAAACGCCTTGGGATTCAGCTTGGACGCGGCGCGCAGCACGGAACGCGTCCCATACAGGAAGGTCAGGTCGCCCGAAGACTGTGCGGCGGCGGCATGCGCCTCGGCGTCGGTGGCCGCCGGATACAGGCTCAGCAGCCGGTCGGCCAGCGCTCCGACCCTTTGCGCGGCCCACTTGCGGTATTGTTCCAGGTTGCGCACGGGCGGACCGCCCAGGAGCGTGCCTTCATCCGCATTGGTGCCGGCAATCAGGGCCACGTGATGGAACTTGCCGGACGCGAACAGGCGCGCGGGATCGTCCGGAATGACCCATCCATCGACCACTGGCATGTAGGCTTCGCCGCGTTCCGCGGCATCGTTGCGGGTCATGGGCGGAGGCAGGGACTTCATCAGGTCAGCCGTGCTCTTCGCGCGCAGGGCGGCCAGATCCGTACCCAGCTTCTCGCCGAAGTTGGTCATGGGCGCGCGTCCATACCAGGACTCCGTCAGGTGGCTGATGGGGCCGAACATCCACGCGGCGCTCTCCGAGATTACCTTTTGGAACAACCCTTCGGCCTGCGGCACGACCATCAGCAGGCAGACTGCGGTGCCACCCGCCGACTCGCCGAAGATGGTGACATTGTGGGGATCGCCGCCGAACGCGCCGATATTGCGCTTCACCCATTGGAGCGCGGCGACCATGTCGAGCAGGGCATAATTGCCGGACACGCCTTGCGGCGATTCCTGGTTGAGCGCGGGGTGCGCCAGGAATCCGAACATTCCCAACCGGTAATTGATGCTGACGAGGACCACACCTTGCGCCGCGAGCGCTTCGCCGTCGTAGGCGCTCTGGGAGGTTGCGCCGATCTGGAAGCCGCCGCCGTAGATCCACACCATGACGGGCAGCTTAGCGGCAGCCGAACGAGCGGGGGTCCAGACATTGAGACCGAGGCAGTCCTCGCTTTGCGGGCCTGGCAGGAGCGGCGCCTGCGGACAGTTGGCGGGGAAGTTCTTGGCGACGAGGATTCCCTTCCAGGGCTGGGCAGGCTGTGGAGGCTTCCAGCGGAGCGGGCCGGTAGGAGCGGCCGCATAGGGAATGCCTTTATAGACACGCACGCCGGTACCGCTGCCGGAGACCCAGCCGGTATCGATCTTGACCAGGCTGTCGAGGCCGTTGGCCAGCGCGGAGGCGGACAACAGCAGCACGCAAATAATCGGTTTCATCTTACGGATGATGACACAAAACGCCCGTCACATAGTATGCTTGTGGCATCGTGCCCTTTATCAACGAAGAGTTCCTACTCAATAACCGGACGGCGAAACGGCTGTATCACACTTTCGCCGAGGGCGAACCGATTCTCGATTATCATTGCCACCTTCCGCCGAGAGACATCGCGGAAAACCGGCAATTCCGGGATCTTGCAGAGATCTGGCTGGAAGGCGATCACTACAAGTGGCGCGCGATGCGGGCCAATGGCATCGCCGAACGCTATTGCACAGGCGACGCCAGCCCTTACGAGAAGTTCCTGGCATGGGCCGGCACGGCGCCGCACACACTGCGCAATCCGCTGTATCATTGGACGCACCTTGAACTGAAGCGCTACTTCGGCATCGAGGAGCTGCTCGACGAGCAGAGTGCGCCGCGTGTTTGGGAGAAGGCGAATGCGCTGCTGGGGACGCCGGATTTGCGCGCGCACGGCATCCTCAGCCGGTTTCATGTGACTCACTTGTGTACTACCGACGATCCGGCCGACGATCTTGCTTGTCATCGGGCGATTCGGGCGTCGGGTCTAGCCACGCGCGTGTGTCCGGCGTTTCGTCCGGATAAGGCGTTGAACGTCCAGTTGCCGGAGGTCTTCAACCCATGGGTGGAGCGGCTGGCGGCGGCCAGCAATGTGGATATCGGCTGCCTGCAGGACTTCACCGATGCGCTGCGGCGCCGTCACGACGACTTTCATGCGCTGGGCGCGCGGCTCTCCGACCACGGATTGAACCGGTGCTACGCGGATTTTTGTTCCGAGCCGGCGGCGGCCACAATCTTCGACAGGGCGCGCAACGGGCAGGTCGCCGGCCCCGTGGAGCACGCGCAGTTCGCATCTTACATGATGCTGTTGTTCGGCCAGCTTGACGCGGAGAAAGGCTGGACCAAGCAACTGCACCTGGGCGCTTATCGCAGCGCCAACACACGGCGGCTGCGGGAGACTGGTCCGGACACCGGCTTCGACTCCATCGGCGATTGGCCACAAGTGGCAGCACTGGGCGCATATCTCGACCGGCTGGAGATGGAAGGCGCATTGCCAAAGACGATCGTCTATAACGTCAATCCGGTGGACGATTATGCCTTCGCCACCATGATCGGCAACTTTCAGGACGGCAAGATCGCCGGCAAGATACAGTTCGGCAGCGGCTGGTGGTTTCTGGATCAGAAGGAAGGAATGGAATGGCAACTGAATGCGCTGTCGAATACGGGTCTGCTGTCGCGGTTTGTCGGCATGATCACGGACTCGCGCTCCTTCATGTCCTATCCGCGGCATGAGTACTTCCGGCGGGTGCTTTGTAACTTGGTTGGCGGAGATATGGAAAGCGGGTTGATTCCGGATAGCGATGAGTTAGTTGGGCCGATGATACGGAATATCTGCTATCGGAATGCGCAGGAGTACCTGGGGCTGGGGGATTAGTCGCGCACCAGCCAGTGAATGACGGCAAAGGCCACCAGGTAGACCGATCCGGCGATCACGAAGAGCGGCGCGTAGGCGTCGTGCGACCAATCGAGCCAGTAGCCGACCAGTGGCGCCACCAGCATGCCGCCCACGGCTCCGCCAAAGCCTCCCAGGCCTACGACCGATCCGACGGCGGCGCGCGGGAATAAGTCGGAAGCGAGCGTGTAGATATTCGCCGACCAGCCCTGATGCGCGGCGGTGGCCACGCCGACCAGCGCTACAGCCAGCCACATGTTGACGCGCGCCGTGCCCACAAAGACGACCGAGGTGACCGCCACGGCGCAGATCAGCATGGCGGCTTCGCGGGCGCGGCGCGGCGTCCAACCGCGCTTCAACAGAGCGGCGGGAATCCAGCCGCCGCCGATCGATCCCACAGTGGAGGCTTGATAGACGACGATGATGGGGAGTCCCAGGTGAGCGAGATCCAGGCCGTAGACGCGGTTCAAGAATCCCGGCAGCCAGAACAGGTAGAACCACCAGGCTGGATCGGTAAGGAACTTGCCCAGGATAAATGCCCAAGCCGGACGGCTGCGAAGCAGGGCGCCGAGCGGCGGGCGGGCGAGGTCTTCGGCGGGCGAAGGCAGCGGCGCCTGGCGATGCGGCGCGCGCAGGAACCACCACCAGAGCAACACCCACGCCAAGCCGGCCGCACCGGTTACGAGGAACGCCGAGCGCCACCCGTAGTTCAGCGCCAGGAAAGGAACCGCCAGCGGGGCGAGGATGGCGCCGATATTCGCGCCGCTGTTGAAGATGCCGGTAGCCAAGGCTCGCTCGCGCTGGGGGAACCAATCCGCCACGGTGCGGATGGCGGCTGGAAAGTTGGCGGACTCGCTCAGCCCGAGGCCGAAGCGCGCGACGCCGAAGCCCAGCGCACTACGCGCCAGCGCGTGCCCCATGGCGGCCACGCTCCACAGTGCGACGGCCACCGCATAGCCCAGGCGCGTGCCCGCCCAATCGATGAGGCGGCCGGCGAAGGGCATCATCAACGCATAGGCCAGTTGGAAGGCGAAGACGATCCAGCCGTAGTCCGCTTCGCGCCAGTGGAGCTCCTTTTCGAGCGTCGGCTTGAGCAGCCCAAGCACCTGGCGGTCGACGTAGTTGATGGTGGTGGCGAAGAACAGCAGTCCGCACACGTACCAGCGGAGCCGGGGCGCGGATGGGCGCGCGAGGAGGTCCGTCATTGCCATGAGATCGCCGCCTAATCACTATAATGCACTGCGCGGGGGCGGGAGAATCGTACGTACGTTGTGGGATAGCCGTACGTATGATATGATCGCTTGGGGGAGGGTGCCATGCGAGTGACCGCGTCGAAGCTGAGAGAAAACATCTATCGAATCCTGGATGAGGCCATCGAAACCGGCGTGCCTGTGGAGATTGTGCGCAAGGGGGTGGTGCTTCGCATCGTGTTGGAGAAACCGCGGAGCAAGCTGGACGGGCTGAAGAAGCGTTCCGTATTCGTGGGCGACCCGGACGATATCATTGGCATGGATTGGTCCAGCGAATGGACAGAACTGAAGTGATCTACCTGGATACGCATGTTCTCATCTATATTGCCGCCGGCGAAGGGAACAGGCTTGGAGCGGCGGCGCGCAAGGCCATCGATCGCCATGAAGTGTTGGCCTCCGCGGCCGCCGTCCTGGAGCTGGAGTTCCTTCACGAGATTGGGCGGCTGAAGCCTACCGCGTCGAAGTTGATATCCGCTGTGGCGGCCGACATTGGTTTGCGCGTTTGCGATTTGCCTCTTCGGACTATCGTGGAGCATGCGCTGAGCGAGAGTTGGACGCGCGATCCGTTCGACCGGCTGATCGTGGCGAACGCCAAGGCGGCCGGCGCCGGCCTGGTCACGAAGGACCAGAGGATTCGCGATAACTATTCGCGCGCTTTGTGGTAACCAAAAGAGGCGGGCTGAGAGCCTGCCTCACTAGCGGCGGTAGACTCGCACGTAATCGACCAGCATGGTTTGCGGGAACACGCTGGTGGAATCCGGATTGTGCGGCCATCCACCGCCAACCGCTACGTTGAGGATCACGAAGAATGGATGGTTGTACACCCATTTGGTCCCGGCCGGCAACGAGGCGGGTGTAACGGTGTGGAAAGTCTGGCCATCCACCAGAAAGTCGAGGCGCTCGGGCGTCCACTCGATGGCATAGATATGGTAATCGTCGGCGAATCGCGCGGATGCAAGCTGGAAGGGCTTGCCGATGCCGTTGGCGCCCGAATAGCCCGGCCCGTGTACGGTGCCATGCACGGTGTCCGGCTCGCGGCCGATGTTCTCCATGATGTCGATCTCGCCGCAGGCGGGCCATCCCTTGCGCCGCTCGTCGGCGCCGAGCATCCAGAAGGCCGGCCAGATTCCCTGTCCGAAGGGAATCCGGATGCGGGCCTCCACGCGCCCATACTCGAAGGCGAACTTGCCCTGCGTCTTCAGGCGGGCCGAGGTGAACTTGCCCGGCGTGGTTTGGATCGCCCGAATGGCCATGTGGCCCTGGCCATCCAGGTAGGAATTGGCGCGGTTATCGGTGTACACTTCCAGTTCGTGGTTGCCCCATCCATTGCCGCCGAGGTCATAGACCCACTTGGCGGGATCGGGCGGCGAGCCGGGCGCGCCGTTGAATTCGTCGCTCCAGATTAGCTGGCGATCCTGCGCGGCGGCGGGCAGGAGGGCGAGGCAGGAGAGGATCGCGGCAAAGCAACAGGCGGCCTGAGAGGCCGCCGCAGGCTGAGAGCCTGCCCCACGAGTTTTCATTGGTCCTCCGGGGTTACGGTGAGAAGTTGCTGGCCCGAGGTGCGCCAGAAGGCCCAGACGACGATGGCCAGGGTGAGCGCTGGATAGAGCACGACGGCCGATTCGTATGGTTTTGTGAGGCTCTGTGCGCCGGGGGTCAGCAGCAGAACGTTCGCAAAGAATATCGCCACCATGGTGGATACCAGACCCAGGCGCAGCAAGACGAACGCCAGCAACGCGAAGATTATCAGAAAGAACGCAAAGTTCACAAGATTCCCCCGCCAGACGCTGCCTTCCATGAGAGTGAAGAGGACGGCAGCCGCCACGGAAGCGATCCAATCCTTTCGGAAAACCGCACGGAAGCAGAAAATCGCGAACACCACGATGAGTCCGAACTCGGCGGCGTTCCGGGCCTTGCCCAGGACGTGGGCTACAAAGTAGCGGGCACTGACGCCCACGTCCTCTGCCGTCGAAGTATCCACGGATCCCTGCCAAACGTCGAGCCAATTGGCGGCGAGAAAGAAGGCGGCGACGATCAGGCCCACCAGCGCGCCATAGAGCAGATCCGCGGCTACTTGGGCGTCCTGCCAGCGGCCGGCCAGGACGCGGCTCCAGGTGAGAATGGCATGCGGCCAGCGGGCGCGCACGGCCGGCTCAAGCGCGATATAGAGCAGCCAGATGAGGGCCGCCGAGGTGAACCAGTCCGAGGCATTCACGACGAAAATCCCGATCATCGATATGTCGACGACCCAGTGCGCCGCGCACATCCAGGCCGCGCCCATCAGGATGAAATACGCCGCCGACAGGCGCCAGGCGCCACGCCGATCGCCCCGCCCCGCACGCAAATTGCGCGCGGCCACGAAGGCGGAGAACAGGAACACCAATCCGTAGACGACGTTCACCACCAGCATACGCGCCGACTGCCTCCAGTCGCGGGTGTACGACTGCGGTTCACGCCAGGGCTTGGACCAGGGCCAGAGCACTTGCAAGTCGGTGATCTTGCCGCGCCAAGCGGCGGCTTGGACGGTGAGATCGGTGTGCAGCGTGGGGTGCTGTCCTTTCCATGCCTTCTGCCAGTCGAATGCGTAGTGAGGCGTGAACTTGGGCGTGGTCTCCGGCCATTGCGAGATGTCGAAGCCGATGGCACGCGAAATCGCCTGCACATCGACCGGGCGCGCCGGCGTGGAGCGATCCAGTTCAGGCGGAACAGCATGGAAGAAGCGCAATTCCCCTTTGCTATTGATCCAGGCTTCGATCATGCCAGAGATAATAGGGGCGGGGCGATTTTCGGTGACCTCGCCATCCGGCAACGCGACGAGCGGCAGCGGACTTTCGCGATAACCGAGGCGCAGGGGCGGCTCAGCCTGGTACCAGCGGCGGGCATCGGCTGCGTTCTTGATGTGTTTGTGGGCGTCTGCAATGGCGTCCCAATCCCAGTGCAGGTTGTATTTCTTATCGGCGGGCAACGCGGTGTAGCCGAAAGCGACAGCATACTCGCGCACCTTGGCGGCGAGTGCATCGGGCGAAAGCTCGAACGGCACGAAGCTGTGCAGTTCGACATTGGTGCGGGCGAACGGCACAGCGATAATGAGGGCGGCGAGGCCCAACACCAGTGGCAAGGACCTTTTTAGCGGAAGGCCTTCGGTCTTACCGGATGCGGCCACCAGTTCGGGCGACGGAGTCTCACCAGCCGCCAGAGCCGCGGCTAGCGGATCGCCGCCCGGGAGCGCCGCGGCCACCGAGAGGGCGGTGGCGGGACGCCTGGCGGGATCGGGATCCAGGCAGCGGCGAATGGCTTTCTCGACGGCTGGGTCGATTTCGGCGGCGATCGACGACATGCTGGTGATCTGTGCGCTTTCCTGCAGGCGGATCAACTCCGCCATGGTGGCGGCATCGTAGGCGCGCTTGCCGGTGAAGATCTCGTACAGCACCATGCCCAGCGCATAGATGTCGCTCTTGGCGGTGACCTGTTCGCCGCGCAACTGCTCGGGGGCCATGTAGGCGGGGGTGCCGCTGCGCGCTTCGGCGCCGCGCAACTGGTCGGCGACGGCGGCCAAGCCGAAGTCCATGACCACGACGTTGCCGCGCCGGTCGAGCATGATGTTGGCAGGCTTGAGGTCGCGATGGATGACGCCTTTGTCGTGTGCCGCGGCCACGCCAGCGCAGATTTTGCGGGCGATTTCCAGGGCCTTGTCGGCGGGCAGGCGGCCGATGCGCTGGAGCAGCGATGCGAGATCTTCTCCATCCACGTACTCCATGGAGATGTACGGCATGCCGTCGGCTTCGCCGACGTCGTAGACGCGGCAGACGTTGGGATGGGAGACCTGGCGGGCGATGCGGACCTCGCTGTGGAAGCGCTCGAGGGCGCGCTGGTGGTCGGGGCCGGAGTCGGGCAGGAACTTGAGAGCGACAGGTTGGGAGAGGGTGAGATCGGTGGCGCGGTAGACTTCGCCCATGCCGCCGCGGCCGAGCAGGGAGACGATGCGGTAGCGTCCGGCGACGAGGGTGCCAGGGACAAAGCGCCCTTCATCGGCGGAGGATGAGGCGGGAAGCGAGGTAGCCGCCGGGATTACGACGGTGGCCGTTTGGGATTGCACGGGGGCGTCCATGGCGCTTATTCCTACTCAGGATAGCAGGGCCGCTTCGCGCGCTGGTGGTTGCGTTTGAACGATCAAAGCCCAAGTGGTGGATCTAAAGCGCGTGCTCACGAAAGCATCATTTCAAGGCCCGGCGCTTCACCGGCATCGGTTACGACGAACAGGCCACCCTCGACGCCGACGCATCGCCGCCAAGAGAGGGTAGCCGTCCGTGCGTGGACCTTTGCGCGCTCTTGCCGCGGAGCCAACGCGCCGCTTTCGACAATGGCGAAACACCAGCAGGCGGGATGCGTCCGCCACACCCCAACAGCTCTGGTCTATCGTTTTCGCGCAGGTCGCCAACATTCATCTTCGGCTTGCCGGACATCGGCAAGGAATCTCAATCCAGAGCACCCCGACAGATTCTGCAGACTGGACCGCTGCGCGCATATCCGGGAACAGACCGAGGGCTCTCGCACGCCACTTGCTCACCATCGCCTCAAAGAAGGAACCGCCACTCTCGCAATCAAATCCTAACGTAAATCATGCACATCACCTAGGTGTGCAACTGGCGCGCGCTGCAAGCCTGCGCCTGCTCCGGGAGTCCAGGCCATCGCCTGCTTAAGCCAATGCCACACCGCGCATGTGATATCATTCTCAGCCAGTGCCCTCCAAGAGTCTGTCGCGCTCGCTGGCCGTCCTGTTCGCCGTCAACATCCTCAACTTCTACGACCGGCAAGTCCTGGGCGCGCTGCTGGAGCCCATTCGCAAAGAGTTCCACCTTTCCGATACGCAACTGGGCGCGCTGGGAACACTCCCCATCGTTTTGTACGCGCTGGCCGGGCTGCCGCTCGGGCGGCTGGCCGATTCCGGCAGCCGCAAGCGTCTGCTGGCGGCGGGTGTAGCCGTCTGGGCGGCGCTCACCGGCTTGGGCGGCCTCGTCCAGAGCTACCTGATGCTGCTGGTTTCGCGCTTGGGAGTGTACGTGGGCGAAGCCGCTTGCGCGCCGGCCGCCACCAGTTGGATCGGCGACCTGTTTCCGGCCGAGCGCCGGTCGCGGGCGCTGGCCATCTTCATGCTCGGCGTACCCATCGGCGGCGCGCTCAGCTACGCCATCAGCGGACCGGCGGCGCAAGCCTGGGGCTGGCGCGCGGCCCTGGTGGTGGCCGCGCTGCCCGCCGCGTTGCTCATCCCGGCACTGCTCACCCTCGACGAACCGGCGCGCGGGGCCAGTGAGGGGCAGCGCTTACTGAGCCGCGACCGTCAGCGAGCGGTCACAGCCCCGCCGGTCTGGTCGATCCTGCGCATCCCGACCATGTGGTGGATCATCGCCTCGGGTGCCCTGGTGAACTTCAACCTCTACGCGCTGGCGACTTTCTTCCCGGCATTCCTGACCCGCTATCACGGCCTCTCGGTCGGCCAGGCGGGCTTGTGGGCCGGTGTTGGCTACGCTGTGGCGGGCATCGCCGGCGGAGCGATCGCCGGCGCCTGGGGCGACCGTGTGATCCACAAACGCAAGGATGGGCGCATGCTTTCGGCTGCCGCCGCGGCCTTGGTGGCGTCGCCGCTCGCGCTGATCGGGATCAGGCAGCCCGCGGGCGGCGCGGCAGCCTCTATCGCCCTGATCATGATCGCGTACGGCTTTCTGAATATGTATTACGGACTGGTGTACGCGGCGATTCACGACATCGTGGCGCCGGCCGTGCGCGCCACCACCATGGCGGTTTACTTCCTGGCGATGTATCTGTGCGGCGCGTCCTTCGGCCCGCTGCTCACCGGACGGCTCAGCGATTCGCTGGCCCGCAGCGCCGCCCATGCAGCCGGCTCGGCGGTGGTCGGCGAAGCCTACCGGGCCATCGGGCTGCACCAGGCGATGTACGTGATCCCGGCGCTGTCGGCGGCTCTGGCGATGGCGTTGTACGCCGGGTCGCGCACCATCGCGACCGACATGGCCCGCCGGGATGAACCCGGCCCGCGCGCCGTACTACAATCCGCCCCATGAAGCTGTTGATTTTCTCCGACATCCACGGCGACCTCGGCGCGCTGGCGCGGCTGATGGACACCGAAGCCGATTACTACGTGGCCGCCGGCGATCTGGTGAACTTCGGCCGCGGCCTGGATCGCTGCGGCCCAATCCTGGCCCGCCGTGCGGGCCGTGTCTACGTGCTGCCCGGCAACCACGAAACGGCGGCGCAGATCGCCGGCCTGTGCCGCGACTTCGGCCTGCACGACTTCCACCAGCAACAGGCGCAGTGGGGACGCTATCGCGTCGCCGGGCTGGGCTACTCCAATCCAACGCCCTTCCACACGCCGGGCGAATACAGTGAGACGGAACTGGCGCGGAAGCTGGAAGGCTTCGCGGGTCTCGCGCCGCTGCTGCTCATCTGTCATTGCCCGCCGCAGGGCACGGCGCTCGACCAGATCCGCCCCGGCTTGCATGCCGGCTCCACGGCCGTGCGCGATTTTCTGCTGCGCCAACAGCCGGCGCTTTTCTTCTGCGGGCACATCCACGAGGCCGCCGGAACGCGCATCGCGATCGGCAAAACGCAGGCGATGAATGTGGGGAAACAGGGCTGGCTGTTGGATCTTAACCAGGAGCTTGAGGAAACATGACGAAAGCAGCGCCTCCTGTTAAGCGATCGACTAAAGCCCGCTCACCGTCAGTCAAGCCATTCCTTCGCTTCTACCACTCCGAAGCCCTGCGCGCGAAGACCCTGGCAGTCCTCACGACCATCGAAGAAGCGAAAGATGGCAAGCAGCATCGGGATGCCCTCGCCGACATCGTCGTGGAGCTCACCGACACCGGCCTGGAATACTATTTCATGAGACCGCTGAAGCTTGCCAAGGCCGGCTTCTTCACCGAGCAATCGGCAAGCCTGGGCATGGGAGCTGTAAAACGGGTATTCGCGTCGGTCATCCGCAACGTCATAGGTCACATGGATAACCCTCAGCTTCTCTCGGTGTGTAGCTCCGTCCGCCAGCTCATGAAGTAATTGTGGGCCTCTCAGGCCGCCTCTTTGCTGCGTTGCCTTTCAGTCCAGAAAGAAGTCGCCCCGCAGCGGCTTGTCCGGCGACACCGCATAGTGGCTGAAGTCCGTCACCCCAGCGCCTGCCAGCACATCGTCGTCGATGAAGAAATTGCCCGTTGTAGTACGGCTGTCCCGCGTCAGAATCTGCCAGGCGGCGTCGGCCATGATGTCGGGCGTCCGGCCGCGCTCCGGTTCCGCGCCCGGAATGATTTGCAGCGCCGCGGTAGCGATAATCGTGCGCGGCCACAGCGCGTTCACGGCGATGCCCTGCCGGCGGAATTCCTCGGCCATGCCCAGCACGCACATGCTCATCCCGTACTTCGCCATGGTGTAAGCCACGCACGGCGCGAACCACTTGGCGCTCATATTGAGCGGCGGAGACAACGTCAGGATGTGCGGGTTGGCCGCCTTCGCCAGATGCGGCAGGCAGGCTTGCGAGCAAAGGAACGTGCCCCGCAGATTCACGCCCAGCATCAGATCGAAGCGCTTCATGGGAGTCTCCAGCGTGCCCGAGAGGCTGATGGCGCTGGCATTATTGACCAGGATATCGATGCCGCCGAAGCGCCGCACCGCCTGCTCCACCGCGCCATACACCTGGTCCTCGAAGCGTATATCCACGGCCAGCGGCAGCGCCTGGCCACCCGCCGCCTCGATCTCCGCCGCCGCGGTGTGGATGGTGCCCGGCAACTTGGGATGCGGCGTAACAGTCTTGGCCGCGATCACAATATTGGCGCCGTCCCGCGCCGCGCGCAGCGCGATCGCCAAGCCGATTCCGCGGCTCGCGCCTGAAATGAAAAGGGTCTTACCGGCAAGTGTGGGCATGCCGCATTATTATACCGCGCGCGCACCCGGCGCAAAAACCGTATAGAATATGTCTGGGTCT
Organism: Bryobacteraceae bacterium; assembly: GCA_049520215.1. GTDB lineage: Bacteria > Acidobacteriota > Terriglobia > Bryobacterales > Bryobacteraceae > Bog-159. The sequence goes on along the minus strand of JBEKPZ010000032.1, from coordinate 725 downwards.
GAAACTATGGAATTCTGGCTTCTGACTCCTGACTTCTGACTTCTTCTATCAGGGAGGGCCCCATGCCTGCTGTCATCGCCCCGTACAATCTCATGGAAGCCGCCGCCCGAAGGCGGAGCTTATCTCAACCTGATGGGCCTATCGCTGGAACCGCTGCCCGCCATCGACGAGCGAAAAATCGCGAAGCTCTGCCGCGTGGTGCGCGGCCTGGCGTTTGCGGCGGTGGATGGCGCCAAATCGGGCCATCCGGGCGGCTCGTCGTCGAAGGCGGAGCAGGTGCTCACCCTGCTCGCCAGCGGCACCCTGGGCTTCGACGCACGCCATCCCAAGAATCCCGGCCGCGACCGCATCGTGTGGTCCGCTGGTCACTGCACGCCACTGTTCCATGCCGTCGTCGCGCTAGTCTACGACACGCTGCGCTCGAACGGCGTGAGCCTGGCGGCGGAGGCCGAGGACGCGGCGGTCTACCCGGAAGAATTGGCGCACTTCCGCCGCTTCGACGGACCTAGCGGGCACGTCGAGTCGCGTTATGCGCTGGCCGATACGTCCACTGGCTCTTCCGGGCACGGATTTTCGGCGGCGCTGGGCTTTGCCGTTTTGCATCGTTCCTGCGGCCTGCCGGCGAAGGTCTTCGCCATCGCGGGCGACGCCGAGACCGAAGAAGGGATGAGCTACGAAGCCCGCAACCTGGCCTCCAACCTGGGCGTGCGGAATCTCCTCGTCAC
>JBEKPZ010000031.1:0-39950 GCA_049520215.1 Bryobacteraceae bacterium | reverse complement strand
CCTCATTGCGCCGCTTTCCCATTCTGACACGCCGCTATATCGAGCCTTTTTTCATGAAATTTCGCGGGCCGCAGGCCCCCCCCAAACAGACCACAAAGTGCGATGGTCTGCCCCACCAAAGTGAGCAGCATTACATCGCGCGCGCCGACGCCAGATAAACCGCGTTCAACAGGAACTTGAAAGTCCCGAACGGCTGCCCCCGGAACTGCGGGCGGAACGCGAACAGCACCACGTGCCCGCTGCCGAAACGCGCGTCCACCAGCGCCGCTTTGCCCAGCACCGCCTTTTCTCCGCTGACGTAGCCGCTGGCCAGCAGGTCCTTCGCGGCGAAGCGCGCGGCCACCCGCACTTCGCGCTCTCCCTGGTTGTATCCGGGCGCCAGGTTGAGGTCGAAGGCCTCGCCGCCGGTCACAAACGCAATCGCCTCTTTGGGCATGCCGAATGCCAGCGGCTGCGACGGATCCACCGTGAGCCGCACCAGCGATCCGGGACACGAAAACGGCGCGCCGCCCACATTCAGCAGCGGCAGCGGGAAGAATTCCCGGGGCAGATCCGCGGCCGTATCCAGCGCGATCAGCGTGCCGCCCCCGCGCACGAACTTCTGCAACTCGACGACGCCCTCCGGACCGATGCCGCCGGTGTACTCGGGCCTTTCGACCATCACCTCGGAAGTGGCGCCCTCCCTCCGGAACGACAATTCGCCGTTGCGCCAGCCGTTCAGAATCGACGTCACCGATTGCGATGCCAGGATCAGGCTGTCGAACCGCGCGCGCAAGCCGCCTTTGCCGAAATCCTCGTTGTGCAGCAGCGTGTAGGGCACGTGATAGCGGTCCAGCAGCCACTCGGTCCAGCCTTCGTCGGAGTTGGCGGTCCAAGGCTGGTAGAGTCCCACGCGCGGCCGCCGCAACTCGTAGGCGGGGATTGGCGCGGCATCGGCCAGCTTCACGCTCACGCTGAACTGCCGCGCGAAATTGTCTGCGCGCGCGCCGTTTTCGGTGTACGCGCTGTCCACCTCGATCGTGCCGTCGGCCGTCCAACGCACGGCGCCCTCGCGATCCATGAAGAACGAAGTCGCCAGGAACGCGTCATTTTCGCGATGATCCAGCAGCAGCACCGCGCCCTTGCCGGCCACCGATCCGCGCGCCCGAAACTCGCTCACCGGGTCGAGGGACGCGTCGAAATGCTCGTCGATGCGTTCCACGCTCACGCCCATTTGCATGGGCAGCGTCCAGCCGGTAATGTCGTAGGGCTTCTCCTTCAGGTTCGGATAGTGCTGCGGTTCCAGCAAGTCGACCAGGTAGGGGCGAAAGGGTTGCGAGGCGGGAATCACCAGTGTGCCCGCGCCGTACTGCTTGCCATGCGCATGAAACTCCGCACGCGCCCGCCGCACCTCAATGCCCGCCAGCGACAGCCGTTCCAGAAAGTCCCACGCGGTGGGCCAGTCCCATTGCTTCTCCGCGATCGCGTACGCGTAGGGCTTGCCCTCCGCGCCCGCGGCGATGGCCTGGCGCGCCAGTTGATAACTCTTCAGCAGATAGTCGCTGCGGCGCGTGGCGGCCTCGGTGAGCAGGGCCATGTCCGCCGTCAGCATGTATTCGATGGCGTCCCGCAGGCCCCATTTGCCGCCCATCCACGGGCGTTCGTAGAACATGGAGGGCTCGCGGGTGGCTGCGCCGTTGGCGAAAGCGGCGTTCAAATCGCCGGCCGCGTAGGTCTTGGGCGTGGCGTAAGCATAGCCGGCGGTTTCCGTCAGAATGCCGTGCATGTTGTGGAAGGCAGGCGCGGAGCGCAGGCCGCCGTTCCACCAGGCGTCGAAGCCGACATAGGAGAGCACGCCGGGCTTGTCCTCGCGTGCGAAGCGTTCCCGCATGGCCGCGCCCAGCTTGTTGATGCCCTCCATCACGGCCGCCGGAATATCGGGATTCAACGGTTCGGCATAAGGCGGCACGAAGATGCGCGCCGGAAAGGGCGGCGCCTGGTGCTGGTTGTAGACGATGTGCGGAAACCACTCGCGAAACAGCAGCCGCGACACGGCGCGGGTTTCTTCCAGGTTGAGCATGAACCAGTCGCGATTGTTATCGTGCCCGGCATACTTCTGGAAGAGCCACGGCATGGGCGCGGTTTCGTAGGGCGTGCCCACGTTCTGCCGGTACCAGTGCGCGATCATGTCCAGGCCATCGGGATTGATCACCGGCACCTGCATCAGGATCACGTTGCGCCGGACCATCTCCACTTCGGCGCTGTCGTCGGTGAGCATTTTGTAGGCGAGCAGCGGCGCTTGCTGCGCGGGGGCGACTTCGCTGGCGTGCAGGCCGGAGTCGATCCACACCACCGCACGGCCCTCTTCGGCAAGCGCGCGCGCCTCCTCCGCGCTGGCTTGCCCCAGCGCCAGCCGCGCGCCGATCTGGCGATAGTGGTCCAGCTTCTTCAGGTTTTCCGGCGCGGAGATGAACGCGACGTACATGGGCCGGCCTTCCGAGCTGCGCCCGAACTCCTCCAGCCGGATGCGGTCGCTCGACGCGGCGAGGGCGTGGAAATAAGCGAAGATCTCGGTGGTGTCGGCCAGTTTGTAGTCGTCCCCGGGAGTGTAGCCGAAGTGCTGCGCCGGAGTGGGCACCGCGGCTTGGCAGCAGGCGGCCAGAACGATGAGCGCGAAGACGACGTGGGGCAGACCTCCAGGTCTGCGCGTCCGCCCCGGACGCTCCAGGCCGACGTGGACGTCGGCCGCAGGACTGGAGTCCCGCCCCACAAACCTACCCATGCTTGGCCCGAATCACGTCTACCAACTCCTGCACGGCCGCCGCGCTCTTCTGCAGCATGGCCTGCTCTTCTGGTTGTAGCTTCACCTGGTAGATCTGCTCGATGCCGCGCGCGCCGAGTTTCACCGGCACTCCCACGAACAGGCCGTGGATGCCGTATTCGCCTTCCAGGTAAGCGGCGCACGGCAGAACCTTCTTCTTGTCCTTCAGGATCGACTCGGCCATCTCGACCGCGGCGGCCGACGGCGCGTAATAGGCGCTACCGGTCTTGAGATATTTCACGATCTCGGCGCCGCCATTGCGCGTACGCGTCACCATGGCGTCGATGGTGGCCTGGTCCATCAGCTCGGTGAGCGGAATCCCCGCGACGCCCGATAAGCGAACTACCGGGACCATAGTGTCGCCGTGGCCGCCCATCACCACCGCCGTCACGTTCTCCACCGATACCTTCAGCTCTTGCGCGATGAAAGTGCGGAAGCGCGCGCTGTCCAGAATGCCGGCCATTCCGATGACCCGGTTCTTGCTGAATTTGGAAACCATGTAAGCGGTCTGGCACATGGCGTCCAGCGGGTTGGTGACCACAATCAGGATGGAATTGGGCGAATACTTCACGATCTGCTCGGTGGCGGTGCGCACCACGTCGTAGTTGGCCAGCAGCAGGTCGTCGCTCGTCGCGGCTCATGCCGGGCTTGCGCGGGAAGCCGGCGGTGAGGATCACGATATCGGAATTGGCGGTGGGTTCGTAATCGTTAGCGCCGGTCAGCGTCACGTCATAGCCTTGAACGGGGCCGGACTGCAGCAGGTCGAGCGACTTGCCTTGCGGGACGCCTTCAATGACGTCCACCAACACCACATCCGCCAGTTCCTTATCGGCAACGCGGAGGGCGCAATTAGCGCCGACATTGCCGGCGCCTACAACGGTAATCTTTTTTCGCAATGGAAGCTCCTCTTCGACAGTATTGAAATCGGATTATATCGTCATTCGCGAAGGCCTTATATAATGGGGATAAGATGCAGTCGCAACCGGCCGCCACCGATCTGTCCGGACTCTACGACGAAGATTTCTTCGAGTGGACCCGCCGCAACGCGCAATTGCTGCGCGCGGGGCAAGTGCGCGCCAGCGATATCCGGCATATCGCCGAAGAAATCGAGGACCTGGGCAAGCAGGATTTGAAGGAATTGCACCGCCGCGCACGGGCGCTGCTGGCGCATCTGTTAGTCGGGCAGTTGCAGCCGGCGAAGCACCCGCACTGGCGGCTTGGGGCTGTCACGGAGGAGCGTATCTGGCTGGACGGCCTTGTGGAGCACAGTCCCAGCCTGAAGATTAGACTCGCGAATGAACTGCCGGTGATTTATGCGGAGGCGGTGCGGCTCGCCATGGCCATGGCCCGAACCGCCATTGATCGCGAACGGTTTCCCGCCGAGTGTCCGTTCACTGTCGAGCAGATCCTCGATCCGGAGTTCCTGACCCAGCTACAATAAAAGAGTCCGATGCAATCACAACTTGACAAAACCGAGGCAGAACTATCGGGACTCTACGACGAAGACTTCTTCGAGTGGACGCGCCGTAGCGCGGAACTGTTGCGTGCCGGCCGATTCGAGCAGGCCGACATGGAACACATCGCGGAAGAAATCGAGGACATGGGCAAGCGGGACCTGAAAGAGCTGAACAGCCGCGTGCAGGTGCTGGTAGCGCACCTTCTCAAATGGCAGTTGCAGACTGCCAAACGATCGCGATCGTGGAGCAGCACAATTGTTACCCAGCGCATTGAAATCGAGGCGGACCTCAAGCAGAGCCCCAGTTTGAAGCGCAAGGTTCGGAGCGGACTTCCAGATAATTACGAGAAGGCGGTACGGCGAGCAACCGCGGAGACGGGACTGGCGTCCGATCTCTTTCCCGCCGAATGCCCGTTCACAGTAGAGCAGATTCTCGATCCGGAGTTCCTTCCGTAGATGTTTCACGCCCTCGAAAAACAGGTTCAGCGCGCCTTCCACGACCACATCCAGGCGCGCTATGGCATCGATCTCGCGGTGGCCGTCGAGCAGCCCAAGCAGAGCGATTTCGGCGAACTCTCCGTGCCTGCCGCATTCCAGTTGGCCAAGCTATTGAAGCAGCCGCCCCGCAAGATTGCCGCGGAACTCGCCGGCGGGATCGGCGCGATTCCGGGTGTCTCGGCGCTGGAAGTGGCCGGCAGCGGATACATCAACATCCGCTTCGACCGCGCCGCTTATGGGCAGGGGCTGCTCGCTCCCGCAGCCGCGGAAACAGCCGCGGCGGCCGGCAAGATCATCGTCGAGCATACCAACATCAATCCCAACAAAGCGGCGCACATCGGGCATCTGCGCAATGCCACTCTGGGCGACACCTTCGTGCGTATGCTGTGCGCGCGCGGCGAGCGCGTGGAAGTGCAGAACTACATCGATAACACCGGCGTGCAAGTGGCCGATGTGGTGGTGGGCTTTCATTACCTCGAACACAAGACGCCCGCCGAGGTCCGGCAGCTTATCGAAGACCCCGCCGTGCGCTTCGACTATCTCTGCTGGGACTTATACGCTCGCACTTCGGCATATTACAGTGAGGCGCCCGAATCGCGCGCGTGGCGCAGCGAGACGCTGCACGCCATCGAAGCCGGCGGCGGCGCGCAGGCCGAGCTGGCGCACATCGTGGCGGACGCCATCGTCGAGCGGCACCTGGCCACCATGCTGCGGCTGGGCGTGGAGTACGACGTACTGCCGCGCGAAAGCGAGATCCTGCACTTGCAGTTTTGGGCGTCGGCGTTCGATCTGCTGAAGCAGCGCCAGGCCATTTACCTGGAGACCGAGGGCAAGAACGCCGGATGTTGGGTGATGCCCGCTGCGTCTTTCGCGGGCGATTCCGGCACGGAAGACAGCAAGGTGATCGTGCGTTCCGACGGCACGGTCACGTATGTCGGCAAGGACATCGCCTATCAGCTCTGGAAGTTCGGCCTGCTGGGCAAGGATTTCCACTACCGCCCTTTCCTGCGCTACGCCGATGGCCGCGAGTTGTGGGTCTCCACCGATGCGCCCGAAGGCGGTGGCGCGGCGCCCCCGTCGTTTGGCCGCGGCAAGCGTGTTTACAATGTCATCGACGTCCGGCAATCGTACCTGCAGGACGTGGTGGTGGCCGGGCTGAAGGCGCTGGGCTACGCGGAGCAGGCTGCGCAATCCGTGCACTTTTCGTATGAAATGGTGGCGCTGTCGCCGCGATGCTGCGCCGAGTTGGGTATCGCGCTTTCCGAAGAGGACCGCCGGCGGCCGTATGTCGAAGTCTCGGGGCGCAAGGGCCTGGGCGTGAAAGCGGACGACTTGATCGACACGCTGATCTCGAAGGCGCTGGACGAAGTGGCCGCGCGCCACGCCGAAGCCACACCCGCCGCACAGCGCGCCATCGCCTCCCAGATTGCCATCGGCGCGCTGCGCTATTTTCTGCTGAAGTACACGCGCAATTCGGTGATCGCGTTCGATTTTCAGGAAGCGTTGAGTTTCGAGGGCGAGACCGGACCCTACGTGCAATACGCCGCCGTGCGCGCGCGGAACATTCTCCGCAAACTGGAAGAGAAGGGTGAGCGCCTGCCCGACTTCGGCGCGGAGCTAACGCGCGCAGCGCTCGACCGGCAGCTTGCGAGCGAGGACTTCTGGCAGTTGCTGCTGGCCGCCTCCAAGGCGGATGCCGCGGTGGAGCGCGCCGTCACCGCGGGAGAGCCGGCCCACGTGGCTAAGTACGCGTTTCAGGTCGCGCAGACGTTCAACAACTTCTACCATTTGTATCCGATCATCCACGAGGAGAACCGGGAGAAGAAGGTGTTCCTGCTTTGGATGACGGATTTCTTCCGGCGCCAGTTGGAATGGACACTCGATATTCTGGGCATCCAGGCGCCGGACTACATGTAAGTTGCGACGGCTATCCTTCTTTTTTCATCTGCTCGACGAAGCTCAGGATATCGAACGTCTTGATGGCCCGGTCCGGGAAGAAGCTGTTCACCGCGTCCTGCTCGTCGGTGAACAAGTCGAACACCGTGGCCAGCTTGGTCATCACCAGGAGCTCGATATTGCGCCGGTTCAGGTTCTCCAGCTTCAGCGCGCCGCCCGCTTTGCGCTGGCTGGTCGCGCACATCACCAGCGCGCCCAATCCGGTGCTGTCGATGTAGTCCACGTGCGCCAGGTTGAGGATGATGTTCTTCGATCCGGCGGCTGTCACGGCCGCCACCTTGTCGCGCAGCGCGCTGGCCTCCGGGCCCACGGTGATGCGGCCCTTGAAATCCAAGATCACGATCCCTTCGTGCTCGCGCTGCTGAATCTCGTGGCTCATGTCAGACCGTCATCTTGAAGCCGATCGCCGCTTCCACTTCCTCGATGGGGACCATTTCGATGGCGTCCCACGGGCAACCATCCAGGAAGGCGCCGTCCGGCCCCTTGCTGGTGCACTTCTTGCAGCCGATGCAGAGCACCGGGTCCACTTCGATGCGCCCGAAGGGCAAATGATCCTCGTCGGGCACCCAATACATGCAATCGGCCACGGGACAATACGGCACGCACGCCGGCGAGCCGGCGCAGCCCGTGCAGCATTCCGTGATGATGGCCAGTTCCTTGGGCCGCTTCTTGCGCGGTGTGGCGATGCCCTCCGACTTGGGCTCCAGCTTAACGACAGCAACGGCGGACATGCAAAGGATTATGACATAAACGGAGGGCGGATGGGCGAACCGGGGACGGCGCGTACCTGAGATCAGCCGGCCTGCAGCAGGCTTCGCAGGTCTTCCACACTCATCTGACAGCCGCGAAGGATCTTATGCGGCAGCCCCGGCCCGATTGTTTCGCCCGAGTGGACGGGCACCACGGTGCTTCGGCCGTTCCCGTGATGGAGAAAATGGTGGCTCCCCTTGGTGCGCATAACGGTGAATCCGCCTCTGCCCAGCGCGGCCAACAGCACAGAACCCGTGATGCGCGGACTCCGGCTCATGCTGCGATGGTGATGCGTTGGATGCCCACGAACTCAAGGTTCTTTTCCGGCGTACCTTCCACCTGAAGGCACAACTCGGTCGCCTCGCGAATCCGCTCGATCACCTCGTCCAGGGATCGCGCCTGAGTATGGCAGCCGGGAATCTGTGGGACGGAAGCTACGTAGTAGCCCTCCCCATCGCGCTCGATGACGACGTCAAATTGGCGCTGCAATATTGTTCCCTCGCTCTTTATTCTAGCCCGTTTGCGCCGCCTCGCATTGGTGTTTAGGCCGCCACGCGGAGGTTTCAAAAGCAAGCTTACGCCATCCGGCGATCCCGTGGCCATCGACAATCTCGACGCAAGGCGGTGCCGCTAAGCAGACACTTGCAGAATACCCGCCAATCCGTCGCTTCCGCGTCCCCCCGGCGCCTGCTATACTGCCTCTCTTGACCTCTGCCATGCCAGCCTTCGAACCCGCGGGCGCTCCGCGAACGGACCTGGAACGTACCTGGCGCGCCTACGTGCAACGGATTGCGGCCGCCGACCAGGCTGCGCTGGCGGCCCTGTACGACGCCACCAACCGCCTGATCTACGGCATGGCTGTGCGCATTCTCGGCAACCCAGCCGATGCCGAGGAGGTGACCTTGGACATCTATACGCAGGTCTGGCGCAGCGCGTCGAACTTCGATGAGCGGCGCGGTTCGGTGGCCGCCTGGCTGATGACCATGGCGCGCAGCCGCGCGATTGACAGGCTGCGCTCCGGCGCCAATCGCAGCCGGCGCGAGGAATCGCTGATGGAACTCGATGGCGTCGCAACCGGGCCAGCGCCCATGCACCTGGGCGTCGAGCGCGAAGTGCAGGCCGCGCTGCTGGCTCTCACGCCGGAACAACGCGAGGCCATCGAACTGGCCTATTGGTACGGCTACAGCCATACGGAGCTGGCCGCGCGACTGGGCCAACCGCTAGGCACTGTCAAAACCCGCATCCGAATGGGTATGATGAAACTACGCTCGCAACTTGGAGCATTGTCATGACGGCACATCCAACCGCCAACGACGAAATCCGCGAACTGGCCAGCTTGTTCGCCGCAGGCGCCCTTCCCGCTGAGGAAGAGGCGGAGTTCCGGAAGCACGTAAAGAACTGCGGCGTGTGCGCCGACCAGGCGCGGGCGTTTGGTGAAGCCGCCGGCTGGCTGCCCTTCGCCTTCGAGGGCGTGGACGCACCGCCGCACTTGCGCGAGAAGCTGCTGGCCCGTATTCAACAACCCGAGCCGCCGCCGGGCATTCGGGTGGTGCGCGCGAACCAGGGAGCCTGGCATACACTGGTTCCCGGCGTCACCGCCAAGCGTCTTTTTGCGGAGTCTCCGGCCGGTAACGTGGCTCTGCTGGTGCGCATGGAACCGGGCGCCAAATACCCGCCCCACTCGCATGCCGATGTGGAACATTGCTACGTCCTGGAGGGCGAGTTGCATTTCGGAGATCTGGTTCTCCATCCCGGCGACTACCAGTGCGCCATGGCCTCCACCAAACATCGGGACAGCTACACGGTGAACGGCTGCATGGTTTTGATCGTCGCTTCCCAGCAGAACGCCATGCTGCCATGGACCCGCTGACCTTCCTCTGTCTGGCCAGCTACGAAAAGGGCCACGACTTCATGCGCGAAGCCAAGCGGCAGGGAGCGCGCGTCTTCCTCATCACATCGCTCAGCCTGCGCGACAAAGCCCAGTGGCCGCGTGAAAGCATCGACGATATCTTCTACATGCCGGACCAGGACAAAACCTGGAACCGCAACGATACGCTGCTGGCCATCAGCCACCTGGCTCGCACCCAGGCTATCGACCGCGTAGTGGCGCTCGACGATTTCGATCTGGAAATGGCCGCCTCCCTGCGCGAGCATCTGCGCATTCCGGGCATGGGCGAGACCACCACGCGTTACTTTCGCGACAAGCTGGCGATGCGCATGAAAGCCATAGAGGCAGGACTGCACGTGCCTGAGTTCGTGCACCTGCTCAACGACGCGAAGGTCGAAGAGTTTACCCGGCTAGTGCCCCCGCCCTGGGTGCTGAAGCCGCGCGGAATGGCGGGCGCCATCGGCATCCAGGTCGTACATTCGCTCGACGATCTGCGGGCGGCCGACCGGGCGCTCGCCGATCGCCGGTCGTTCTTCCTGGTGGAGCGCTTCGTTCCGGGCGACGTCTGCCACGTGGACTCCATCGTTTACGGAAATCGGATTCTCTTCGCCGTGGCCAGCCAGTATGGCTATCCGCCGCTGGATGTTTCGCAACGCGGCGGCATCTTCACCACGCGACTGCTGGAGCGCGGCTCAGCCGATGAACAGGCACTACTGGCCGCCAATCAAGGCGTGCTGCCGGCCATGGGCCTGGTGCGCGGCGTTTCGCACACCGAGTTCATCAAGGGCGACGACGGCGAGTTGTATTTCCTGGAAACCTCGGCGCGCGTGGGCGGAGCGCACATCGCCGAACTGGTGGAAGCGGCCACCGGACTGAATTTGTGGGGCGAGTGGGCTAAGGTCGAGATCGCCGGCGGCAACCTGCCCTATGCGCCTCCGCCACCCGCCAACGACTACGCCGCGCTGCTCGTGTCGCTCGCCCGCCAGGAGCATCCGGATACCTCGGCCTACAACGATCCGGAGATCGTGTGGCGCATGCAAATGCCGCACCACGTGGGGATGATCGTGAAGTCGCCGCACCGGGAGCGCGTCGCCGGGTTGCTCGACCAGTATGTCGAGCGGGTTAAAAAAGACTTCGCCACGGTTGCGCCGCCGCGCGACAAACCCACCAACTAACCCTATGTCCCCACCTCCCGCTGCCGTCCGCACTAAGTTGTCACGGGCGCAAACGGCTGTGCTCGCACTGCTGGTCGTCTCCATCTTCATCAACTATATCGATCGCAGCAATCTCTCGATCGCGGGACCGCTGCTGATAGCCTCGCCCGAGAAAGGCGGCTTGGGTCTGGACCCCGCCCGGCTGGGGAACCTGCTGTCCGCATTCTTCTGGGCCTATGCGCTGTGCCAGTTGCTCGGGATTGTGGGATTCGTGTTGGACCGCTTCGATGTCGCATGGGTCTATGCCGTCGCTTACCTGATGTGGTCCGCGGCCACCGCGGTTACCGGTCTAGCCGGGACTTTCGGCGTGCTATTCGGATTGCGCCTGCTGCTGGGGATGGCGGAGTCGGCGGCCTATCCTTCGTATTCCAGGATTTTCGCGACGCATTTTCCGGAGCACCACCGCGGCCTCGCCAACGGCCTGATTGACGCCGGATCGAAATTCGGGCCGGCCCTGGGAACGCTCGTCGGCGGCATGCTCATGGCGCGATTCGGGTGGCGGCCCTTCTTCTTCGTGCTGGGCGCCGTCAGCCTCGCCTGGCTCGTTCCGTGGATGAAATGGATGCCGCGCGGCAAGGGCATCGTCACCGAGCCGGCCGCGTACCCTCCGCCCGGCGTTTTGCACATCCTCCGGCAACGCTCCGCCTGGGGATCCTTCGGCGGCTTGTTCTGCGGCAACTACTTCTGGTATTTCCTGCTCACCTGGCTGCCTTCCTACATGGTGATGGAGCGGCATTTCTCCATGGATCACATGGCCACCATGGGCGCGCTGGCGTTCCTCGCAATCGGGCTTTCCTCGACGCTATGCGGCTGGCTCTCAGACCATTGGATCGCCGCGGGCGCCACCCCCACGCGGGTACGCAAGACTTTCACTGTCGCAGGCCTGACGTTGTCCACCATCATCCTGCCGGTGGTGATGGTCGACAGCAAGAACCTCTCCATGGCCCTGCTGTTCCTTGCCTGCATCTTCTTCGGCATGTGGAGTTCCAATCACTGGGCCCTCATCCAGACGCTGGCTGGGCCGCCCGCCGCCGGCAAATGGACCGCCGTGCAGAACGGAGTCGGCAACCTGGCTGGAGTGGCGGCGCCGGCCCTCACGGGCTTGGTCGTTCAACGCACCGGCCAGTTCTTCTGGGCCTTCGCGGTGGCTACCGGCATAGTGCTGGCGGGAGCGTTTTTCTATATGTTCGTAATCGGACCCATCGAGCAGGTGGATTGGACTCCTCGCCGCTGAACGCCTCGCGCCCTGCGGGGCAGCCACTCATTGAGGCTCGCATAATACAGTGACAGGCAACCTGGACCTTGTGGGGCGGGCAATTTTGCCCGCAGCTGGCTTTCAGCCGGCCCGAGCCGCCTAAAAAGGCGGCTGCGGCCATGATTGGCCGCCCCACATCAGCCCCGCAGAGGGGCACATTTGTCGCGAAAACTGTCACCGTATTACGCGAGGCTCAAGCTGCCGACGCCCTCGTCGGCTGTCGCTGCCCAGAGCCTTGATTCTTCGAGCAAGAGAGCGGGTCCAGCGGAAGGCCGTGACATTGGGCCCTCGGCCTGCGCCGGCCTCTCAGACCGGCCGCAATCCCAATCCCGGCCGGTCCGGCAGAATCAGCTTACCCTTCTCCACCAGCACGCCGGTGAACGGATCGTTGGCGATCAGCAAATTGCCGTCCAGGTCCGCATAATCCACCAGCGGCGATAGGTGCGCGGCGGCCGTCACCGATACGGAACTCGACACCATGCATCCCAGCATCGTCTTCAAACCGAGTGCCTTAGCAACCTGGATCATGCGATGAGCTTCCAGAATCCCCCCCGCCTTATCCAGCTTCACGTTCACGCCATCGAATGCGCCCACCAGCTTCGGGATGTCCGACGCATGCCGGCAGGCTTCATCCGCGATGAGCGGCACATGCACGCGGCTGTGCACCCAGTGCATCTCGTCCAACATCTCGGCGGGCATGGGCTGTTCCACGAACTCGACGCCTTGCCCGGCCAGCCAGTCGATCTTGCGGACGGCTACTTCCTTGTCCTTCCATCCTTCGTTGGCGTCCACGCGCAGGGGTTTGTCCGTCGCGCCGCGCACGGCTGCGATAGTGGCTTCGTCGGTGTCCAGACCCACCTTGATCTTAAGCACCGGAAAATCGGCCGCCTCCTTCACCTTCTGGCGAGTCGTCTCGGGATTGTCGATGCCGATGGAAAACGTCGTCACCGGCGCATCGCGCGCGTCCAGCCCGAAGTAGCGGTAGAGCGGCACGCCCAGCTTTTGTCCCACCCAATCCATTAGCGCGATATCCATGGCCGCCTTCCCGGCCCATTCGCCATCCACGCGGCCGAACACCTGCTGCATGATCTTGGCGAATTGCCACGGATCGGCAGCCGCCAGCAACTCGCGCACCGATTCCACCGCCTGCCGCGCGCCTTCCGCATTCTCGCGATAGCGCACGATGGGCGCGCCTTCGCCGTGGCCGGTGATGCCGTCATTGGTGTACGCCACATGCAGTGTGTCCCGATAGTCGCTCGACGACATCGTGGTGGTCCAGGTGTGGCGCAGCTTCAGGCGCTTGATCTCGGTATGCAGCGTGGCGCGCGCCGCGCCGCTCGCGGAGCGTGCCAACAGCGCGGGCCACCCGGCCTGCGCCAGGAAGAAGTGACGGCGGTTCATTTGAGCCTCCTACAGGCCACCAGCAAACGGGTCCAGTGCGGGTCGCCGAGATCGCAGATCTGGATCACGGGACGAATCCAGGTGGTCGCGTTGATGAATTTGCCTTCGCCGATATACATGCCGGTGTGAGTGATGTGGTCGACGGCGCCGCCGAAGAAGAGCAGGTCTCCCGGCTGCAGTTCCTCCCGCTTCACGGGGACTACGCCCTGCCAGGCGGCTTGCACGTCGGCATCGCGCGGGATCGTCGTGCCCCGCCGCCGGCAGAGCATCTGCGTGAAACCCGAACAGTCGTAGCCGAAGCTGGATGTGCCGCCCCAGGTATACGGCAAACCCAGGAAGCGGCGGCCCAAGTCAATCGCCGCTTCGATCGAAAGCGGCTGGCTCTCGAAAGAAACGTCGCCGCGCTGCAGCCAGCCGGAGCGATCGTCGGGCAGGCGCACTTCGAGCCAGCGCCAATTGTCCTGCGGCTCGGCAATCGCCTCCAGGCGGGTTTCGAATGGCACGGTGATGAGCGGCCTGCGCTTGGTGACGTTCGGCTCGCAATAGATGTGGGCGAACAGGCTCTCGACCCAGGCCACCCGCCCGCTTTCTGCATAAGGTTTCTCGCCGGCACTCAGGCGGCGCAGGTCCTCGGCCGGCACCCATCCGGTATAGTCGTCCGCCGTGCGCACGCGCAGCCAGCCGGGCCGCGTCTCCACCACTCCAACATTGGTTCCGTAAATAGCCTGCGACACGACTTCGGTGTCCGCGACGGGTTGCGCGTACATGTTGGCCACGGGCTTGACGACCACGGCCTGAGGCAAGGTGGCAGCGAGCAGGGCCAGAGCCATAAAGAGGTGCATGGGACCTGCTCTCAGACTAGCAGCAGTCTGCCCAACCTGACCACCCTGTATTACAACTGGTCGGAATCTTCGCACGGATTCTTCGTGGGGCAGGCCCGAGGCCTGGATAGCGTCGGGATAAACCGGCGTGCTGTAGTGAATGCAAGAGTCATGCAGGAAAGGAGTAGCGATCCATCCTGACCCAGGACCATGTGAGGGCAGTCGTGTTGGCCAGGGGATATGTGGGCTGGGTATCCCTGAAGTCGATGAGCTCCGAAATCGCCAAAACCATGGGCGCCGACGGTGTCAGGCCAGCCGCAAGGCAACACGGCAGCGTGCGCAGACAACGCGAGCACGTTGCGGCCCCACAATTCAGAAGACGCGACGAGCGTCATTGTAGGGCAGTCGTGTCATCACTTGCTCGACAAGCCGATCAAAGGGAGCAATGCAAGCGACCCCAACCTCAATCCGGCGCACGGAGTTAACATTTTCGATCAGACTGATTGAAAATTTCTATTTGCTATAACTTTTTTATGAAGCTAGACTGACCGTAAGCCACGTTTCGCTGTTCTAGAAATCGTCCCGCAAGATAGGAACACTATGAAAAGTCCCGTTTTTCCGTGCATAAGCTTGGCGTGTGTTCTCTCGGCCAAGCTGGCGTTTGGTCAGGACGTTGCCCCGGCAGCGCCAGTGACAACGCCGCCTCAAGACTCCACCGCTGCTGCGCCAGCAGCGCCACCCGCGCCAAAGTCGCCCCTGACGCAATGGGGCACAGACTTCAGCTTTCTGTTCGATGGCTACGTGGACTGGAACTATAACAACCCGGCCTCCGGATTCAACGGCCTGCAAAACTTCGATTTCCGCGCCGACACGGCGCACGTGAACCTCGGTAAGATCACCATCGACCGCGCGCCCGCTCCGATCGGATTCCACGTGGATGTAGGCTTTGGAGAAACCCTGGACGCGATTCACGCCGCCGATAGGGACCCCAACGCCTGGAAATACTTCCAGCAGGCCTATATCGACCTGAAGCCCAAGTCCTGGCATGGCCTGGAAATCGATGCCGGACAATTTGTTACCTCGGCCGGAGCGGAGGTCATAGAGACAAACCAGAATTGGAACTATTCGCGGTCGCTGCTGTTCGCGTGGGCCATCCCTTACTATCACTTCGGTCTCCGCGCCTCCATGCCGATAGGCGCTCACTTTACGGCGGGCGTTCAGTTAGTCAACGGCTGGAACAACGTAGAACCACTTAACGGTGGGAAGACCGTCGGACTCAATGGCGCATATGCCTGGAAGAAGGTCACCTGGACCAACAACTATTACGTGGGTCCTGAGAAGCCCCACACTACCGTGGGGCTGCGCAATCTCTTTGACACCGTCATTCAGGTCAACGCGACCGACAAGTTCAGCTATTACATCAATGGCGACTACGGCCGCGATAAGAACGTCGGTCCCGGCGCAAGTGTGTGGGCGGGCGTTGCCGTAGCGGCGCGGTACGCCATCGGCAAGAAATACGCGATTGCGTCGCGGCTTGAGTACTTCGACGATCGCAACGGCTTCTCCACCGGCACCGCGCAACATGTCGAAGAGTTCACTCTGACCGGAGAATACAAGATGAACGGATGGTTAATGAGCCGGTTGGAATTCCGCAATGACTGGTCCGACCAGCCCTTCTTTGAAACCAACAAGCCTGGAGGCGGTTCCAAGACGCAGCCTACCGTTTTGCTGGGACTGATCGCCTACGTGGCGCCCCACAAATAGGGGTCGAGCGAGAGGCCGATTGACAATCGGCCTGCAGGTTGGCAACCTGCCCCACAACGTCTGACTCACAGTTGGGTGAACTCTTCGTTGTGCGTCGCGAACTCCGGGTAAGCCCCGGCGCCCAATTCATAAAGGTCCATACCCTGCCGCTCGCCTTCCGGAGCCACGCGTTGGCAGTAAACCCGATTCAATAGCCAGTTCAGCGCATAAGTGAGCGGCAGCACAAGACCAATCAGCGTGGCGATACCCACAAGCTGCGCCAGCCACTGGCCCGAAACGCCGTCCGCGGAGCGTGCAAAAATCCCCACCGCCAGCACGCCCCATAAACCGCTGGCAGCGTGCACCGAAATTGCACCGCCGGGGTCGTCGATCCCGAGCGGCCATTCAATGTACGCCACCGTGAACGTAACCAGCACGCCGGCGGCTAAGCCGATTGCCACGGCGCCTGCGGGCGTGACCAAGGCGCATGCCGCACTGCTGGCTACCAGCCCGCCAATCCATCCATTGGCGCAGAGAGAGGCATCCGGCCTGCCGAAACGCAAGCGGCTGATCGCTGCTGTCGCCAGCAGGCCGGAGGATGCCGACAGCGTGGTGTTCACCGCTATAAGTACCGCTCGTCCCGCTTCGGCGCCAGTGAAGAGTATCGCGCCTGCGGCATTCAAACCCAACCATCCCAGCCACGTCAGAAAGCAGGCAAACACAACGATCACTGCATCGTGGCCGGGAATCGCGGCGGGCGCGCCATGCGTGGCGTACTTACCCCGCCGAGGACCTAGAATCCAGGTGACAGACAATGCCGCCAGGCCGCCTACAGCCTGTATCGAACCCGCTCCTCCCGCATCCAGAAAGCCGTGCCCGAGGCCATATTTGGTCCCCAACTGAGCGAGCCACCCGCCGCCCCAAACCCAGTGCGCGAACAGCGGATAGGTGCACCCGGCCAGCAGGGCCGCGGACGCGCAACTCGCACCCAGGCGCCAGCGGTCGGCGCCGCTGCTCAACGGGATCAGTGCCGCCAGTCCCGCGCCCAGCATCTGCAGCAATACAGCCAGCGACGCCGGCGAACCATCCAGCGGCTGCCCCCGCACAAACAAGGATTCCGCCGCGTACACCATCGCCCCGACCGCCATCGCCAAGAGCGATGCCAGCATCGCGTGGGCCGCGCTGCGCGATCGCCCCAACCCGGTATTGATCAGCGCAAGCCCGGCGGCCGCCAAGGGCACCAGAAAAACAAAGAACAGGCACAGAACAGAGGCAGGCGTCATTCGCTTTGTCCCTTGGGAGGCTCATGCGCGCGGACTACCAGGATCATCCCCAGCACTTCCACGCCGATTCCTGCCATCACAAACATGCTTCTTTGGAGCTCGGTCCTCAACAGCACGACGGCCGCGACCACGATCGCCCACCCAGCCAGCAAGAGAAGGAAGCCCAATACCTTCATGCGGGGTGTTCCCGGGCAGCCCGATCGATATTATTTATCGCCCCCAGAAATTTCAGTGGCGGGTAGCCATATAAATTCCTTATCCGTGCGATAGAAACTTTCCGCTTTGTCACAGGTTAGGTTCCGACTATGATAGCAGCATCGGATCGCTTCCGCAAAAGAGGAGAACTATATGGCAGACAACGCCCCAGTGCAAATGAAGTCCACTCTGGGCCTAACCGGTTTGACTATGAATGCGATGGCGCTGATTGCCCCCGGCGCCTTTCTTTGGCTGACTTTCCAGATCCAGGCTACCACCGGCGTCACGGCGCCCTCCATGTGGATTGGTATTGTGGTTGCCTTGTTACTGTGTCTCGCCACCGCTGTCTGCTATGCCGAAATGGCTAAACTGTATCCCGGCACGGGCAGTTCTTACTATTTTGCCGAGCAGGCCTTCCTCAATCACGCGAAAGTCTGGCGATATGCGCGTCTCTCGAAGTTCATCGTCGGCTGGGGCTCGCATGTCTACTATTGGGTCTATCCCGGCGTTATGGTCGGGGTGATGGGAATCCTCTGCGGCTACCTGGTGGGCACCATATGGCCCAACTTCATGAGCGCCTCGAATCCGGGCCCCGCCTTCATGATGGTGGTGGCTATCGCTTTCTCGTTCCTGGTGGGCTACATCGCCCATCGCGGCATTGGCGGTTCGACATCGGTCAGCATTGCGATCAATATCATTCAGATCAGCGCGCTGGTCTTGTTCTCCGTCGTGGCTCTGGGCTATCGCATCAACCATGCGCCAGGCAGCATCGCCTACCAGTTCGATTCCGCGTCCAGCGAAGCCTACAGCTATGAGTTCGCGACGGAAAAAACCGTCGTCAATGGACAAGCCACTGAGAACATCTTGCGCGACGCAGCCGGCGCTCCCAAGCCCAAGCTCGACGCCGCCGGAAAGCCGGTGCCTTACCACATCAGTTATCCTGCGCAAGACGAAAAGGGCAACTTCCTGTCCCATGCCAAAGCTTCCTCGGTCGTCGGATTTCACAACTTGGGCTGGGCATTCATTCAGGCCACCGTCGCCATTCTGATTCTGGTCGGATTCGAATCGGTAACGGCCATGGGCGCCGAGGCCAAGAACGCCAAGCGCGATATTCCCATAGCGGTCATCGTATCGCTGCTGGTGCAGGGCGTCTTCTGTTACTTGTTCGAGTACTTTGCCGCTAACTATTTCTTGAGCAGCGGGTATACGATGCAAAGCGCCGCCGGTTCGGCGGCTCCTCTTGGGGACATGATGATCGTGGTCGGCACGGCCCTCTTCGGCCCTGGTGGCGGCCGCATCTTCATGCTATGCGAGGCGTTCACCGTATTCCTGGCTCTGATCGGCACCACGCTCTCGTGCATGAACACCGGCGCGCGTGTCACCTATGCCATGGGGAAGGATCGCGAGCTGCATGGATACTTTGGCGAGCTGCATGCCAAGAATCTCAGCCCGCATCGCGCCATCTGGATCTTAGCCACAATTTCCGCCGTGATCGGGTGTGTTGCCGTGATCATGCCGTTTGGCGACGCGGGCGCTCTTACCGACGCGACCATTAAGGCGCTACCGCAGGGCTTCTGGTCCAGTTTCGGATATACCACGCACGACGCCATGGCGGCCATGCCCAATTCCCTGCTCACCATGACCCTCGCTTCTAACTTCGGAACCTTCCTGCTGTACGGGCTAAGTTGCATCATTTGTATGGTGGCCTATCATAACCATCCGAAGTTCAGTCTCGTCCGCCATTTGCTTGTTCCTGTGTTCGGCCTGGTTGCCAACCTGGCGTGCATGGCGTTCTACCTGATTGGGCCGTTTATGGGCTATGGTACAAAGATGGAGCCGTTGCTGGCGTTGGGTATCGCTTTGGTGTGGGCCGTCTATGGGGGAATCTATTTCATCCGCGCCAGTAAGGTCTCGGGCAGAACCACGCTGGTCGGCGCGCGTTCCGCGGCGGTTGGCGGATGATCCGCCTTTTGCTTTGAAGGCGCGCCGTGCTGGATGTGGAATTCGCTGAGTTCTCCGACCCAGGGCGAGTGCGTGGACACAACGAGGACTACCTTGGATCGGTAGTCCCTGCCACGCCGGCTGAGGCCCGTTCGCATGGCTGGCTGTTTGCGCTGGCTGACGGCGTAGGTGGGCAGGCGCGTGGTGAAGTCGCCTCCCGCACGGCCATAGAGAGCATGCTCTGCGGCTTTCGCCAGGCGCCCCCGGGGGAGTTGTTGCCCGCCCTGCTGACCCGCCTGGTCCAGACAGCCAACGCGGATGTGCTGGACGCCGGACTGAGGGCTGAGCCTGGCGGTGTCAACATGGCCACCACAGTCGTGGCTTGCGCTCTCCGCTTCGATCGCGCGGTGATGGCGCATGCCGGCGATTCCCGTTGTTATCTCATCCGCAAAGGCCACGCCAGCGTGCTGACACGGGATCATACCGTGGCCAACGAGCAGTTGCGCATGGGAATACTATCCACGCGCGATGCCGCCGGGGTAGCGACCAAGCACCTCATCACCCGCTCCTTGGGAACCAGTATGTCCGTGAATGTGGAAACCGGCGACTGCCAGGTGTTTGCCGGAGACGTGCTGGCGCTTTGCTCCGACGGACTGCACGGCGCGGTCGAAGCCACCGACTTCGCGCGCATCCTCACGCGGAATTGTGACTTGCAGCTTGCCGTACAGGACCTGGTGGCGCTCGCCAACTTGAGAGACGGAAGCGATAACATCAGTGTTCTGGCCATCCGTGTTCGCAGCGTCGAACGCGTAGGCATGTATCGCGGGCGGCCTTACAAGCTCCGCTAAAAACGGCTTGCTATAATATCTGAATCCGGAGCCACCCGGCGGCCTCTCGCGTTCCCCGCCTTCACCGACATGGATCCAGTCCGCATTGGCGACCAACTCGACCATTACAGCATCGACTCGCTGGTTGCGCGCAGCGGCATGGCATCTATCTTCCGGGGCACGGACTTGCGCACCGGCCGCCCGGTCGCCATCAAGATCCCGCATCCCGAAATGGAGTGCGATCCGCTGTTCTTCGATCGCTTTCGCCGCGAGGAAGAGATCGGCATCATGCTGGATCATCCCGGTGTGATGAAGGTCTTCGCCGACGACGACCGCAGCCAGGTGTACATGGTGATGGAGTGGGTGGACGGCCACTTGCTCCGGCAAATCCTGCACGAACGGGGCAAGCTTCCGGCCGAGCGCGCGGTGACCATCGCGCTCCGGATCAGCGAGGTACTCGAGTACATTCACAAACATGGAATCGTGCACCGCGATCTGAAGCCCGAGAACATCATGATCGACGATCAAGACCGCGTCAAACTCATCGATTTTGGCATCGCCGCTAAGTCGGGAGCCCGCCGGTTGACCTTCACTAAGCTCTCGCAGGTCATGGGAACGGCCGAATACATTTCGCCCGAGCAGGTGAAGGGAAAGCGTGGGGATGCCCGCAGCGACCTGTACGCATTGGGTATCATGCTCTATGAAATGCTGACGGGCAAGACCCCGTTTTCCGGCGACAATCCCTTTCTGATTATGAACGACCGCCTGTTGAACAACCCGATCCCACCGCGTGAAATCGACCCCAGCATCTCCCCCGCTCTCCAGGAGATCGTCTACCGCGTTCTGGAGCGCGACCCCAAGAGCCGCTACGCCAGCGCCCACGAATTCGCCTGGGACCTCCAGCATCAGGACCAGGTCGGCGTGGCCGACCGCCCCGAACTGCGCGAGTGGAAGCAGCGGCGCACTCCGTGGACGCGCAGAATCCTGTTCTATGCAATGCTGGCGCTGATCCCGGTAGTCATCTTCGGATTGCTGCTCCTGGTGGCACGGCACGCATGAGCAAAAGCATCATAATCCTGCTGCTGGTTCTGGCCGCTCTGTTGGAAGCCGGCGGCGACGCCATCGTCCGGATGGGTCTGCGATCTTCCGGGCCGCCCAGACTGCTCTTGTTCCTGGCCGGAGCCGCGGTCCTGTTCCTGTACGGCTACGCCGTCAATTCGCCCCCATGGGATTTCGGCCGCTTGCTGGGCCTCTACGTGGTATTTTTCTTTCTGTCCGCGCAGGCCATTTCCTGGTTGGTATTCCATCAGAGGCCCAGCACAGCCGTGCTCATCGGGGGCGCCTTCATCGCCCTCGGCGGCCTGATTATCTCGCTGGCATCTTGAGCGTGGCGCAGACGATCGTTGTTGGTCGTCTGCGCACCGCGCTCGAACTCGGCAGACCACGAAAAACGATGGCCTGCCCTACAGCACTGCCTATACGTCGTAGTACAACGCGAACTCGTAGGGATGCGGCCGTAACCGGATGGCATCCGCTTCGTTCTTGCGCTTGTAGTCGATAAAGGTCTCGATCAACTCCTCGGTGAATACGTCGCCCTTCATCAGGAAGCCGTGATCGTCTTCCAGGCAACTCAGCGCTTCTTCGAGCGATGCCGGCATGGACGGTACGTTGCGCATCTCCTCCGGCGACAGATCGTAGATGTCCTTGTCCAGCGGTTCGCCCGGGTCCGTCTTGTTGGCGACACCGTCCAGTCCCGCCATCAGCATCGCCGCGAACGCCAGGTACGGATTCGCCGCCGGATCCGGCG
Source organism: Bryobacteraceae bacterium (assembly GCA_049520215.1). Taxonomy (GTDB): domain Bacteria; phylum Acidobacteriota; class Terriglobia; order Bryobacterales; family Bryobacteraceae; genus Bog-159. Next base: position 18,115 of record JBEKPZ010000031.1, on the reverse strand, counting down.
GCCGGAACTCCACCCGCTTGGCCTTTGGATTCGCCGAATACATCGGAATGCGGCACGCCGCCGACCGGTTCCGCCGCGAGTACGCCAGGTTCACCGGCGCTTCGTAGCCCGGCACCAGCCGCTTGTAACTGTTGGTCGTCGGCGCGATGATCGCCGACAGCGCCCGCGCGTGCTTCAGCAACCCGCCGATGTACCACAGCCCCAGTTGGCTGAACCCCGCGTAGCCGTCGCCGGCAAATAGCGGCTTGCCTTCTTTCCAGATGCTCTGATGCACATGCATGCCGCTGCCGTTATCCGCAAACAAGGGCTTCGGCATGAACGTCACCGTCTTGCCATACTGGTTGGCTACGTTGCGGATGATGTATTTGTACAACATCATGTTGTCCGCCGACTTCACCAGCGTGTCGAAGCGCTGGTCGATCTCGCACTGGCCCCCGGTGGCCACTTCATGGTGATGGCATTCGATGTGCAAACCGCACTGGATCATGGTCTGCACCATCTCGCTGCGCAGATCCTGGTAGTGGTCCGTCGGCGGCACCGGAAAGTAGCCTTCCTTATACCGCGGCCGGTACCCCAGGTTGTCCTTCTCGCGCCCCGAATTCCAGCGGCCCTCTTCGGCGTCGATGAAATAGAAGCCGGAGTGCTGGTTCTGGTCGAAGCGGATGTTGTCGAAAATGAAGAACTCGGCTTCGGCGCCGAAAAACGCGGTATCGCCCGCGCCGCTGTTCTTCAGGAACAGTTCGGCTTTCTTGGCGATCCAGCGGGGATCGCGCTCGTAGTGCTGTTTGGTGATGGGGTCGATGACGTCGCCCAGCATCACTAATGTGGCCGTTTCAGCGAACGGATCCATGAGCGCCGTGCTGGGGTCGGGCACCAGCAGCATGTCGCTTTCGTTGATGGCCGCCCAGCCGCGAATGCTGGAGCCGTCCATGCCGAAACCCTCTTCAAAGCTGCTTTCCGTCAACTCGCCGATGGGATAGGAGACGTGATGTTGCAGGCTCGGGATATCGGTAAAGCGGAGGTCCAACTGCTTGGCGCCGTTATTCTTTGCGTATTCCAATACTTCTTGCGGATTCATTCGTCCTCCATGGGGAAATGGGTACGTGGGGATGTCTTAAGTAGAGCAGATGGAGCTTAGCATAGCGAACCAGCGAGGCTGGGGTCAAGCTGCGCCGTGATGGCAGTGCGCCAGTGCCGTGCAGGCGAGGCCCAGGGAAACCTATGCCGGCCGGCCAGCGGCACGAAAGACCGGGGCCAAGAGCCCATGGCAGCGTGGCCCCCAGCAGCGCCATCAGGATGCCGCCTTGCAGGTGCAGCGGAGCCACGGGCTGCGCCAGCTTAACCACCTGCACAGCGGCCGCCAGACAGATCAACCGGAAGCAGGAATTCGCCGGCGTCGCGGTCATCTGTATTCTGACCTCTGCGTCCCGACTCCGGTCTCCCATCTCACGTCCTACCCCTTAGTGAGCTCGAATGCCAGCAACAACAGCCCCGCGGGAATCAGGAGTGTCAGGGCGAGAACAATCCACGACCCGCGGTTGCCAAAATTGAACGTCAGTCCCAGTCCGATACGCTTCTCGACAAACAACGCCGGGTCGTGCGGGTTGTAGTAGAACTGATCCCCATGCCAGCACGCCTCAGGCGTGATTTCTCCGGCTTCCGCCCCACTTTCCGCGTGGCGCCGAAGCGAGAACCAGATCATTACCGCGAGGAAACTGAAAGACGCGATGTAGAAAACCACCAGCGTCCGTGCGGCGACTATGTGCAGGGGCAAAAGTCCAGCCGCCGAGAAGCCTGTAGCGATCACCGAGGCAATCACTATCAGAACCATCGGACCGGCCGGGTTCCGAGCGCTTCTGCGCGAACCCCACGAGCTAAGTATGAGTATTCCTAATTGGAACAGGACGATCAGTGCACCTAAGACCAGCGGACCGTAGACACCCGTAAGACTTCGCGTGGACCATCCGTTGGGAATCCCGTTTGTGCCCCAGTGCACGGGGAAGCGAGCCGGAATTGCGTCCCAATGAAGATAAAGGTAAAGCGCCGTGCCGGCCAGGATGGCAAGTGGGATCGCAAACAACAGCCGTTGCCGGAATAGGCGATCGTCCGCATCCGTCAATCGCGCCTCGCGCGTCGAAGGCGCAGGCAAGGCAAAACGCCGAATTTCGGTCCGCCGCCGCGAGAAGATCCAGCAGGCGGCAATCAGCGGTATCAGAAATGCGGCCTCCGCCCAGAGGACCGCCCAAGACAATGGCAGCCACAGTGAGACAAACAAGGCCGCGGCCGTCCAGGGCAGCAGGCGGAGTTCATAGCGCCGCAAGGCTTGCCGGCCTTCATTTCCATATCGAATCTCGCGTGGAACGGCGGCACCGAAAAGGCGATCGGGCCGTGGCGCGAAGGGCAGCGCATGCAGGCTCGCGAGAGCCATGGCGAGGGGCAGCAACAAATAGAGCCGGACAGACATCATATTTCCAACTTTTCGGCAACCAGCCGCAACTCGATGGCAATGTCCCGAGGCGACAGGCCCTCGGCGCGCATCTGCGCGACCATCTGGCGGATACGCCGCTGGAATCCACTGACTTTCTTGCGGCTTGCGCCGGGAGGGGGGTGGCGGTCGATCACCGTGGCGCGTCGCCCGTGCTGCAAGTCCAGCCACCCTTCCTCGGCAAGTTGGCGGTAGGCCTGCGCGACGGTATTGAAAGTGATGCCGAGTTCCAGGGCTAAACGGCGAACCGAAGGAAGAAGATCTCCCGGCGCCAGATCGCCGTCCACCAGGTGCGTCCGCATGGAATCCACAATCTGTCGATAGTTCGGGACAGGTGAATCCAAATCGATTCGTATTACCGGCGCTCGTTTTGCCATCTGTGCACTGTACAGATACAGTATACAGTAAGCCGCCCTTGCGTTCAACGCCCTGTGTGGCAGGTATGGCATTGTGTCAGTGCCGTCCGCGCGAGGCCCAGGGAGGTCTATGCCGGCCGGCCATCGCCTCGAAAGACCGGGGCTAGGGCCCACGCCAGCGTGGCCGCCAGCAGCGCTATCAGGACGCCCCCTTGCAGGCGCAGCGGAGCCGCGGGCTGCGCCAGCAGATCCCCGCCTTTGTCGAGCAAGGCGAGGGTCCAGGCGATCAGCAGATACGCCAGGTAATTCCGGCGCACCATGTACTTGACCACCAGCACGGCGGCCGCCAGATAGATCAACCGGATGGCGTAGTACAGCAGGAACTCGCCGCCCGTGTGCACCGTGGCAGGCACTAATCCGGCGACCGCCGCAAGGCCTGCCAACGCCGCCGCGCCGGGCCAGCGTTCTAGGTATCGAACCAGGTACGCAACAACGGCCAAAAGCGCCAGCCAGAACAGCGCCTCCTGGCAGGCGGAGGCGATCCCGGAGGCGGCGGGAGAAATAGTAGCGAAGACGGTCCGCGCATCCGCGGAGAGCAGCGCTTGCGGATGGAAGCGGTCGATCGCCAGCCAGCGCAGGCGGCCCAGCGCGATCGCCAGCACCGCGGCCAGACCCGCCGCGAAAACCGCATCCACGCCAGACACCTTGCGGTTCGCGCGACGGAATACAGCCAGGGCGTCGGGCGCGAGCGCCAGGATCAGCGCCACGCCGCAGGCTATGGCGATGAACAGCACCAAGGCCCCGATGAACAGCCCCACGCCCAGGGTTGCCTCGAACGACTCCAGTGAGAAGGTGGTGGGGTATTGGCCGAAGAGCAACGGAAACGTCATGGCCATGCCCGCCAGCGTGATCGCCCCCAGTGGCAGCGCGGCCCACAGCGCCCGGCCCCAGCGCAGGGATCCCTGGCGCGTGCGTTCGATCAACAGCCAGATGCCCAGCACTAACACGCCCGCGCTCACCCCGATGCGCAGCACCAGCAGCACGTACCAGAGCGCGTTGCGCCGCTCGCGGGCGCGCTCGAAGCTTTCGGGCAGTTTCCAGTACGAGCTGAACGAGGCCACCCGGTCTCCCGCTACCGTGACGCGTACGCGGAAACGGGCTTCGTCCAGATTGCGCGCGTCGCCCGGCCGGGCCTCCCAGACCAGCGTGTAATCGCGCCGCGCCTTCTTCTTCTCCGAGGTGCTTTCCTTCAGCTCGAACCCCGCCAGCGAGGGAAGGCCGGCGGCGTGCAACACCAACTCGCGGGCGGCATCGGCGGACAGATCCGCGCCGGGCTGGTCCTCGGGCAGAATGTGTTCGAATTCAAAAACGCGGCCATTTTCCGGGTCTACCGATACCCGCACCTCTTCGCGCTGCAGCGGCTTGAAAAAGCGCACTGTCCAACCGTGCAGCGGAACCTGCCGGTGAAACGCGCCAGCCACATAGGCGATATCGCGGCGCTGGACGAAATATTTGGCGGTGAGTCGGGTGCCGGCGTCGTCCCAGTTGGTGACCGGGATGGCCACGGCGCGGTAGCCTTGCGGATCGAAGCCTTGCGTCCGCGCGAATTGCCCGGCCGCGGCGCGGGCGCGTGTGGGGCCCAGCGCAAACCGGGGCTCGCCGCCGAATTCATCGACGCGCACTGTGGCGATGGTAACCCCTCCCGCGACGAGCACCAGCACCGCTGCCAAACGGCGGCGGGTCGACCATGCGGCGTAGGGCAGGCTTTCGGCCGGCGCGGCTGGCGGCTCGGGACCAGGGGCCGTAGGCTCGGTGGGCACATCGGGCGCGCGCGCAAGCTCCGGCACGAAGCCCCCGCGGCGCAGATAGGCGATGCCGGCCACCACCACCGGCAGCACCATAATCCCCGCGCTGGCCGCGCCCGAAAACACGAAGTACGGATGGTGCGACCGCAACAACAGCAATGCGGTGTACATGGCATCCACCGAGTAATGCCACACCAGCGTCGGCAGGATACCCCAACGCAACATGATCAGGCCCAGCGCCACGCCGCCGATGCCCACTTCCACGCCGCGAATCCAGAAGGGCTGCTGCGGGTAGCCGGCGTGTCCGAAGCCCCAGATAAAGGCCGCCAGCACCACCGCGACCGGGACATAGCGAACCAGTTTCGACAGGAACGGGATGGCGAACATGCGGAACATGAACTCTTCCGAGACCGCCGGCAGGAAGCCGCCGAGCAGCACGAAGAGCCAGGGCAGCCGCGTGTTCAGCAGATCGTCGTAGGGCACGTCGGCGGGCGACCATGCGCCGAAGCGGTAAGCCACCATGTAGAAAGCCGTCTGGTAGGCCACGAAGATGCCTGCCAGCGTGATGCCCAGGATCGTTCCCAGGAAGAATTGCTTGCTGCCCAGGCCGCGCGGGCTGAACAGCGTTCCCAGCGGCAGGCGCGCGCGGTAGCGTTCCCGATAAAGCGGCTCCGCGCCTGCGGTCAGGATGAACAGCAGTCCGCCCGCGCCCAGCGCACCGGTGAGGTTGCGCAGGAACTCCTGCGCGATGAAGCTGGCGTAGGAATCCGTGGTCGGATAGCCGAATTCGGCGAGCGGCTGCGCATTCCAGTTCGCCAGAAAGTACAGCAGCGCGCCGATGCCGCCCACCGCCGCTGCCAGCCGCCAGCGAACTTCGTGGCCGCGCACCCGCATCACGATCGTCACCAGCAGTCCCAAGGCGAGCAACATCATAAAGCCCGCGTCGATGGTCGATGCGGTGGCGTTGCGCGAGCGCAGCGTTTCGTAGGCGCGCTGCCAGGTCTCGGGCACCTTCAGGTACTCGCGGTAGGCGCCCACTTCGCTGCCGAGTATGGTCGCTTCCAGGCGGTAGCTGGCATCCTTGTTGACGATATCGAAATCGCGCTCTTTCCAGGTGAAGGTGTGATCGGTGCGCGCCGGACGTGTGACGCTGGCGCCTTCCACGAAATCGAGGCCGGCGGGATCGCGATGCATGGTGTCGCGCAGGAAGCGTTCGGCCACCGCGCGCGCCCGGTCGGCGGGCAGGCTGGGGCGCGCGGCGGCCTCGGGGATCTCGTGCTCGAAGCCCGCCAGCTCGCCCGCGGGCGTTACGTCCACGCGGAACTCTTCCTTCTGCAAGGGGCGGAACCAGCGCCACGACCAGCGCCACAAGCGCACGCGGGTGCCCATCAGGCGATTGGCCCGAGCGAGGCCCAGTTCGCGCTCAAGGAACGTCTTGGCATTGTCGTCGTAGCTGAAACGGGAGGCTTGCCGATAGCCGTTCACTTGCAACCCCTGGGCGGCCAGGAAGCTTTCGGCTTGCGCGCGGGCCTGCTCGCGCGTGACGCGGAAATCGATGGAGGCCTCCGGGAAAGCGCGGTAGAAATAGCGCGCGGAGAACCAGACGGTGGCCGCCAGCAGGAGCAGGCAAACGGCCAGGAAGCGGAAGTCGGCGCGGCGGAGGCGTTCAGGCATCGGGGCTAAGACCTAGGTTGAACCAATCAGGATAGCGAATCGAGCGGCCGGATGCGGGCGGCCGCGTATCTGGCCAAGTTGCGCCGATTCCGATCCCCGGCCCTCCGGACACTAACTTTCGGCGACCGACATCCGAAATTACACAACTCTTACAAAGGATAGGAGGGTTCCCTGCTAGCGTGAGAGTATGGCACCCAGAGCATCCGTCCAAAAACCGCTCAATATCGAACTCCTCGAGTTTCCGGAGAAACAAAGACTAAACTGGTCGACCACCCTGGTGTTGGTGCTGCTGCACATAGGGGCTATCGCCGCGTTGTTCATGTTCAGTTGGGCCAATCTGGCGGTGACTCTGTTCCTCCTCTGGTTCGCGACGGGGTTGGGGATCAGCATGGGCTACCATCGGCTGCACACGCACCGGTCGTATCAGGTGCCGCTGGCCCTGGAATACCTGTTTGCGGTCTGCGGCGCGTTGACTTTCGAAGGCGGCCCGATTTTCTGGGTGGCCACCCATCGCATCCATCACCAGAAATCCGATTTGCCGGGCGATCCGCACTCGCCGCACGATGGCGGATGGTGGGCGCACGTGGGCTGGATCCTGATGGGCGAAGCCAAGCATAACAACACGCGGCTGATGTCGAAATACGCGCCCGATCTGGCCAAGCATCGCTTCTACGTCTGGCTGAATAACTATCACTGGCTGCCGAACGTGCTGCTGGCGGGGCTGCTGTTTGCGATCGGCGGTTTCTCGATGGTGCTGTGGGGCGTTGCCTTGCGCGTGGTCGTCGGGTTACACGCCACCTGGCTGGTGAACTCCGCCACGCACATGTGGGGATCGCGGCGGTTCGAGACGCGCGACGATTCACGCAATTCCTGGTGGGTGGCGCTGATCACGTTCGGCGAAGGCTGGCACAACAATCACCACGCCCATCCGACTTCGGCGCGGCACGGCTTAGCCTGGTACGAGTTCGACATGTCCTGGATACAGATCCGGGTTCTGGAGTTCTTCGGCGTGGCCAAGGCCGTCAAGGTTGCGAAGATCAACAGCGCTCTGCTGGAGCGCGACGCCGCCTAATACTCGGACCACAGACTAAAGTCTGTGCCACCGATGGTGGCACGGGCTTCAGCCTGTGAAGGCCTTTTCGGCATCCTGATAGGTGCGGTCTAAGGCGCCTTCTTCAGCAGCGCAATCTGCCCCGCGTGATATAGGTTGTGCTGGACGACGCCGTGCAGCATGGTGTAGATCGAATAGGGGACTTTGCCCAGCACTTTTTCGCGCAGGCGATCGTCGGGGAGCTTGCTTACTTCCGATTCCAGACTGAACTGCGCCTGGGCGAGTTGATCGAGCGCCTGCTGCCAGCCGGCTTCGGACGGTTCGGGCGCGGCGGGCCAGTCCTGGTCTGGCGGCAGGGTGGGAATCTCGGCGCCGGCGATGCGGCGCGTTGGAACCGACATCCACACGGTGAGGTGCAAAACGAGTTCCCAGATTGTGTGGGCCTCGGGGATGGGGCGCCGTGCGGCGGTTTGACAGCTTACACCGGCCAGGACTTCGCGTAGCGCGGGGCCGTGCCAGGCGGGTCCTTCGTAGGCGCGGTGGAGTTGGTCGAGGATGCGGGCGGCTTCGGGCATGGTTGTCGAGGATGGCGTAATCTCTAGGATACTTCAGGCATGTGCCTTAGGATCTTCTGCGTTTCTTAGCGCTCTAGGAGGTGGACGCCGCCGGGGCCGCGTCAGGGTTGATGGTATCTCGGCAGGCCATTCGCCAGTAGGTATGCGTCGATGGCTGCGACCGTGGAGCGTAGTTCCCGCGCGACGCCTTGCACCAGAAAGAGACCGGCGCTTTCCATCGTCTTGCCCGCCACTAGTACGCTGTAAGCGATGGCGTGCACCAACTTCGAAAGCAACGGGTTCCACAGGGCAAAAACCTGTCCATATCCCACCCTTTCTGCCATCTGGCTGGTACGCAAGTGCTTCATCGCCCTCAGGTCCGACAACGATAGCCCAACATTATCGCGTTCCAGCACGCGCTCGAACTCTGGCATGAGCCGATCTGTCCCTGCCTTGATCAACGGATGCCACTCGGCACCGGCGGATTGAAACACCTTGTCTAAGAGATTGAAGACCTCAATCGCATCCACGTAAGCATCCTGGTGGAACTTTTTTGCGGCTTCCGCGGAAGATGAAAGGATCTGAACTACCCAGTAGTCCACTGACCCGTTGATGTTGAGATCTCTAGCAAACAGGAGCAGGCCATCGAGCTCCGCCGTAAGTACCGCCGCTTCCCATCCCGATGCATCACGCGCTTGGGCATTGTCCATGGACCAATGCTATCGGGAAAGGTGGACGCGCAAGGAATCCTATAGCAAAAATCCGCTTCGGGAAGAATAAATTCGCGATACAACGACGAGTCAATCATTCCCTCGCTTTCTGGGGGTGAATGAGCGCTTGCGCGGATAAGCGAACGGGTGAAGTATCCGAAACGTCAAAACGAACCTACTGGCCGTCCGCCCAGTGGCTATCGGGCTAGACCGTAGGGACCTTCCACATCCGCGGATCGAAGTTGAACACCGACGGCTCCGAGAACTGCATTAATTTGAAATCCGAATGCGAAGGGTTGATGAGCAAGTTGAACTCCTCCGGGACCACCGCCGAGGGCGCCAAGAGGCAGACTGATGAGGCCGACAACAGCCACTTGTCCCCTACCGCCCAAAGTTCCTGTGGAAATGGGACCGCGCGCCATGATTGGGGAAGTGACTAGAGATTCACCCGTTCGCATCGCACAGTGTCGGGAATCGATATGCGCATGGACACCAGATCGGAGGGCGCATCTTCGGGGCCCAGGTTTACGAAGTATTCAAGAGACGCCAAGGCGAGGCTGGATGACGCATAAGCTACTTGCGTGCCAGGAGGAGTCCATCTGCCGCCGCGTCGTCTCGAACCCTCGCCATCGAACGCGGCGGCCGGGGGATTCGCATAGCGGCGCTTCGAAATCCGCCAACCATCCATCAGCTATATACGCCGTACTCGATGCGATCCAGCAATGCCTCCACTTCATGTTCGCCCGCGGAGGTATCGAGCAGAGAAATTGGGATTTCTTCTCCCAACGCGCGGTTTGGCGCCGTCAGCCAATGAGCCGCTTTCTCTCTGTCACCCAGGGTATCGATGGCCTTGGCCAATATGCGCGCGGTGCGAATTACAACGTCCGATTGCTCCGGGGTCAGGCGCGCGGGCGAGGCATTCACCTTGGCATTGCCCGTCTTCTTCCGACTGAGGGAGTGACGGAGAGAGGCGATCAGGGCTCCCAGCGGTCCCATTGCCGGCAGGCCAATCACTTCTGCATCGACATCCAGCTCCTGCAGGAGAATCTCAACGTCGCGGCGGGCGCTTAGATGGCCTGCCTCCGGCCGAACATCTGAGCCGCGGATCGCTTCAACCAATTCAACGGCGGTCTCCGCGGGCAGCCCTTGGCGCGTGGCGCGGGCGAGATCGAGGTTCGATTTGACGGATGCGCCGAGGACCCGCTCTCCTCCAAGCAAATCGGCAACCTGCGTATCCATATCCCAATTATCGTCCCAAACCAACTTGAATTGGCAATGGCATTGGTTGAGCTGAGCCGAGCGTCCGTCTCATGTCCAGCTTACAGGCCAGGAGGCCTGTCCTACTCCTTCGGGTACTTCGGCCAGGTGCGCGCCCACTGCTTGCGCTTCTGATAACCTCGCGCCAACTCCAGATACACCCCCAGATCGCGATCCAGGTCCGACTGCGTGCCGTCGAAATAGAAGTTGCGAATCGGAATGCCGCCCAGGTCACGGCTCAGCTTCGGATAAATCGCCTCGCACACAATGCCATTCATGCAGGTGAACGGGCTGATGTCGATAATGCCGTCCGCGCCCTTGCGCGCCAGATACACCACTTTGCCGACGTTCAGCACCATCTCGCCGAAAGCGCCCTCGCGCGGCAGGTAGGGGCGCGCGCACTCCAGGATCTCGTAGATATCCGGCTCTTCGTAACCGGTGAAATCCTGGCTGAATGGTTCCAGCAGGACGTGCTCGTCGCGCTTCTGCACACGGTTGCGGACCCAGGCTTCCAGCGCCTCGGTGGTCAACAGGCGACCGGTGAGCTTGAGCTTGCGAAAGTGCTCCGAGTTGGTATACCAGACCCATTCCACGATGTCGGAGAGCCAGGCTTCGGCGCGGTATTCTTCCAGACGCCGGATCAGGTTTTCGTTGGAGAAGGTGTTCAGGCGGCAGAAGATCTCGCCCACGATACCGATCAGCGGCGTGGAGCGGTCGCGGCGGCCGGGGATAGCGCGGAAGCGGTCGCGCGCGCGCAGGAGCGCCTCGCGTAACGCCGCTAACTGCACGGCGGGCTTCACGGGAGTCGATTCAATGGTGTGGCAAACGTCGTCGAGGCACGCTTCGTAAACGCGTTCGGCGTGGCCGGATTCCAGTTCGTGCGGCCGGTATTGCAAGAGCAGCTTTTGCAGAATATCGGCGGCCAACAGCGCGCGCCATCCGGTGCGCATGAAGGGCCGCGCCATGTCGCCCAATCCGCCGTAGCCGTTGTTGCTGGAAGGCGCAAGCACCATGGTGTCGCGATAGCCGCTCGCATCGAGCACGTGGCGCAGGTACGGAGAGTATTGTCCGAAGCGGCAGGGGCCTTGCGCGGTGGGCATGAAGAATACCGTGCGCGCCGGATCGGCGCCGGGCGTCCCGGGGCCGCCTTCCAGCACCTTCATAAAATCGCCCACGGTCACTTTGGCCGGATAGCATTCGTCGCCGGAGGTGTAGCGCGCACCCAGTTCGCGCGTGCGGTTGTCGGAGGGCGGCGTCGGTTGGGCGTCCAGGCCGACGGCGCGGAAGGCGGCAGCGAAGGCTTTGGCGCTGCCGTAGGCCATGGGCGGGATGTGGATCTTCTTGCCGGCTAGTTCACTGTTGGAAGAGCGAGACTCAAGTCCCGCGCGGGCTGAAGCCCGCCCCCCATGGGTTTGTAACATCGCAAAATCCCCTTGCTGTCGAGGTAAGCCTCGCAGCGCGTCATGTATCCGGCATCGTTGCCGTGCCCGTCGAATTGCAGCACCAGCAGCGGCGCGCCCGCCGCGTCGCGCGCGAAGTGCTTGATGTAGGAATCCGGGCCGCACTTGAAATTCGACAAATAGATCACGTGCAGGTTGGCGCGCGTACCCGCTAGGCGCGCGGCCTCCAGAATCTTGCGCCCGGATGCCCAGTACATGTTTTCGTGCAAGCCGGCCATCGGTTCACGGCCGGTGACCAGGAAATCGAGCGGGATCACGTTGGCGCCGTAACGGTGCCGCAGCTTGCGCGGGATGTCGCAATTGACGCCGCGGTCGTAGATGTTGTAGCCGCGGCCGGCCAACACCAGGCCCGGTTCGCCGGTCTGCTCCAGCACGTCGAGCGCTCGCCGGCCGAGATCCAGCAGACGCTGCTGAAACTCGCGCTGGGCGGCGTAGGCGGCATCCACGGCGCGATCGCTCGCGCGCCGGCCGACGCCCAACGGCTTCATGCACTCGGCCATGGCGCTCTTTACCTGCGCCGGGCCTAACTGGAAATGCAGCGTGGGCACCAGGAGCTTGCTTCGAAACTGCTCCAGACCGGGCGCCACGCGGAGGATGTAGGGCAGCGTCTGGTTCCACGGGCAGTAGTGCGCGGGGCAGGAGTTGTTCTCATCCGCCTCCGCGTCGGCGATGTTGGGGACCAGGATGTGATCGACGCCCATCTCCGCCAGCGCCTGCACATGGCCGTGCGCCACCTGCACCGGATAGCACGGCTGCGCGACGGCCATCTCTACGCCTGCGGCCGCGATGCGTGGGTCGGTGACGGGCGAGAGCACCGTGCGAATGCCCAGTTCCGCGAAATAGCGCTGCCAGAACGGGTAGCGGTCGAAGGTGGACATGGCGCGTGGGATGCCCACCCGCATGGCATCGGCGGCAGGGGCGGGCGCGGCTGCGGCGAAATCTTCGACGATCTTCTCGCGGCAGGCGAACAGGTCGTCAATCACCGGCTGCCGTCCAGTCGCCGACGGTTTACGGAATTTGTCCGAGCACTTGTCGCCCCAGTAACTCTTCTGGCCTTCGATGGTGAATTCCTTGATGTCGCAGAGATTCGAGCAGGCGCGGCAGACGAAATCGCGAGTCGCCAGTTGCAGCCGGTCGAGATGATATCCGCGGAAGCGGCTATGGCCGTTGGTGGCGGCGTGCCACTGGCGCGCGATGAGCGCCATGCCGATCGCGCCCACCACTCCGTTATACGGCGGCACGGTGATGCGCTTGCCCAGCAGCCCGGCGAAGGCTGCGGCCACTGCGTCATTGTAAGCGGTGCCGCCCTGGAAATAGATCACGTTGCCGATGTGCCGGCCGCGCACCACACGGTTCAGATAATTCAGCGCGATAGAGTACGCCAGGCCCGCCACCAGGTTGGGCACGGGCTCGCCTTTGTGCAGCCAGCCGGTGACATCGCGCTCCATGAACACCGTGCAGCGCTCGCCCAGTCGCGTCGGCCAGGGCGCAGCAAGCGCCAGCCGTGCGAATTCGCCCTTGATGGAGATGCCCAGCTTTTCGGCCTGCTCCTCCAGGAACGATCCCGTGCCGGCCGCGCAGGCTTCGTTCATGGCGAAGTCCACCACCACACCGTGCTCGATGGAGATGAACTTGGAATCCTGACCGCCGATCTCGAAGATGGTATCTACCGGCTCGCCGCCCATGGTCTGGCTTACGTGCAGCGCGCCGGTCTTGTGCGCGGTGATCTCGTCGTTCACCACATCTGCGCCCGCGAACTCCGCGATCAGCTCGCGACCCGATCCGGTGGTGCCTACGCCTCGGATTTCAAGCCGCTTGCCCCACAGGCCGTCAAGTTCGGCGAATCCCTGCTGGACAGCCTCGATGGGCCGGCCCGAGGTGCGCAGGTAAATATCGTGGATGACTGCGCCGGTTTCATCGATGGCCACCACGTTGGTAGATACCGACCCGATGTCGATGCCCAGATAAGCCGGAATGGGAGCGTCGCCGGGCGGCGGCTGATAGGCCCCGACACGGTCGCGCAGCAGCACGACGTTCTCCATGGACAGCGGCGTGGTGTCTTCGACGCGTTCTTCGCCTTCGTGCTGGTTCAGACGATGGATATCACGCAGCGAGCGTTTGCGCGGCTCCTCGGCTTCCAGCATGGCTGCGCCGATGGCGCCGCACCAGGCGTAATGCGGCGGCACGAACAACTGGCTTTCGGAAAGTCCGAAAGCCTCGCGCAACGCCGCGGTGACGCCCGCATTCTGCGACACCGCGCCCACCAGCGCGACCGGCGCTTCCACGGGCCGGCCTTTGACCACGCTGCTTTTGAAATTGCGGGCCACCGCATCGCAGAGGCCGCGCAGAATCTCGGCGGGCGCATGACCTTTTTGCTGGGCGTGGATCATGTCGCTCTTGGCGAACACCGAGCAGCGGCCGGCGATGCGCGCGGCGCAACCTGCGTGCGCTACCAGGTCCCCGACTTCTTCGACCGAGTAGCGCATGCGCAGCGCCTGCTGATCGAGGAACGATCCGGTGCCCGCCGCGCACTCGCCGCTGCGGTCGTAGTCCAGGATGGTCTGCTTATCCAGCCGGATGTACTTGGACCTTTCGCCGCCGATTTCGAAGATGGTGCGCGCGTGCGGATAAAACTCCGCGACCATGCGGGCGATCGCCTTGAATTCGTTTTCGAAGTACAGCCCCAGGATTTTGGCGATGGTACGGCTGCCGGACCCGGTGACGCGGATGCCTTCCACGCGCGCCTCCGGCACCGTGTCGTAGAATTCCTGCAACAAGTCGTAGGTGGATTGAATCGGGCTGCCGGCAATGCGGCGGTAATCCGACAAGACCAGCGGCGGTTCCGTGCGCACCATGCAGAAGGGACGGGCGCCGGCGCACAGCGCATCCAAAATCCCGCGGTCCGCCGGCCGGCCCAGGGCCGCCAGCTTCAGGCTGATGGAGCCGATATCCAGACCGATATTGATGCCCATAGTTGCGCCCGTGTCTCTAATGATAAGGGAGGCGCGGCGGTGGTTGCCATTGTTTCAGGCCTGAATAGCCGTTTTTGGGGGCTCACGGCGCGGAATCGAGGGCCGAACGGGGCGACGGTGGGGCAGACCATCGCCTTTTGTGGTCTGCCGCCTTCGGCGCTGGCAGACGACAAAAAACGATCGTCTGCCCCACTGAAGTGAGAGGATGGAATTATGCGAAGGCCACTACCCCTGTTGGCGGCCGTGGCGCTGGGCCAGTGCGGCTGGGCGGCTACCATGCGGCCCGTAGACCTGCGCTGCGAGTATGAACCCGCTCCGATGGCAATCGAATCGCCGCGGCCCCGGCTCAGTTGGGAATTGCAGGCCGTAGATCCAGCGCGGCGAGATCTTCGGCAAACCGCGTATCGGATTCTGGTTGCGTCTTCGGAAGCATTGCTCGTCCGCGAACGCGGCGACCTGTGGGATACGGGCAGGGTCTCCTCGATCGAGACGATTCAGATCCCCTACGGCGGGAAAACTCCGCCGGCTTCCAAAGACTGCTTCTGGAAAGTCCAGGTGTGGGACCAGGACGGCAACGCGTCGCCCTGGAGCGGTCCCGCGTCCTGGCGCATGGCCCCACGGCCGCAAGATTGGAAAGCCAAGTGGATCGCGGCGCAGGCAGACGGGACTTCGCCGGAGCAGCGCATGCCCATCTTCCGTCGCGCTTTTGCGCTGTCCCGGGCGCCCAAGCGAGCTATCGCTTACATATCCGGCCTCGGCCAGTACGAATTGAGCGTCAACGGAGAGAAGGTTGGCGAAGTCGTGCTGGCGCCGGGTTGGACCGATTATCGCAAGACCGTTTTCTACAACGCCTACGATGTGACGAAACTGCTGCGGGCCGGCCGGAATGCGTTGGGGGTCATGCTCGGCAATGGCATGTACAACGTGGCGCGCACTCCCGGGCGTTACACCAAGTTCACCGGCTCGTTCGGGCAGCCCAAGCTCATCGCCCAAATCGATGTGGAGTTCGCCGATGGCACGTCAACCGAAATCGTCACGGATTCCTCTTGGAAGATGCATTCCGGCCCCATCGTGTTTTCGTCCACTTACGGAGGCGAGGATTACGACGCGCGGCTGGAGCCGGCCGGCTGGAACACCGCTCCGTTCGACGACCATGACTGGACCGCGGCGCTGGAAGCAGGTGGACCCGGCGGCCGGCTGGTGGCGCAGGAGAATCCGGACATCCAGGTAATGCGCCGCTACGCCGCGGAGAAAATCACCCACCCGCGCCCGGGCATCCAGGTTTACGATCTGGGGCAGAACTTCTCCGGCTGGCCGGAGATCAAGGTTCGCGGAGATGCGGGCGCGACGGTCAAGCTGATTCCGGGCGAGTTGCTGGATGCCGATGGGCTGGTGACGCAACGAAGCTCCGGTGGTCCACAGTGGTTTTCCTACACCTTGCGAGGCGGCGGCGACGAAACCTGGCATCCGCGCTTCAGCTATTACGGATTCCGCTATGTTCAGGTGGAGGGCGCCACGCGGGGCACGGAAGTGCGCGACCTGCACGGCGCTTTTATTTACTCCTCGGCTCCGAAAGCCGGTGAGTTCTCGTGCTCCAAGCCACTGTTCAACCAGATCCACGCGCTGATCGACCGGGCCATCGAGAGCAATATGCAGAGCTTGTTGACCGACTGCCCGCACCGGGAAAAGCTGGGATGGCTGGAGCAGTCGCACCTGGCGGGATTGTCCTTGATGTACAACTTCGATCTCGCGCGGCTGTATGAAAAGATCGCCGATGACATGCGGGACGCGCAAACCGCCGAAGGGCTGGTGCCGGACATCGCACCCGAATACACTGTGTTTGAAGGTGGTTTCCGCGATTCGCCGGAATGGGGAAGCGCGGTGGTGTTGGATCCTTGGCTCGCTTACCGGCATTACGGCGACCGCGAAATCCTGGCGGCGCACTATGCGGAGATGCAGCGATATTTGAACTATCTCAGCGGAAAAGCCAAGGGCGAAATCATTGCCTACGGGCTGGGTGACTGGTACGACATCGGACCCAAAGCGCCAGGCTACGCGCAACTGACCAGCCTGGATTTGACGGCCACTGCGATCTATTATTCGGACATCGTGACGCTGCGGAAGGCCGCCCTGGTGTTGGGCAAACAAGCCGATGCCGGCCGTCTTGAGGAACTGGCGCGCGCGGTGCGGACCGCGTTCAACGCCCGGCTGTACCATGGCGAGACCGGCACATACGACCGCGGTAGCCAGACCGCCTATGCCATGCCGCTGGCGCTGGGGATCGCGCCCGAGGAGCATCGCGCGCAGTTGCTCGATGGGTTGGTGGCCGACATTCGCCAACATTCCAACCGCACCACCGCCGGAGATGTGGGTTACCATTTCGTGATCCAGGCACTGGCCGAAGGCGGCCGCTCCGCTGTGATCTTCGACATGCTGTCGAACGACGATGGGCCGGGATACGCTTACCAGCTCAAGCGCGGCGCGACAGCGTTGACCGAAGCCTGGGACACCGATCCGGAGTCTTCGCAGAACCACTTCATGTTGGGCCATGTGGAGGAGTGGTTCTTCCGCTGGCTGGCGGGCATCGATTTCGATCTTTCCCGCGCGCCGGATGAGCGGATTATTCTGCGGCCGAATCCGGTAGGGGACGTCACCGCCGCGCGCGCCAGCTACCGGTCGGCGCTCGGCGCCATCGTGAGCGATTGGCGGCTCGCGGCTGGAATTCTTTATTACGACGTGGAGATACCGCCCAACACCAGCGCCACCGTCTACGTCCCGTCGCGGAGCGGCGCCGCGCCCCACCGCATTGGATCGGGGCGATATCATTTCGAGGTAGCGAATGACTAGCAGCTTTTCCCGGCGAGCCCGGTTGCTTACTCTGGTTGCTCTCCTGGCGCCCGCCGCCCGCGCCGAATCCGTACAGCTATTCCAATGGAAGAACGTCAACATCCAGGGCATGGGTTATGTCACCGGCCTGGTGGTGCAGCCGTCGGCTCCCTTCGACGTTTACATACGCACGGACGTCGGCGGCGCTTACCGCTTCGATCGCGGATCGTCCAGTTGGGTACCTCTGCTGGACGCCCTCGCCACGCAGGGCGGCATCGGGACCGAGTCGGTGGCCATCGACCCTGGCAACCCTTCGCGCGCTTACGTGGTCATTCCTCGGAAGACCGCGGCCTCACCTGGCGCGGCACGGGCTTGGCGCAATACGGCGTCTATATCGGCGCCAATGACGACTACCGCGTGGAATCCGGCGAGCGCCTGGCGGTCGACCCTAACAACTCAAGCGTGCTCTACTTCGCATCGCGCCGCAACGGACTCTGGAAGGGTCTGCGCCAGTCCAACGCGCAATATACCTGGGCTCCGGTTTCCGGAGGCCTGCCGCCGTGGACCACCAACCCGGCCACCGACGCAGCCGGCTACACCTTCGTTCTCTACGATGCCAGAACGACGGTCAACGGCGTGTCCCAAACCATATACACCGGCGTACACGGCAGCGCGGTCTGGCGGTCGGCCGATGGCGGCCAGACCTGGACCAGCCTGGGCGGCCCCAGCAATCCAGTTCGCGGCGTAGTGGCCAGCGATGGCACACTATATGTGAGCTGCGGCGTCACCACCTCCGGCGCCGGCAATGTGGCGCGATATTCCAACGGCCAGTGGAAAGATATTACTCCCGGCGATAACTCCGCTCCGTACACCGGAATCACGGCGGACCCTTCGAATCCCGCCACGGTGATGGTGGGCCGCGACAGTTCCGTCTGGCGATCCACCAACGCGGGCGCTGCTTGGAG
>JBEKPZ010000030.1:0-36218 GCA_049520215.1 Bryobacteraceae bacterium | reverse complement strand
TGAACATCTGGCACGACATGTGCGCCATCCGGGAGTTCGAGTCGATTCTCAATGCGATCAAGACCAAGGGCGCGTATAAGGGCGTAGCTTACAAGCACGCCGGACCGGCGCACCTGTCCATCGGGCAGGAGGCCGCCGCTGTCGGCATGGCCTTTGCGTTGACTCCCGACGACCACGTCTTCGGCTCGCACCGCAGCCATGGCGAGATCCTGGCCAAGGGATTCTCCGCCATCCGGCAGTTGAGCGACGACCAACTGCTCGAAATCATGGAATCCTGCCGGGATGGCGCCGTGCTTCGTCCCGTCGAAAAGGGATACCAGGGAACCGTGAGAGGCCTGGCCATACGGTTCCTGGTTTATGGGGCATACAGCGAAATCTTCGCGCGAGAGACCGGATTGAACCGCGGCATGGGCGGCTCCATGCACGCCTTCTTCGTCCCGTTTGGAATCTATCCCAACAACGCCATCGTAGGCGGTTCCGGGTCCATCGCGCCGGGCGCGGCTCTCTATAAGCGGGTCAACCGCAAGCCGGGAATCGTGGTGTGCAATATCGGAGACGCATCCTTCGGCTGCGGTCCCGTTTGGGAGGGCATCACCTTTTCCGCCATGGACCAGTACCGCCAGTTGTGGGACGAGTCGCTGGGCGGCGGTCTGCCAATCCTGTTCAACTGCATGAACAACTTCTACGGCATGGGCGGGCAGACCCTCGGCGAAACCATGGGGGTGCAGGTCATCGCCCGGATCGGCGCGGGCGTGAATCCGGAGCAGATGCATGCCGAGCGCGTGAACGGCTACGACCCCCTGCCGGTGATCGATGCGTTCCGCCGCAAGAAGCAGGTGCTGCTGGAGGGCCGCGGTCCGGTCCTGTTGGACACCGTTACGTACCGGATCAGCGGCCACTCGCCTTCCGATGCTTCCAGCTACCGGTCGAAAGAAGAGCTGGAGCATTGGCAGCAGGCCGATTCGATCCGGGCTTTCCGGCAGAAGCTGATCTCCGGCGAGGCGGTCGCCGAAGACGCGCTGGACAGCTCCAGGGCGTCCATCGAGGACACTGTTTTCGAGATGTTCCGGCTGGCCGTCGATCTCGAAGTCAGCCCGCGCATCACCGCGGAGTCCGAGTTGGTCGGCTCGGTCATGTTCTCCGGCCGGCGGGTGGAGCGGTTCGACGAGCGCCCGCCCGAATTGCTCCAGGATCTCGCGGAGAATTCCAGGGTGCAGCAGATTCGCGGCAGGATTCGCACGCCGGCCGAAGACGGCAAGCCGGCGCCGCAATCGAAAGTCTACAATATTCGGGACGCCATCTTCGAGGCCATGCTGCACCGGTTCTCGATCGATCCCACCATGATCGCTTTCGGCGAAGAGAACCGCGATTGGGGCGGCGCTTTTGCGGTCTATCGCGGCCTGACCGAGGCGTTGCCTTACCACCGCCTGTTCAACGCCCCCATCTCGGAGGCCGCCATCGTGGGGGCCGCCGTCGGATATGCGCTGGAGGGTGGCAGGGTGGTGGCGGAGCTGATGTATGCCGATTTCATGGGCCGCGCCGGCGACGAGATCTTCAACCAGCTCTCGAAATGGCAGGCCATGTCGGCGGGCCGCCTGGCCATGCCGGTGGTCCTGCGGATTTCCGTCGGCGCAAAATACGGCGCGCAGCATTCGCAGGACTGGACGGCGCTGGTGCACCACATTCCAGGGCTGAAGGTGGTCTATCCGGTTACTCCTTACGATGCCAAGGGTCTGATGAACGCCGCGCTGGCCGGCACCGATCCGGTGGTGTTCTTCGAGAGCCAGAAGATCTACCACGTGGGTGAGATGTTCGTGGAAGAGGGAGTTCCGGAGGGTTACTACGAAATCGAGCTCGGCGAGCCGTCCGTCAAGCGGGAGGGCACGGACCTGACCATCGTGACTCTCGGCCCGGCGCTCTACACCGCTATCGCGGCGGCGGAGGAACTGCAACAGCGCTTCGGGCTATCGGCTGAAGTAATCGATTTGCGATCCGTCAATCCGCTGAACTACGGGCCGCTGGCGGAGTCCGTGCGCAAAACCAGCAGGGTGCTTCTGGTGTGCGACGCGGTCGAGCGCGGGTGCGTGATGCAGACCGTCGCCTCCACCTTGACCCAGCTCTGTTTCTACGATTTGGACGCGCCGCCCGTGGTGATCGGCTCGCGGAATTGGATTACGCCGGCGGCCGAGCTGGAGACTTTGTTTTTCCCGCAGCCCGGCTGGCTCCTGGATGCCATTCACGAACGAATCCTGCCGTTGAAGGATTACCGTCCGACCACAAATCAAACCCTAGCGGAAACGACCAGGCGAGCCACCCTCGGCATCTAGTGGGGCAGGCCCGTGGCCTGCGGCCGGCCCTCGGCCGGCCCCTTGCCCCGCGTGGTAGCGTTGTATCTTGAATCGAGCGAGCATCGGATTCGTTACCTGCGTCCATCCGCTGTACGATCTGCCGGCGGTGACAGCCTGGCGCGAGAACGCCATCGGTGAGTTGCGCAAGTCCGGAGACGAAGTGATTGCGGCGGCCATCCCGCGAACCCCGGCGGACGCCATCGAGATCGCCGCGCACCTGGTCGAGCGCGAAGTCGATCTCGTGGTGCTGTTCTTTTGCTCCTGGGTGTCGGAAGATGTCACCCTGGCGCTCGCCCGCGGGCTCGGGGACATCCCCCTGCTCCTTTGGGCCCTGCCCTATCTGGACCGCGATATTCCCATGCCGTCCCCCATGAGCGGTCTGACCGGATCGGGCTCGAACATCCGGCGGATGGGAAAACCATTCGCGTATGTGATCGGCAACGTAACTGCCGCGACCGTCGAGCAGGTGGCGAGGGCCGCCGGAGCCGCAGCGGCCGCCCGAGCGCTGCGCCGCGCCCGTTTGGGAGTGGTAGGCGAACCGTGTCCCGGTATGGTCGATGTGGTAGTGGACGAAGCCGGTCTGCAGAAGGCGCTGGGCGTCACTACCGTCCACTTCGAACTGGACGAACTGGTGCGGGCGGCCCAAACCGCATCGCCCGGTGAGGCGGAACGCGCGGCCCAGCGGCTGATCGCGGCTACCGGCGGCAGAAGGGAAGTGAGCGCAGAGGCTCTGGCGGACAGCCTTCGGCTCTACGTGGCTATCCGGCAACTGGTCCGGACGAACCAACTGGATGCCTACTGCGTGCGCTGCTGGCCCGAACTTCGCGATCATCACAAGATCACGCCGTGCACAGCCCACGCGCTGATGGCCCAGGAGGGCATTCCAAGCACCTGCGAAGTGGACCTGACGGCACTGATCACCACCTGGCTGCTGAGCAGGCTGGCGGGCGCGCCGGCGTTTAACTTCGATATCACCGGGTTTCTCGAGCCGGAAGACGCCATCCAGGTCGCCCATTGCGGTGCGGCCGAACCTTCGCTGGCCGGGGATCCCAGGAAGGCGCTCCTCCGCGTGCATATGCGCACGGCGACCGGCGCCACCGTGGAGTTTTCCTTCAAAGAGGGGGCCGTGACCGTGGCGAAGCTGCTGCGTCCGATCGACGGCAAGCTGAGGCTGTTTGTCGCTGGTGGCGAGGTGATCCCCTCGGGAGAAGACGTGCGCGGGAGCGTCGCGACGGTACGGCCGGAGCCCTCCGCAGCGGCGTTCCTGGCCGCGATGATGCGGGAGGGCGTGGAGCATCACCTCGCCCTGGTCTATGGCGATTGGAAGCGCGACCTGGAGCTATTCTGCGAATTTACCGGCGTGGAATACGTATCGCCGGGCGCACGGCTATGATAGGCTTTCGGCGGCGGAGGATAACATGATCTCACGGAGAGAAATTCTAGCGATGGCCGGCCCGGCTTCGGCCTGGCTTGCCTCGAAATCAGCAGCGTCCGCGGCGCCGGCGAATCCGCGGCGCATGGGCGGTGCGCCCACCGCATTCGCGTTGCACATGCGCGCCAGCCGGAGCGGCGGGCCGCCTTTCGATCTCATCGAACACTGCCACAACATAGGCTTGGCGGGCGTGCAGACCAACCCTCCGTCCACGGACCCGGAGGCCATCAAGAAATTCCGGGCGCGCATCGATGCCTACAACATGCACCTCATCTGCGATCCGCGGCTGCCGAAGCAGAAAAGCGAGGTCGATGCATTCGATCTCCAGGTGGCGGCTTTCAAAGAGGCTGGCGCGTCCGCTTTCCATGCCGCCCTGACCGGCAGGCGCTACGAAGACTTCGACAGTTTCGAGCCATGGAAGAAGATGTTCGAGGGCGTCCAGGCATCCGTCGAGTTGGCCGAACCGGTGCTGCGGAAACACAAGATGCGCCTGGGCCTCGAAAATCACAAGGGCTATCGCTCCGCCGAGCAGGCCGCCTGGCTCAAACGCCTGGGCAGCGAGTACGTGGGAGTCTGCTTCGATTTCGGCAATAACCTCGCGCTGTGCGAGGACCCCATGGACACCTTGCGGACGCTCCTCCCGTACACCGTCTTCGCGCACATCAAGGATATGGCGGTCGAGGAGTACGAGGAGGGGTTCCTGCTCTCGGAGGTCGACATGGGAGACGGGATGCTCGACCTCAAGCAGATGGTGCAGGTCCTCCGGCAAAAAGACCCGAACTTCATCTTCGAGCTGGAAATGATCACTCGCGACCCGCTGAAGATCCCCGTGTTCACCCCTAAATATTGGGCGACGTTCGATGACTCCTACAGCCCGCTGCCCGGCCGCGATCTGGCCGGGACTCTGGTGCTAGTACGGAAGAACCGCCCGAAAAAACCGCTGCCGCGGATTACGGGGCTCAGCCCGGAGGAGCAATTGAAGAGCGAGGACGAGCACAATCTGAAGTGCATTGAGTACGCCCGCCAGAACCTCGACATGTGAGAAGCATGTTCCCACAAAAGGCCCGCATACTCCTCATCTGCGCGGCGATTCTGGCGCCATCGCTCCGTGCGCCCGCCGCACCGCCCGAGGGCACCCTGGCATTTACCGTCTCCATGCCGCAGGCGGCCAACCACCAGTTTCACGTCGCGCTACGCTGCGAGGGCCTGCGCGGCGAGACGCAGGATTTCAAGATGCCGGTTTGGACGCCAGGGTTCTACCGCGTTTTGGACTATGCCAAATACGTGCGAGCCTTCCGCGCCGAAGACGGGGCGGGGCAGTCCCTGCCGTGGGAAAAGGTCGCCGCGAACACCTGGCGCGTGGCGACCGGCAACGCCGCCGCGATTTTCTTGAACTACGATGTCGAGGCGTCGGTCTCTTTCGTCGCCCGGAATTACATCGACGACACGCGCGCCTTCATCGCGCCCGCCGGGCTGTTCCTGCACCTCGCCGAACGCATCCAGCAGCCCGTAACCGCGGCCTTTCAATTGCCGGCAGGCTGGGCGCGCATTTCGACCGGTCTCCATCCTGTGGCAGGCCAGCCCAACACGTTTTTCGCGCCGGATTTCGACGTGCTTTACGACAGCCCGATGCTGATGGGTAACCAGGAAATCCTGCAGTTCTCCGTCGCGGGCCGGCCGCACACCATGGCCGTCGAAAATGTGCCGGCCAGCGTGAATCGCGAGAAGATGACGTCCGACCTGCAGCGTATGGTGGAGGCGGCCACGCAGCTCATCGGCGATGTGCCTTACCAACACTACACATTTCTCCTGATGGGCAAGGGGAACGGGGGCATCGAACACGCCAATTCCGCGGCGATCTCGTTTAATGGCGACAGCCTCGCCAAAGAAGACGGCTATCTGCGGTGGTTGAGCTATGTCGCCCACGAGTACTTCCACAACTTCAACGTCAAGCGCATCCGCCCGCTTGCGCTGGGACCCTTCGATTACGACCAGGCCAACCTCACCGACATGCTGTGGGTTTCCGAGGGCCTGTCGGTCTATTACCAGGATCTGGTGCTGGTGCGCACCGGCCTGATGACGCGCGGCCAGTATCTCGAAAAGTTGGCGGGCGCAATTACGAAATTCGAGGGCGCGCCCGGCCACCGCTACCAGTCGGCGGCGGAATCGAGCCTGTACACGTGGGGCAACCTGCCCGGAGGGGGCGACCGGAGCACGTCTATTTCCTACTACGATAACGGCGCGATGCTGGGCGCGATACTGGACCTGAAGATCCGCAACGAAAGCCACAACCGCAAGTCGCTGGACGATGTGATGCGCGGGTTGTACCGCGAGTATTACCAGCGCAAGGCGCGCGGCTTCACCGACGCCGAGTTCCGGTCGGAGTGCGAGAAGGCCGCCGGCGGACCTCTGGCGGAAGTTTTCGAATACGTGTCCACCAGCCGGGAAATGGATTACGCGAAGTATCTGGCATACGCCGGCCTGCGCGTCGAGACGGCGGACGAGGCGGCGCCGGGCGCATATCTAGGCGTCAATACCAAGACCCAGGACGACGGACTCTGGATCGCCGATGTGGCGCCGGCGTCGCCCGCGCAGAACGCCGGACTGGCCCTTGCGGATCGCATCCTGACTCTCGACGGCGTGCACGCTACGGCCAAGAGTCTCAACGATCTGTTGTCGGCCAAGAAATCCGGCGACAAAATCAAGGCGCAATTCTCACGCAACGGCGCCACGCAGGAAGTCGAGATCGTGCTCGCCAAGAATTCGAAGCGTAGCTACAAGATCGCGCCGATGGACACTCCGAATCCACTGCAATCGGAAATAGGGAACGATTGGCTCAGGGCTCGGCAGTAGCGGGCGCGCCACCGTTAGCCGCGACAGTTGCCGAGCCGCGACCCTGGCAGGATGCTGAAAAAGGCTCTCACAGGCTGAAGCCTGTGCCACCAACAGACTTTAGTCTGTGGTCCGAAACTAGCCCAGGCCGCCCTCCGGCTCACTTCGGCTGCTTCTGAGGCGGCTGCTCCTTGGTCTGATCGTCCGCCAGCGGCGGCAGTTCCTGGCCATCGAACTTGATCACCGCCTCGCTCGAGAACTTCCGGTAGAGCCGGAATTCCTTCACGTTCTTGGTGCACATTCCGCCGCGCCTTTCCGTCTCCAAGCTCGCCACCAGCGGCAGAAAGAACTCGCTTTCGCCGATTCTGGTGAAATCGTAGTCCAGGGTTTCCTCGGCTTTTATGATGGGAAACGAGGGCGGCACGTTCAGCGGTTCCTGCGTGATCCGTACGATCCTTTTCAAGGCTTCGTCCACAAAGACCCAGCCGCGAGATCCCGTTTTGACTCTCTGCGTTTCGCCCTCCTCACCCTCATACGCGAGCATATACGTCGAGTGCTCTGGCGGGACCCGGTAGGAGAAGACGTGCGCCCGCCGACCGCGCAGCGTGGCCCATCTCTTCCACGCGAAGCTGGCATGGCTGGCTGGATCGAACACGGTGCGCATGCTGGTGCCGAAATCGCCCGTCGAGAAGGCCCCGCCTACCGAGGCGTATGGCACGTCTGCGACCGCGCGGCCATTCTTCGAAATCAGCTTGTAGTCTTCCTTCTGGTTGAAGTAGCTGAGCCGCGCCGCGAGGACATCCATCAGTCTCCACGCTTGTCTGCCGGCAGGGTCCTCGTAGCGGCGGGTTTGCTCCAGGCAGATGAAATCGGGAAGGCGGCGCGTATAGTTGATGGCGTAATCGCGCACTTCGGCCAGCAGCTTCGCCTGCTCTTCGGGCGAGGGCGGTGGTGGAGCAACATCCACCGCCTTGGGAACAGTCTTCTGCACCGCCGGAAGAGCGCCTTGGCCTCGTAAACCTATGCCAGGGGCCAGGCACACCGCACACGCAACCGCAACGTGACAGAACTTCATATACCTTAAGACCTCATTTACTATAATCGAGGGTGGCCCCCATCGCAATGCCGCGCTGCCTCATTTGTCTGTTAATGCTGGCTCTCCCCGCCTGCGCGCGCGACCTCACGGCGCAGCAGGTGCTCGACAAAGTGGTTTCCACTTACAGCAGCCTGAAAGCCGTCCACCTGGTTGCGGAAAGGACGGAAACCACCCACGCGGCGGGCCGCGCTCGAAGCGCGTTTGCCGAATACGAACTGGCCACCGCCACTGGCGGCCGCTATTTGGCCCGCTTGAGACAACCCCCACAACAGGCGCTGGCCGTAAGCGACGGCGGAACGATCTGGCTGGCCCTGGATTCCAAGAAACAGTGGTCCAGAGTGTCCGCCGCCTCGCAGGACGACGACAGCGACGAAGAGCACGATGCCAGGGCCGCCAGCGGAGACCTGCACGATTCGCTCGAGAATATCATGCTCCACCAGTTCCTGGCGCTGGCCAAAAACGTGCAGCATCCCGTGATCGCCAATGAGCGGGATTTCGACCTGGGCCGCGAAAAGGCGCATTGCTACGCCATTAGCGCGCACACCGGCGGATCTGAAATCGAGCTGCTGGTGGACCGGCAGCGGTTCGTCGTGTTGCAGTACCAGGAGAAAAGCAAGTCGCCCGATTCACCGGCCGAGATCGTCATGAAGGTCAAGCTCGTGGAGTTGAACCGGGAGGTCGGCGACTCTCTGTTTCACTTCGAGCCGAACCCTGAATGGACCGAAGTCGGGACGCTGCCTTCCCTAGCGGAACCGATTCGCACCGGCGAGCGCGCCGCGGACTTTACCGCCAAGATGCTCGACGGGGCTTCCGTGGCGCTCGAAAGCCTGCGCGGAAGCGTGGTGGTGCTCGATTTCTGGGCCACCTGGTGCATGCCTTGCCGTGAGGAGTTTCCGGCAATGGAGAAGATCCGCGCGGAGTTTGGCGGCGCCGTCCGCTTTTACGCGATCTCCGACGAATCGACTGCCACGGTAAAGCAATTCGTGGAGGAGAATGGTTGCCAGATGCCCATGCTCCTCGATAGCAATCGCGAAATGCGCCGCCGTTACGGCGTGCATAAGATCCCGGCGTTGTTTGTGATCGACCGCGACAGCGTGGTGCGCCGGCAGTTCATCGGCGCCCGCAACGAATCGGAACTGCGCGAAGCCATCCGCTCCGTGGTCGATTCCAACCCGCCGAATCAATAGTCGTGGGGCAGGCTCTTAGTCTGCGGCGGCCTCTCAGGCCGCCTGCCTCTAACCTTCTCCGGTACGGTGTTAAGACGCCCACGTACCGCGTCCGATCCGCTCTCTCCGACCGCCCTGCTGACAACCGAGGGAATCTGCTCTAACTAACTGGCGTGACCCTGGCATTCCTGACCACCCATCGTTGGGCGCTCATCGCCCCGCTAATCCCTGCAAACGGCACGTTGGCAACGCCTTCCCCCGGTTAGTGATACCGAGCGTTGGTCAATCCGTGCCGCTCGGGCCTGATGCACAAAGACTCCTCGCCGCTGCGGAAGAATTCGGGCCACAGACTAAAGTCTGTGCCACCGGTTATCAATGACTTAGCCTGTGAGAGCCTTTTTCAGCATCCTGTTAGGTTAGAGGGGGGCACACGGCTCCCCTGTGGTATAAAAATACTTTGCGTGCCATCTCGAAACTTGAGGCGGAGGGAATGCGTTTCGATGCTCACCTGCCCTTTCCGCTCACCCTCCTTTTGAGCCTCCTGGTTGCTTCTGCCTCCGCATTCGCCCAAGGCGGCCCGCCCTATTACACCAACGACCCAGGCACGCCCGGCAACCTCAACTGGGAAATCAACCTCGGCTACATGCCCTTCTTCTACAGCGGTCAGTCCGTCTCCCACACCCCCGACTTGGACATCAATTTTGGCATTGGCGATCGCATCCAGCTCACCTACGAAAATGCCTGGTTGCGCGTCCAGAATCCCTTCTCCGCGACTAAATTTGGCCTGGGGCAATCCAATCCCGGCGTCAAATGGCGATTCTACGACGCCGGGGAGTCCGGCCTCAGCGTTTCGGTTTTCCCCCAGTTCTTCCTCAACAACCCCGACGACGCCGTCCGCCGCGGCATCACCCCCGCCAGCAGCTCATTCCTCCTGCCGGTCGAATTCGCCAGAAAATTCGGCCCCGTCGACGTGGATTACGAAATCGGTTATCAGTTCGTCCACAAAGGCCCGGACGGCTGGATCACCGGCGTCGTAGTCGGCCACGATTTCACTCCCAAGGTCGAAGGGGACGTGGAGTTCTACAACCAAGGCACCTTTCATCCCTCCGCATACCAACCCACGATCGGTTTCGGCGCTCGCTACAAGATCCATCGCCCGGTGATCCTCCTCTTCATGGCCGGACGCAGCCTCGAACCCACCCGTCCCAATCAGTCCCGTTTCGTCGGTTATTTCGGGCTTCAATTTCTGCTCCCCCCGAAGTCGTACAAAACTGATTAGCGGCGCGACGATTCTTGTAGATCTGTGCGATGGCGGCCTAAGAGGCCGCCGCAGGCCACGGGCCTGCCCCACATTGCAAAGGTTGAAGGAGAGGCCAATTGACAATCGGCCTGCAACACAGGCTAAAGCCTGTGCCACCCCCCCTACCTTCGCAGCACGCTGAAGCTCGGATCGAGCTGCACCTTTACCGGCGCCTGCGGCAGCGCCACGCTGAACGTCACCGGACCATCCGCCGTGCGCACCCACTGTGTCAGAGTCTTGCCGTGCCCCAACTGGATCTCCACCGGGGCCAGCACGCTGAAATCGCTCGAGACATCGCTTTGCGTCAGGGTGCCGTTCAGCCGCAGCGCGCCCCCTTTTCCCTTCACCGAGTAGCTTAGCTTCAGCGATGGAATGCCCGTGCCGTAAACCCACTCGTCGAAGAAATCCTCCAACTGCGGGTCGGCCGATCGCGCCGGCAGAAAACGCGCCGCCAGCAAGCGGAAATCTTCCGTCGAAAGCGGCTTGCGCTCGTACTCCTTGCGCAGATTCGCCAGCATGGCCAGAAAGCCATCGTCGCCCATTCGCCGCCGCAGCATGTGCATGATCCACGACCCCTTCCCATAGGTAATGCAGTAGTACGCGTTCGGCGTTTGCGAATTCTCCAGCCGCGTGCCCAACACGATCGGACCGGTCGATTCCACGGTCTGGCCGTTCGCCGTCTGCAGCAGATTGGTCTTGTAAGAGTCCAGCGCCATCGCCACCGGCTGCGAACCGTTCTTGTTCTCCAGGTAGAGCAGCGCCGAGTAGTCCGCCAGCGCCTCCATCAGCCACTCGTCGTGATAGCCCGCCGAAGTCACCACGTTCCCCCACCACTGGTGCGCGGTCTCGTGCGCCTGCAGGATATCGGAAAAGAACAGCCGCCCGTGGGCGTCCAGCGAGCGGATGGCCCTGTTCTGCGGCGCCAGGTACGACATCGTGGAAAGATAGATCAGCCCCGGAAAGCCTTGTCCGAATCGCCCCGGGACCGGCGCCACGGTCAAGGTCGGCAGCGCCGGTGGACCGAAGCGTGCCGCCATGAATTCCAGCGCCGAAGCGACCTCGGACGCGATTTCCTGCAACCGCGCCAACGGGTCCTGCGGCAGTTCCGGCGGCAGAATTACGATCTCCGGCTCGCGTTGCCGCGGTCCCGGCGGCGGTTCGGCCCTCTCCGGACGCGGGTTCGCCAACGCCGGTTCGATCGCGCGGTTCGCGCAGACTTCCAATGTGTAGCCGTTGCGCTTCAAGCGCACCCGCTCATATTGCCCCAGATTGAAGCCCGCCATGCGGATCGGTGCGCTGGTCCTGCGCCGCGTGATGCGCCAATCGCCTTCCTCGTGTTCCTCCACCAGTTCGCCCGCCGTCACCAGGTCCAGGTCTTTGGGATAGCGGAACGTCAGATCGTATTTCGCGAATTGCAGCCCTATGTTGGGGAACCAGTTGGCGCGCGCTCCCACATAATAGACCCGATTGCCCGCCTCGAAGATCACCTTGCCTTCGTGCCGGAACTCCACCTCGTGTTCCTTGCCCGGCTCCAGCGGCGTGGGAGGCACCACCAGGAACATCTCGTTGCCCACGTTGCGCAGCAGTTCCGAGCGCAGCGACTCGCGCTGCAGCACCTCGGCGGGCCGGCCGTCCACCAGCACCGCGGAGATGCGCATGGGATGGGCGATATCGAAAGCCAGCACCGGCAGCGCCGCGCGGCTGGGCTTGGCCTTCACCCGCGTCACTACGCTCAGGTTCAGGTCCGGCTGCAGCGCGGCTTCAATGCGAAAGCCGTCCAGCGTCAGGTCGGGTGTGATCGGACGGTTGCGGAACGACTTCGCCACGAAGCTGGTCCACACGTCGAAGTACAGCACGTTGTCGCGCGTATTCAGCTTGCCGATCACAATCTGTTCGCGCATGTTGCGGTCGTAGTACAAGTCGAAGTTGCCCAGTTTCTTTCCGACCATGGAAGCCGCCAAAAAACCGTGGCCTTGCGGTTCGCCCAGCAGCACATCCCACACCAGCCGCACTTGAAAGCTGGCGGCGATATTGCGCACCACCGGCGTCCAGTGTTCGGCCATCAGGGCGCCCATTTCCGGGCTTTTCTTGTTGGCCGCGTTCTGGTGGATCTGCTCGGTCAGCTTGGTATACGAATCGTCGGAGAAGATCAGCACCGCGGCCACCAGGTGCTCGTCCAGGTTTGGCGCGCCGGTGTAGGACGCCAGCGACCGCCGCTCGCCAAGATTGGGCGGAAGGACCAGGACTTCCCCGTCGCCGCCCTCCACGTCTGCCGTAAAGACGGCCGACATGCGCACGCCGGCTACCGGCTTGGCGAAGATCAGGTAACCGTCGGTCAGGAAGATGCGGGCTTCGTCTTTCGGCAGTGCCAGGTCGCGCACCCGATAGCACTCGCCCGGATCGAGCGACATTTCCCGCACCTCGCGAGCTACGTCCGCTGCGCTCCCGGCACCGAGCGCAAGGCAAGGCCCCACGCACACCCCGAGCCACCAAAATACCCACCTCATCGTTTCAGTTTACCGTGTAAGGCAAATGGAGGGCGGGCTTCAGCCCGCGCGAGGCTTTAGCCCCGCTCCCGCGCTAGAATCTACCAATGCGGCTACTAACCTTCCAACGCGACGCCCACCCCGAGCCCGGCGTCCTCAACGGCGACGATATCGTCAGCCTCCGCGGCGCGGGTTTCCCGGATCTTCTCTCTGTGTTGGCTGGAGGCGCCGATGCGCTCGACCGCGTTCAGCGCTGGCTCTACGATCCGCCCTGGGGCGAGATCGTCAAAGCCGCCGACGTCAAGCTGCGCGCGCCATTGCTGCGCCCGCCCAAAATCATTTGCGTAGGTCTCAACTATCGCGCCCACGCGCTCGAATCCAAGCTGGAAATCCCCGACGTGCCCACCATCTTCGCCAAGTTTCCGACCGCGGCGATCGGGTGCGGCGAGCCCATCGTGCTGCCCAAAAACTCTACCAAACCCGATTATGAGGCCGAGATGGCCTTTGTCATATGCAAACACGGCCGCCACATTCCGGCCGAAAAATGGCGCGACTACGTCTTCGGCTACACGAATTTCAACGACGTCAGCGCGCGCGATTTCCAAATGCGCACTTCGCAATGGATGATCGGCAAGACCTTCGACACCTTCGCCCCTATGGGACCCGCCATCGTCACCGCCGACGAAGTCCCCGACCCGCACGTGCTCGACATCAGCACGATAATCAACGGCGAAGTGCTCCAGCACAGCAACACGAGCGACCTGATCTTCAAGATCCCCGAGCTGATCGCGCATCTGTCCAGCGTCTTCACGCTGGAGCCGGGCGATGTGATTGCCACCGGTACGCCCTCCGGCGTGGGCTTCGCGCGCAAACCGCCGCGCTGGCTCAAGCCCGGCGACGAAGTCGTCATCCGAGTGGAAGGCTTGGGAGATCTGCGCAATCCCGTCGTGGCCGAGGAGTAACTCTCATCCGGAGTGGGGCAGGCCCTCGGCCTGCGGCGGCCTCTCAGGCCGCCAACGCGCGCTGGCGCGCGTCGTTTTCATACCCGTTGCGGCCGCACAGGCCATGGACTGTTCGCAAAAGAGGCCCGTGCTAGTGGAGTGCGTGGCGCAGACCGACGATTATGTGCACACCGTGGGGCGGGCTATTCAGCCCGCGGACCCGCTCTCTAGCGGGTCCAGCCGCCTGAAAAAGGCGGCTGCGGCCAGGATTGGCCGCCCCACAGGACGCACTACGCAAAAAAAAGCCGCCGAGCCCTGGGGACTCGGCGGCGGAGAGAGCGGGTCTTTTCGGGCCCTTAGTGTCCTTGGCCAGATAGGGGAAGCCCTTGCGGGCTGCCCACACTGGAGTCGAATAACCAGTAGGTGGCCGACTCGCTTCCCACGAGGGAAGGAGTGAAAGTCACTGTGAACGTGCAGGTACCGCCCGGCGGAATTGTCCCGCCACAAGGGGGCTCACCCGCGTTGGAGACGAAGTCCGTGTTATTGGCGCCCGTAATGCCCCCCGCGGTGACAGTCACCGTAGTGGGGCCTACATTGGTGATGACAGGCGTGCCGTAGACCGGAGTCCCGACAGCTACGATGCCGAAGTTCATCGGCGATGGACTGAACTTGATGTAAGTACCAGTCCCCGCCAGTGCTACGGTCTGCGGGCTGGTGACATCGCTATCCGCTACCGACACGGCGCCTGTCACATAGCCGCCGGTGGTGGGCTTGAATTCGACGTAGATCAGGCAAGTGGCATTAACGGCCAGGACCTTGCCGTTGGTGCAGGTGGTGCCGGTGGAAGTTAGGAACGGGCCGCTGACGGAGACGGCTGGCGTGCCCAAAGTGAGCGAGGCGGCAGTCTTGTTGGTGAGCACGATCCGCGTAGAACTGCTGGCGATGCCCACGGTTTGCGCGGCAAAGCTCACCGAGGCCGGAGCAAAGGTAACGTTGCTGGTGCCCGTCCCGGTTAGGCCTACCAGTTGCGGACTGGTGGGATCGTTGTTGTTAATTAGCAAAACGCCTTTCTTCGCCCCGGTGCTTTGTGGGTCGAAGGTCAGGCCGACGGCGCAAGTTGCGGAGGCCGCCAGGGCGCTGCCCGAAGCGGGGCAGGTGTTCGAGGAAATGACGAAGTCCGTGGTCTCGATCAAACTGATCGCTCCCATGGTGACGCTGGTTTTACCCTTGTTGGAAACGGTCACGCTGTGGACGGTACTGGCAGTTTTCACCAACTGATTGCCGAAAATCACCGGTGCGCCGGTGATGGAGATGGCGCTGCCTGTGCCTTGCAGGGCGACGGTTGTGGTGCCATTGAAGTAGCCGTTGTCCTCGATGGTGAGAGTACCCGTCTGAATTCCCGAGGCCGTGGGCTTAAAGTAAACGTAGATCGCGCATGTCTGACCGTTCGTCAGGCTGGCCGGGCAGTTATCGGCCTCTTCGAAAGCGCCGGTGACCAGGACAGTGGTGATGGTCAGTGGTCCCACCGCGCTCAGGGTCAGTGCCTGCGGCGGGCTGGTGGTGCCGATGGTCAGGAGACCGAATGTAAGGCTGCTGGAGGAGACGCCCAGGCCCGCGAAAGCGGAGATGCCCCGGATGCGGAGGTTTAGCTGGTCGGCCACCAGGAAATTGCCTGAGGCATCCTCGAAGATTCCGATGGGGTAGTACAGTTCCGCGTTGCCGGCGGGTCCGCCGTCGCCGCTGTAGCCGGCCGCGCCGTCTCCGGCGATCGTGGTCATGATCCCGCTCGGGGTTACCCAACGCACCCGCTGGTTGTAGGTATCGGCGATGAACAGGTTGCCGTTGGCGTCCACCTTGACGTCCTGAGGGTTAGATAGTGAATTCTGATTGGCTACGCCGTCGCCGGTGAAGCCGCCGTTGCCGTCGCCGGCCACCGTACTGATGTTGCCGGTGGACGCGCTGACCATACGGATGCGATTGTTGGCGGCGTCCGCGATGTACACATTACCGGCGCCATCCTCGGTCACCGCCTCGGGATAGTACATCTCCGCGTCGGCCGGCGGACCTCCGTCCCCCACGTAACCGCAAGTGCCGTCGCCGGCATATGTCGTGATGGTGTTGCCCGAAACCTTGCGCACGACGCAGTTATAGGTGTCGGCGATGAACACGTTGTCGTGGCTGTCCACCATCACGTTGAAGGGATACATCAGTCTGGCGGCGGTCGGAGACCCGTCGTCGCCCGAATACCCGCAGTTTTGCGGTGTGCCGGCGAACGTGCTGATCGTCCCGGCGGCGCTCACCTCCCGGACGACGCAGTTGTAAGCGTCGGCGATGTAGACATTGCCGAAACTGTCGCGGGCCAGGCCGGCTGGGGAATTCAGCTCGGCGGTGGTGGCGTTAATGCCGTCCCCGTTGTATCCTTGCACGCCCGTGCCCGCGAAGAGATTCACGAGATCCGTGGACTGTACCAATTCGCGCACGAAAGAGTTGCTGAGGTCCGCGGCGAAGACATTGCCGGAGGGGTCTTCCATCGCGGCGTAAGGGTTGTAGAGCACTACGCCTTGCGGCGGCACGCTGGAGACGGGCGTCGGCATGCTGACGCTGCCGTTGCCCGCAATCGTGTTGATGTTGCCGCCGGGCTGGAACTTGCGGACGCGATCGTTGCCGCTGTCGGCCACATAGACGAAGGCCCCTGTGCTGGTGACCGCGACGCCGAGAGGATCGTAGAAGCAGGCGTTGAGAGCGGGTCCGCCGTCGCCGCAGAAGGAATACCCCAGCAGGGCGTTGCCTGCGATGGTGTAGATATTGCCGCCGACGCCGAACTGGCGAACTACGTTGGCGGTTAAGTCAACCAGGGT
This sequence comes from Bryobacteraceae bacterium, assembly GCA_049520215.1. GTDB lineage: Bacteria > Acidobacteriota > Terriglobia > Bryobacterales > Bryobacteraceae > Bog-159. The sequence goes on along the minus strand of JBEKPZ010000030.1, from coordinate 19,759 downwards.
TACCGTGTCGACGCTCCCATTGACTGTTACGGCTACCTGCCCGACATTGTCGAACGAGGCTTGCGTGGCCGGACTGCCGTCGCCGCCATAGGCATATGTGCCGTTTCCCGCAACGGTCGTAATATGCCCCGTTGAGGCGGCGACCTCGCGGATACGGTAGTTGCCATTATCGGAGATGAACACATTGCCGGAAGGATCGACCGCCACGCTGATCGGGTTATACAGGGTGGCGCTGGTGGCGGGGCCGGCATCGCCGCTGAATCCGGAGGTTTGCGGGGTTCCCGCGTAGTTGCTGATGGCGCCGGTCGCAAGGACCAGCTTGCGGATCACTTGATTCGATTGGTCGGCGATGTAGAGGTTGCCGGAGCCCTCTGCCAGGCCGGCCGGGAAGTATAAGTAGAAGTTGGTGGCGGGCGCGCCGGTCCCGTTGTAGGTGCACTCGCCGGCCTGACCGACGATGGTGGTGATCGTGTTGGTGGTATCCACCTTGCGGATGACGCAATTGCTATTGTCTGAAATGTAGACGTTGCCCGAGGGATCCACGGCTATGCCCGCCGGGTTATTCAGGAGGGCATTGGCCGCGCCGCCCGAGACGCCATCGCCGGCATATCCGGGAAGGCCCGTACCTGCCACGACGGTCAGGGTTCCGCCGGTCGAGACCTTGAACACGCGGTTTTGGCTGCCGGCAGCTATATAGAGGTTTCCCGCGCTATCCAAGGCGAGCTGGTACGGCTCGTTGACGTCCGCATCGATGGCGGGCATGTCGTTGGGACCGCCGCCGATGGCGGTGGTGATGATGTTCTGCTGGGCCAACGCGGGCAAGCCGAGTAGGGGGAGCGTCAGCAGCAGGGTGAGAATCGTTTTAGTGTGGCGCATGGTTTTTTTCCTGGAGATTTCCTTAACGTTTCCTCTTCTACTCGGCGGCCGCCGTGCGGGCCGCCCGCGGTGGCACCGCCGGTATGATGGGGAGGCGGCTCAACTGCGCCCATCCCTGGATCGCGTGCCCGTCTTCGCCGCTGTATCCCACAAACACGCGCGGCTGTGTGCGGGCGGACCACCGCTGGTACTCATCGCGCGCGATGGTCAGTTGTTGGCTGACGACCACGTCTTTGCCGCTGCGCCAGAGCTTGATGGGCGCGAAGCTAGCCAGTACTTCCGGTACGGGATGCGGCGCGCGTACCGTCACGACGGCCTGTTTGAGGTCCGCGCCGCTATAATTAAAGAGTTGCAGCGTGAGTGTAAGTTCCACCTGGCCGCTTTTTTCGGTTGCATTGGTGAGGCTGTAGTGTCCGGCGAAGTCGCGCCCGTCTTTGGCGCTGGCCGGACCGGTGAATAGGGCCGATAGAGCGAACAGGGCAAGGATGCCCGCCCGCGAAAAGCTCGTTAGTTGCATGATCCCTCTGTTGAGTGGTTGTTTAATCGGCGAACGGAAGACGCTCGCCTGTTCACCTTAAAGGCGCAAAGCGGCGGAGAAACCCGCCACGGAAGTGAAGATTTTCACAGGCGCCGTTCAAAGAAGCTAGATAACCGGCATCCGATGCCCCGCGGATTGTCGCGGTGGCGGCGAGGAGGCCCACTCTCGGCTGACCGCCACCGGGCAGAGGGCCTGCCCCGCATTGCGGCAAGCCGCAACCAAAAGAGGCGGCCTGAGAGGCCGCCGCAGGCTGAGAGCCTGCCCCACGCGTGGCCGAATCAGTTGCCAGCGTCTTGGTTGACGGTGATGGCAAAGCCCTTGTTCAATCTGACGACCGCTGAACGGGCCGCGCCTGTATTGGCCGCCACGGTGTATGTGGGAGTCACCGTTTCGCCGGCCACGCACGGCGACGAACCGGAGGGGCAGACGCCGGGAATCGCCTGATTTGCCGACGGGGATAAGTCCGATATCCAGGGCGCTTTTGAAGTCGCGGCATAGACAATGCAGCCGTCGGCGCCTGGCGGCACAAGGACACTTGGGCTGTAATTCGCGAAAGTTCCCCCGCCACTGGGGACTTCAATGGTCGCAGTCGAGAAGTCGTACTGGCACGACATCGTAGGGTAGCCATCCTGCTGGACCGTCAACACAAACGCGCTGCCGAGCCTGATTGTCGCAGCACGGCGTGCCGTTGAGGTATTCTCCGATGCAGTGAATACGATCTCGCCAGTGCCGCCGTTTGGATAGCGTTGACCCGTTGCGGGCGTAACGCTGCTGAGCCAGGAAGCAGTATAAGTCGCCCCGGGCAAGTAACAGTTTTGTGGGGTAACGCCGACAGAGTAGACTTGGCTCTCGTCCTCAACAGGGCCGAACCATGGCACGATTGCGGTCTGGGAAGACGGACTCAACACGCACGAGCTCGCCGCCGGTTGGGCATCCATGGAAAGCTCGAGGATCGCTCCGCTTCGGTTGGCGCTGCCGTCGGGTTGGGCTGTGCCGTAGAGGTGTCCCTCGGCATCCAGGACCAGATCTCCATCTCCGTGTGTCCAGGAGCCACCCGGCCGATCCGTGATGCCGCGCAGCGCGATCAGATAATCGACGGCGCCGACTTCTAGGATTCGCCGTCCGGATGTTCCGCCGGCAGGTGCGGATTCACCGGCGGCGTAGCCGATGCGGTAGAGGCTGCCCTGGGAGTCTCGCGCGACATTTCCGTAGAGGAGATCTCCGGCGCTCGCGGCCGGCGCGAAGCTGTGCAAGATCGCCACGGCGCCCGTACTGGGGTCCACACGGAATACGATTCCAGCGCCAGCGGCGCCGCCACCCCGGGTGGCGCCATAAAGCTGGCTGTTTTCCAAGAGCAGGCGTCCTTCCGGCGCAGCCCCGTCGGACAGACCACTAAAGCTACAGAGGGTGGTCAGCGTGCCGGCCGCATCGAGCTTGAACACGGTCCCGTAGTTGTAAACCCCACCGCCGCTGGTGGCGCCATAGAGATTACCGGCCGCGTCGCGGACCAGGCTACCTTTTGGGAGTTCCCCATCCGGCCCCGTGAAGCTGTGCAACAGGGTTGATTCGCCGCTTGAGTCGATGCGGAAGATCGTTCCAGCGTTGTAAATGCCACCCACGCGGGTTGTGCCGTAGAAGTTGCCCACTGAATCCGCGACCAAACCGCCGGCTGGATTGGCTCCGTCCGCGGCGCCGCCGGTGAAGGTGTGCAGCACCGTGTTCTGGCCGGTCTTGGGGTCCATCCGAAAGAGTGTCCCGTTGTCGAGGTATCCCCCGTTCGAGGTTGTGCCGTACAACCCGGCGCTGTGCAGAACGAGACTTCCGTTCGGATTGGAACCGTCGGCTCCGCCCGTAAAGGTGTGCAGCACCTTGTAAGTCTGCGCTTGTGCCGCGGGTGTCCCGATCGCAGCGGTCATGAAAACCGCCCCTAGTATTGCCAGCGCGCCGCTTGTTTCCAACCGCTGGATCGCGGATACGCAGCGTTGGTGTTGCCGTGTCTTGGTCATGAGCTTCCCCTCTTCAGTTGTTGCCGCCAGCCCTGATCGTGCTGTTCACTTTAGAGGCGCAAAGCGGCGGAGAAACCCGCCACGGGAGTGAAGAAAAGGTAAAATATAAGCAAAGTCATGCTGAATGAAAGCGCGGCGCCTGGCGACATCACCCAATGTCTCCAGGACTGGCGCGGCGGCGACGAGGAGGCCCTCTCTCGTCTGACCGCCGCCGTGTACCGGGAATTGCGCCGTCTGGCGTCGTTCCTTTTCGCCGCCGAAAGCGGCGATCGAACTCTGCAGCCAACCGCCCTGGTGCATGAGCTCTATCTGCAGCTTCCCGGCGTGCAGCACCTGGATTGGCAGAGCCGCGCCCAGTTCCTGAGCGTCGCCGCCAGGATGATGCGCAACATCCTGGTGGATCACGCGCGCAGGCGGCATGCCGCCAAGCGGGGCGGTGGCGCTGCGCCGGTGATCGTCGATCCGCCGGCCGAAGATCCGGCGCTGAAGTCCGATGTGCTGGTGATCAACGACGCCCTGGATCGCATGAGCGAACACTATCCCCGGCAGTCGCGGGTGGTGGAGTTGCGTTTCTTCGGCGGCTTGACCACCGAGGAGACCAGCGAGGTGCTGAGCGCCACCGGCGTAGAATGTTCGCTGCGCACTGTGGAACGCGATTGGACCTTCGCGCGGGCCTGGCTGCAAAACGATTTGCAAAATGCCATCGGACCAAGCTGACACATTCTGGGAGCGGGTGGAGCAACTCTTCCAGGAGGCCTCGGACCTGGATGCCGCAGCGCGCCCGGCGTTTCTGGCCGCTGCCTGCCGCGGCGACGAGCGGCTGCGCCATGCCGTCGGCGATCTGCTCCGCGCGTCTACCGAAGCCGCGGCCAACCTGCTCTGGCAGGAGCCGGCCATGCACAACGAAGCGCGGTTCCTGGCGGCCAGCGACGACGCCACCACGCTCGACCGCTACCGGCTCCTGGAACGCATCGGCGCGGGTGGCATGGGCGTCGTGTACAAAGCCGTGCGGGCCGACGACGAGTTTTCGAAGTTGGTTGCGGTCAAGATCGTCCGGGATAGCGATCCCGACATGGTGGGACGCCTGCGCCAGGAGCGGCAGATCCTGGCTGGCCTGGAACATCCCAACATCGCGCGGCTGCTGGACGGCGGAACCACGGCGGATGGCCGGCCCTTCCTGGTGATGGAATTCGTCGAGGGCCTCCCCATCGACCGTTACGTAACGGAACGCCAGCCGCCCTTGACCGACCTCCTCGAACTGTTCCGCAAAATCTGTTCGGCGGTCTCCTATGCTCACCGCAACCTGATCGTGCATCGGGACCTGAAGCCGGCCAACATTCTGGTCACGGCCGAGGGGCAGCCCATGCTGCTCGATTTCGGCATCGCCAAACTGCTGGACGGATCGGCGCAGCGAACCAGGACCGGAGCGGCCGCCATGACGCCGGAGTACGCCAGCCCGGAACAGGTGCTGGGCGCTCCCATTACCACGGCCAGCGACATTTACACGCTGGGCGTGCTGTTGTATGAACTCCTGAGCGGCGCGCGCCCCTACCGCAACACCTCCAGTCCGCTAGAACTGGCCCAGGCGATCGGCACGGAGCATCCGCAGCCGCTCAGCACCCACGCGGGACGCCGCTTCGACAGCGATCTCGAGAATATCGTGCAGATGGCGCTGCGCAAGGAGCCGGAACGCCGCTACGCCTCGGCCGGCCAGTTTTCCGAAGACCTCCGGCTGTATGCTGCGAGATATCCGGTGATGGCCAGGCCCGCCACGCGCGGATACCGGATGGCCAAGTTCGTCGGCCGGAACAAGGCGCCGGTTGTGGCGCTAGTGCTAGTGTTGCTGGCGCTCGTCGGCGGGATGGCCGCCACGGCTTGGCAGGCGCGCATCGCCAACCAGCGGTTCAACGATGTGCGCCAGTTGGCCCACGCGGTCGTGTTTGTATACCACGACGCCATCGAGCCATTGCCCGGCTCCACGCCCGTGCGGCAGATGCTGGTGAAAGACGCGCTGGTTTACCTGGATAAGCTTTCGCGCGATTCCGGCGATGCTTCGCTGCAGCGCGAGTTAGTGGAAACCTATGTCAAGATCGGCAACGTACAGGGGAATTCGTACTACTCCAATTTGGGCGACATGGCGGGCGCTTTGGCCAGCGCCCGGAAGGCCGTCAAGGCGGGCGAACCGCTGGTGGCGCGCGACGCCAGCGGCCTGAACCAGCGCGCGCTGGCATCGGCGTACGCCGCCGAGGCCGACATTCTGTACAGCATGAACGACCTGGCAGGCGCGGACGGACGCTACCGCAAGGCCGTATCCCTGGCCGAAGCCGCCGTGCGGAAGTTGCCGCCGGATCTCGACACCCGGCGGCAACTAGCCGGCACGCTGCGGAATTGGGGCGACTTGGCGGGCGCTGAGGGGGAATCCAATATGGGCAAGCCGGAGCAGGCGTTGGCCCGCTACCGGCGATCGTTCGATATCGCCAACGGATTGGTGAAGGAGTATCCCCGGTCGCTCGCGGCGAAGAAAGAACTCTACGGCAGTCAGATGGCGTTGGCGGACGCCGAGACGACCGCCGGCCATCACGCCGCCGCGGAGGAACAAACCCGCGGGGCATTGGCGATGATTCAAGAAATCTCCGCCGCCGACCCCGGTAACGCCAGCGACAGGGTGGAGGTCGCCAACATGTCCACGCGCCTGGCGCAGGTCCTGATGGACAATGCCAAGCCGACCGAAGCGGTGCCGCTGGTCCTGGCCGCCGAGTCGATCATGGAAGCGCAAGTGAAATCCGACCCGGCCAACCGGATGTTCCGCCGCAGCCTGGCGGTTACGGAACTGCACGTGGTCAACGCCTTGCGCAAGTCGGGCGACCCGGCGGGCGCGCTGGCTCACGCGCAAAAGGCGCTGGCGCTGAGCCAGCAGTTAAGCGCCGCGGACGCGCAAAACGTCGAGATTCTCTCCGACGTGGCTAACTGCCATCTGAAACTGGCACAGGTGCTGATGGATACGCGCGACTTTCCGGCGGCCTTAGGCCATGCCATGAAATCCATGACCATTCTCGACGGCCTGCTGGCGCGCTCGAAGGACTCGAACCTCGCGCGCATGCGCATCCGGGCGGCTCTGGCGGCGGGAGGCATCGAATTGAGCATGGATCGGGCGGCCGCCGCGCTGGTCCACTATGGGCAGGCGGGCAAAGCCGCCGGGGAAATCATGGCGGGCGGCGCCGGGCAGATCAGCGCCAGAACCGACCTGGCGCGCAGCCAGACGGGCGCGGCGGATGCGGACGAGCGGCTGCACCGTTGGCGTGAAGCGCTGGATGGTTACCGGAGCGCGGGCCGGACCTGGTCCGCTTTGCGCGACTTGAAAGCCCTCGCGCCGGAGGATGCCAATCAGCCGGAGCACGTCGCCGCGGCGCTGGCGCGTTGCCAGCGACAGGTGAGGTAGCCGGCATTGCTGTGGGCAGGTTGGTAACGTTGGTAACCTGCAGGCCGATTGTGAATCGGCCGTTCGCGGGCGAAGCTCACGTTGGCGAATGAATCAGTTCAAGGCTGATTGGTCAGCGCGAAGCCTGGGCTGGTTGTGAGCGCCCCTGTTTTCGCCGTGACCGTATAGCTGCCAGCCGTTCCGTTGGCTGTGAAGACGGCCGCGGTGGCTACACCCAGCGCGCTGGTCACAGCCGTATTCACGCCGCCCGCAAAGGTTCCGCTGGCGCCGCTGGTAGGCGCGTTAAAGGTGACTGTCACGCCGGCCACAGGGTTGCCAAATGAGTCTTTTACCGTCGCTGCAAGCCGGTGGGCGAAGGCCGTGTTGATCGTCGCGGTTTGCGGCGTTCCCCCCGTTGCCGCGATGGAAGCGGCCGCTCCCGCCTGATTGGTCAGGGCAAAGCCGGGGCTGGTGGTGACCGTTCCGGCCGTGGCTGTTACCGTGTACGTGCCCGCTGTGGTGTTGGCCGTGAACAGCGCCGCGGTGGCCACGCCAAGGGCGCTGGTCGTAGCCGTATTCACGCCGCCGGCGAATGTTCCACTGGCGCCGCTGGCCGGCGCATTGAAAGTCACCGTCGCGCCTGACACCGGGTTGCTGAATGCATCCACCACCGTGGCTGCCAGATCTGTAGCGAACGCGGTATTGACGGTCGCCGTTTGCGGCGTGCCGGCGGTGGCCGTGATTGCGGCCGGCGCTCCCGCCTGATTTGTGAGCGTAAATCCCGGGCTGGTGGTGTGCGCGCCGACCGCCGCAGTGACCGTATAAGCGCCCGCTACGGTGTTCGCCGTGAAGACCGGGGCGGTTGCCACGCCTTGAGCGTTGGTGGTAGCCGTATTCACGCCGCCAGCGAAGGTCCCGCCGGCGCCGCTCGCAGGAGCGGTGAAAGTCACTGTCGCGCCTCCCACGGGGTTGCCGTAAGCGTCCTTCACCGTCGCCGCCAACTGGGTGGCAAAAGCCGTGTTGACGGTTGCGGTTTGCGGCGTCCCGGCCGTCGCCGCGATGGAAGCCGGCGCTCCCGCTTTATTGGTTAGCGCAAACCCCGGACTGGTGGTGAGAGCCGCCCCCGTGGCTGTCACCGTGTACCTGCCTGCCGTATCATTGGCCGTAAACACGGGCGAAGTCGCTAACCCCGCGCTGTTGGTGATCGCGGTGTTTCCGGAACAGGCGAAGGTTCCGCTGGCGCCGCTCGTCGGGGCGTTGAAGGTCACCAGCACACCGGACACAGGGTCGCCCGAAGAGTCCTTCACCGTTGCGGCCAGAGCACTGGCGAAGGCTTTGGCAACCGTAGCGCTCTGCGGCGTGCCGCTGGTTGCCGCGATGGTTGCCGGCACGTGCGGATCGCTGATCGTGAGAATGACGGGGACAGTCTGCGACATCGCCTGTGAGAAATATTGGACGAAAGTCATTTGGCCCGTGTAGATCCCCGCTGGCAACGTGGTGGCGGTTACGGTAGCGGTAATGTTATCGGGCGTGTTGCAGCACTCGATGCCCGACGGGGAAATCTTCAGCCAGGCGCCACCGGTCCCGGTGGCCGACGAGGCACTGAAGGTAAAGTTGGTGCCGGTGCTGGTTACCGCCTGTATCTGCGCCGCTGGATTCGGGCCGCCGAGCGTCATGCTGAAGTTCAACGGACCCGCCTGGCTGAAGACATTCGGCCCCACTAAGACACTCACGGGGATACTCACATTGCCGTTCGCTGCCTCGAAGACCAGTTCGCCGGTGAAAGTCCCTGCCACGAGCCCCTTGCCCGGCAGGGAGGCAGTGGTTACTCCTATGGTCACCGTCGATGGCGCTTTTCCACTGGTCGCAGACGTCGTCAGCCAGGCGCCGCCATCGGATGTCATCTTGGCGAGGCTCCAGCTCAACGTCCCATTTCCCGCGTTCCGGATCTGCACCGTCTCGGACGCCGGGTTGCTGCTGCTTGGCGCAAAGGAAAAACTCATCTGTCCCTGGACGTCGTCGAAGAACGCTCCGCACGGGACGACGGTCAGAGTTACCGGCACGGTCATGAGTATGTCTTGCTGGAAGTACTGTGCGAAAGTGACTTCGCCGGTATAAGTCCCGGCGGGCAGGGTGGAAGCATTGACGCTGACCGAAATGTTCTCCGGTGTGTTGCAGCACTCGAGGCCCAGGTTGGAGATAGTCAACCAGTTGCCGCCGTTCCCGGTGTACACCGCCGAACTAAAGGTGAAGTTCGTGCCGCCGCTCACCACCGGCAGGATCTGCGGCAGCGGATTCGCGCCGCCCTCGGCCATGATGAAGCTGATGCCATTCAGTTGGTTGTAGACGTTGGGTCCCACCGTGACACTAATGGGAACGGTGACCACGTCGCCTGAGCTAGTAAATACCAATTGGCCGTTGTAGGTCGCGGCGGTCAGTCCACTGCCCGGCAGGTGCGCGGTAACCACGGAAACAGTCACGGTCGCTGGTGCTTTCCCGCTGGCGGGAGAGACAGTCAACCAGGCGCCGCCATCCGCGGTGCTTCCCTTCACGGTCCAATTCAACGTGCCGGATCCGGCGTTGCGAACCTGCACCGTCTGGGGAGGAGCCGTGGCGCCCGGTTTGAGGAAGAAGCTCAGTTGTCCGAGCATGTTATCGAAGAAGGCGGAAGTTGTCGCTTCGACGGTTAGAGTCACCGGCACGGTTATCGCCAGGCTTTGCTGGAAATACTGGGTGAAGGTGATTTCGCCAGTATACGTTCCTGCCGTCAGGGTGGAGGCGTTGACGCTGACCGTGATTCCCTCCGGCGTGTTGCAACACTCGGCGCCCAGGTTGGAGATGGTCAACCAGGAGCCGCCCGATACGGTGTGCACCGCCGTACTAAAAGTGAAGTTGGTGCCCGTGCTGGCAATGGCCAGGATCTGTGGCAGCGGGTTCGCGCCGCCCTGGGGCATGGTGAAGTTGATGGCATTCACCTGCGCGAAAACATTGGCGCCCACGGTGACGCTGACAGGAATGGTCACTTCGTCGCCCGTGGTCTGTAACACGATTTGTCCGTTGAAGGTCCCGGTGCTGGAGGGAAGGAAGCTGGGATTGATCGAGACGCTGACCGTTGAAGGCGCGGTGCCGCTGAGGGCGGACGCGGTCAACCAGCTTCCGCCGTCCGCCGTACTGGTCGCGAGCGTCCAGTGCAAAGTGCCCGTTCCCGCATTTCTGATCTGGATGGCCTGGGGCGCCGGGGCGCCGGCCCCCGTAGCAAGAGAAAAGCTGATTTGACCGGGCAGGCTGTCGAAAAAGGCGGCGGAGCCGGATGCTTCGACGGTTAAAGTGACCGGTACCGTCAGCGCCATAGTTTGCTGGAAGTATTGTTCAAAGGTGATTTCGCCGGCATAAATTCCCGCCGGCAGCGCCGAGGCGTTGACGCTGACGGTGATGTTCTCCGGAGTATTGCAGCACTCGCCGCCCAGGTTCGAGATGGTTAGCCAACTGCCGCCGCTCGCGGTGTACACTGCCGAACTAAAGGTGAAGGCGGTGCCGGTGCTGGCGACGGCCAGTACCTGCGGAAGGGCTTCTCCGCCCTCGGGTATGGTGAAAGCGATCGGATTAACCTGCCCGAAAACGTTGGGGCCGACTACGACACTGACTGGAATCGTGACCACATCACTTCCGGTTTCGAGCACCACCTGGCCCTCGAAGGTTCCCAGAGTGGCGCCTGCGCCCGGGAGAGCCGATGTCAGGATGCTCACCGTCAAACTGGAGGGCGCGATCCCGCCGGCAGCGGACAGCGTCAGCCAATTGCCGCCATCCGCCGTGCTGCCCGACGCGGTCCAGTTCAGCGTACCTGTTCCGCCGTTCCGGATCGGTATGGCCTGCGCCGCCGGCGTCTCCGCCGTCGTGCGGAAGAAACTCAGGTCACCGGGCAAAGTGTCGAAGAATGTAGTGCCCGAAGCCGCGACGGTTAGAGTAACCGGTACGGTCATGGTTAGGTCATCCTGAGAATACTCTTGGAAGACAATTTCCCCAATATAGGTTCCCGCGGCCAGCGTGGAGGCGTTGACGCTGACCGTGAGGGCAAACGGCGTGTTACAGCACTCGCCACCCGCGTTCGAGATGCTTAGCCAGTTGCCGCCAGCTCCGGTGTAAACCGCTGTGCTGAACGTGAAGTTCGTTCCCGGGCTTGAGATGCCCAACACCTGAGGCAGCGCGCCTCCGCCCTGGGGCATGGTGAAATTGATCGGATTCACTTGGGTGAAGAAAGGCGAGGTGGTGCTCCCTACAGTCACACTCACCGGGACGGTTACGCTGCTGCCGGTAGTCTGAAACAAAAGCTGGCCGGTATAAGTGCCTTTAACCGCTCCTGCTCCGGGCAAGGACGCGGGCGCAATCCCGACCGTGACCATCGACGGCGCGGTGCCAGACGTCACGGGGACGTCAAGCCATGAGCCGCCGTCCGCGGTGCTGCCCGTCACGGTCCAGTGCAGCGTTCCGGTTCCCCCGTTTTCAATCTGAATGCTCTGGAATGGCGGAGCGCCGCCGGGCAACATCGAAAAGCTTGCCTGGCCGGCCCCATCGCCGAAGTATGTCCCGCCCGCCGCGGCCACATACAGAGTCACCGGTACCGTGATACTTGGCGTCCCGCTGAAATACTCGGCGAATACGATCTGCCCGGTATAGGTTCCGGCCGTCAAGCCGGTGGCGTTGGCGGAAACCACAATGCCCTCGGGTGTGAAACAGCATCCGACGCCTGTAGGATTGGCCGTCAGCCAATTGCCGCCGCTGGAGGTGGATGGCGTGACGCTGAATCCCATCTGGGTCCCGGTACTGGCGATGGCAACCACCTGGGGCAGCGGATTCGCGCCGCCGGCGACCGTTGTGAAAGATAGCGCAGGCACCGTCTGGAAGGTTTGCGCATTTGCAACCGAGGTAGCCGTAGCTAACAGCAAAGTGGCGGGCAGCGCCGCCCAGGCTTTCCCCAAAAACCGTGTAGACAGCATTGCCCCTCCCAGGACGCCCATTACTTGCCCACCCGCCCCTTGCGGTGATAGCATTCCAACAGGCCGCTCTCAACCACTCGTCGAACGCCGCTGGGCAGTGGACCTACCGTACTAAGCATTGCGCAAACGCGCCGGAAAAACCGTCATGCGCATTCGAAATACCGGAACGGCAAGCGGATTCAATGCCGGCGAACTCGGCGCCACACCCGAGGAAAGGCGTGCGCTGGATCACCTGTTCAGCCTGACTTACGAGGAACTGCGCCGCCTGGCCTCCACCGTGAAACGCCGCGACCCGAACGCCACACTGAGCCCTACCACGCTGGTTCACGAAGCTTGGTTGAAGCTGGCGAATTCCCCGCAGCTGGCCGGCACCTCCCGTCTGCACTTCAAACGCATCGCCGCGCGCGCCATGCGGCAACTGCTGGTGGAGGCGGCCCGCCGCCGGCACTCCCACAAGCGCGGGGGCGATGGAGTCTTGATGGTGGTCTTTGACGATTCGCTGGACGAGGCCGCGTCGTGCGGAAATGACCTGCTAGCCCTGGACACCGCTTTGGACGATCTGGCGCGCATGAGCCCCCGCCAGGCGTTGCTCGTGGAAAGCCGCTTCTTTGGGGGCCTGGACGTCAGTGAAACCGCGGCGCTGCTGGATGTGTCGGAGGCCACCGTCCTCCGCGACTGGCGCGCGGCCAAGGCGTGGCTGGCAAATGAGCTGCGCCGCGCAGGCTGACTCGCTCGGTTCCTTAGGGAAATCAAAATGGACAGCGCGCGCTGGCATCGCATTCAAACGTTGTTTCACGAAGCGGCGGACCTTCCCGAGCGCCAACGTCAGATCTTTTTGAAGGACGCTTGCCCGGACGACGATGGGCTGATGGCGGACGTGCTCGCCATGCTGGAGGAGGACTCCCGCGGCGCATCGCTGCTGGACCGCGACGTGGCAAACCTCGCACACCGCATCGTCGGCGACGGCACTTCTCCTTCGTTCACCTCCAAAGATTTCGGTCCGTACCGCGTCGTGAGAGTGCTCGGCGAGGGCGGGATGGGCGTGGTGTATCTGGCCGAGCGCGACGATCTCGGCAGCCTGGTGGCCATCAAGATCCTGCGCGATGCCTGGCTATCGCCGGCACGCCGCGAGCGATTTCTCAGCGAGCAACGCACGCTTGCCCAAATGAATCATCCATCCATCGCGCGGCTTTACGACGCCGACACGCTGGCCGACGGAACCCCGTGGTTCGCCATGGAGTATGTCGATGGGCTGCCGCTCACCGAATATTGCCTTCGGCGCCAGTCGTCAATCCGGGAGCGCCTGCAATCGTTTCGTTCCGTATGCGATGCCGTACAGCACGCGCACCAGCATGCCATCATCCACCGGGACCTGAAGCCGTCCAACATCCTGGTGAAGCCAGACGGCACCCTCAGGCTGCTCGATTTTGGCATTGCCAAACAACTCGACTGCCTGGACCATCCGGTGGATCAAACCCTCACGGGCTTGCGGCTGATGACACCGGCGTACGCGGCGCCCGAGCAGGTTCGCGGCGGTCCCGTAGGGGTCTATACGGACGTTTACTCGCTGGGGGTAATCCTCTATGAACTGCTGGCCGGCCGGCTTCCCTTCGACTTCGCAAACCTGGCGCCCTCCGAAGCCGGCGCGATGATCGCCGAGCGCCAACCGGATAAGCCGTCGGCGGCGGCGAAAGGGGCGGCCAGCAAAACTGCCTGGGCCGACTTGGACGTGCTGTGCCTCACCGCTATGCACAAGGACCCGCAGCGCAGATACCCGTCGGTTGAGGCGCTGATCCGCGATATAGACCACTACCTGAACGGCGAGCCCCTGGAGGCGCGGCCGGACAGCGCGCGCTACCGGTTGCGCAAGTTCGTCAGCCGCAACCGGCGCTTTCTTGCGGTGGCGGCGTTGGCGCTGACAGTGGTCGCCAGCCTGGTAGTCTTCTTTACGGTGAGGCTGGCGGCGGCGCGCAATCGGGCCCTCGCCGAGGCCGCCCGCACACAACGCATCCAGAGTTTCATGCTCAACCTGTTCGGCGATCAGGCGGCCGGCCCCGCCGATAGCCTGCGCGTGGTGACGCTGCTGGACCGCGGCGTCGAGGAGGCGCGCATCCTCGACCGGGAGCCCGCCGTGCAAGCCGAACTATACTTCACGCTGGGAGGTCTCTACCAGAAGTTGGGCAAGCTGGACAGGGCCGACGCGCTGCTCGGTACCGCCCTGGAGCGGCGCAGGGCGATCTATGGCCGCGACCACCCCGAAGTGGCGGAGAGCCTGGTGGCGCTGGGTTTGCTGCGAATCAGCCAGGCGCGCCTCGAGGAAGCCGAGCGGCTGGTCCGCGAAGGGTTCGAAATGAGCCGCCGGTCGGCGCCGGCCAACGGCCCGGCCGTGGCGCGGGCCACCTCCGCCTTGGGTAAGGTGCTGGAGCACCGCGGCCGATACCCTCAGGCCGTCACCATACTAGAGCAAGCCATTCGATTGCAGTCCGCGCCGGGCGCCGCGGCTCCCGATCTCGCGGACAGCCTGAGTGAGTTGGCGAACGCGCAGTTCTACCTCGGCCACTATGCCATTTCCGATGCCTTGAACCGCCGCCTGCTGGCGACGCACCGCCAGATGTACGGAGAACGCCACCCGATGGTGGCCGACGATTTGATCAACCTCAGCGCCATTCAGTACAACCAGGGGCATTACCCGGAAGCGGAGGGATTCGCCCGCCAGGCGCTCGATATCAACATGTCCTGGTATGGCAAGGATCATCCCGAGGTCGCCTCCAGCCTGACGTCGCTGGGGCAGGCGCTGGGCCGCCAGAACCGCTATGACGAGGCGGAAGATGTACTGCAACAATCGCTCGCCATTCAGGAGCGGGTCTACGGGCCGATGCACAACCGGGTTGCGCTGGCGCTCAACGAGCTGGGAAACGTGGAGTTGAAGCGCGGAGAACTGGACGAGGCGGAGGCGCGATTCCGCCGCGCGGTGGATATCTATCGGGCGGTAAATGGCGACCGCCATTACTCAGTCGCCATCGCGTTGAGCAATCTGGGGGGCGTGTACCTGGAGAGAAAGCAGTACGCCCGCGCCGAGGAGCTACTCAGGGAAGTCATCGCGCGCATGACGGAAGCGCTTTCCGCGGATCACTTGAATACGGGCGTCGCGCAGCTCAGGCTGGGACGAGCGCTCTTGCGCGAGCGTCGATACGGCGAGGCGGAAACGCACCTGCTGGCCGGCTACGAGATCATCGGCAAGCAGACCGCTCCTTCGATCAGTTGGCTGCAGACGGCCCGCCAGGATCTCGTCACCCTGTATGAAGAATCGGGCCGTCCGGAGAAGGCCGCGCGATTTCGGAGTTGAACCCTGGAGGAAGGCCGATTAATGCAGAACCACGGCGTCCTGGTTTGCGCCCGCGCCAATGCGATACGGAACTTTGGCCGCGCCCAGATCGTTGCCGAACAACCGAATGCCACGGCTGGCGGCGCCCGCGATGTCCAGAAACAACTCCGTGCCCACGGCGGCGTTCGAGTTTCGCACCGTCGCGCCATCCACATTGGTGAATGCGACAGCGGGCGCGCCGTTCCCCACCGCCCGCCCCCGGAAGTCATCCAACTCCACGTCCTGCGCGTCTTCCAGGCGCAGCGCGGTCTGCCACTTCGCCGACGCGGGCTTATCCCAGATCACTTCCACGTCCCTGAGCTTCAAATTGCGCGCCCAGCGGATCTCGATGGCGTCCACGGTCTTCTGCAAGGGCGAGTCCGGATCGTTCGAAACGAATAGCTTGATATTGTCGAGGCTGACGCCGTCGAGCCAGCTATCCGGATGCCCGTGGATCATCGACGTTCCCTGCCCGCGCGCCACCACATTCCGGATCATGACATTGCGAATCGAGCCGGCGGGCGGCTCATTGGCGCGCGGCTTGCCATCCAGCTCGCTGCGCCGCTTGATGTCGAAGTGGATAGGGTCGCCGTCGCCCCACCAGAACCAATCGTGGCGGCGGCACTCGATGGTCAAGTTCGAGAGCACCACGTCGCTCACATAGCCTTTGTCGAACACCATGAACGCGATGCCGCGGTTGGATCCCGTAATTACGGTGTTATCCACGGTCACGTGCCGGATGCAATTCATGTTCCCGTCGCAGAACTTCAGCGCGCTCGACGCCGAGGAGAGCCGGCAGTTGGTGACCGTGATGTTTTCGCAGGGCAGCGCCGGACCGTAGATATCGGACGACCAGAGCACGATGGCGTCGTCGCCGGTCTCGATGGTGCTGTTGGAGATGCGCACGTCTTTGCATCCATCGGGATCGATGCCGTCGGCCCACACCGCTTCTTTCAGGCTCGAATGGACATAGACGCCGTCGATGATCAGGCGCTCGCAGGCGTAGGGATTGATGGTCCAGCTTCGCGACCGCACGAACGATAGCCCGGCGATGCGGATGTCTTTGCATCGCAGCAGCAGGACCAGGTGTGGGTACATCTGCTCCGTCGGGTAGCCTGCCGGAAAGGAGCGCATCAGTGGCTTGCCCAAGGCCTTGGCCAGCAGCATGTTCTCGCGGATTAGGGCGTCGTCGAAGTCGCCGTTGGGCAGCCACAGGTACGAAGCCTGGCCGTCCACGGTGCCGCGCCCTTCGATGGTGATGTTGTCGACGCCTTCGCCGTAGAGCAGCGCAGCTTTGTCGAAAGCTTTGCTGTCGAGCGAAGCGAACAGGGTCGCGCCGGAATCGATGAGCAGGCGCACGTGGCTGCGCAGATGCAGCGTGCCGGACGTGTATTCGCCGGGAGGCAGATACACGGTGCCGCCGCCCGCGGCGCCGGCCGTTTCAATGGCCTTCTGTATGGCGGGGCGCGCATCGTCGGATTTGCGTCCGGTGGCGCCATAGTCTTTGATGTTGAAGATGGCTTCGGCGGCTGCGGCGGGCGAGACCGCGGCTAACAGAAGAGCCGGGAGGAGGCATGCCAAATGGGTTCGCATGTTCAAGCCCCCAGATCGGGTTCGGGGGGCGCACTCTCGACCGGCGCGGTCTCCTCGATGGGCGCGGGTTCCGGCACTGGCGCAGGGTCTGGCACGGGCGCAGGTTCTGGCACCGGCTCGAGCGCAGCCTCTGGCGCTGGCACGGGCGCGGCGTCGTGTTCGCGTACGGCCGGGGCCGCGTGCATCGGCTGGTCCAGCGGGACCTCGCACTCGCAGCAATCGCTGCACCGCCCGCATTTCGCACATAGGTGGTTAGCGCAGGTATCCTTGGTGCACCACATGCAGATGCGCGTGGATTCCTCTCCACAGATCGAGCAGTTGAACGGCATGCTACTTTTTCTCCGTCTTGGGAGCGGCGTTGGGCTGCCTGGCCAGGATGCCGCGGCAGCGTTGCGCTTCGTGATCCATGACGGCGCATTCCTGTTCGTGCGTGGCCGCCAGGTCCAGGATATAGCGTTGGAAGCGCTCTCGATTCGCGCCGTTCTCGGCCATCTGGCTGTTCAGCAGGTCCGCCACCGCCGGATTCCAGTACTTGCGAATACCCTCCTCGATGGAGAGCAGGGTCTTCTCGAGCGACAGCATGCGGAAGAACGTGGACAGATCAGCCGAGAGCTTGTCCGGCGAATTGGCCAGCGCGACGGCCTCGGTGGCCAGAGCCTTGGCCTGCACCCTACTCGCATTGAGCTGGGCGATGTAGGTATCCGGCGCGCCGTTCTTCGCCATTTCCTTGGCGTCAATCTGTTCGAGCACCGGAACCATGCGCTCGGCGTGCGCGGCGATTTCCTTCAGTACGGGCCGGATGTCCCACTCCGGCTCGATCCCTTTTTCCTGGGCGCAGATGCCTATGGACAACGCGACCGCTAACAGCAGCGCGCGAAAGCAGCAAGCTCGCATATCTCATTTCAATCTAGCATCGTGCGGGGCGGCCAATTTCCTGGCGCAGTGGAAGCAAAGAGCGGAAGCAACCGACTACGCAGTCCGAGAGCCCACTCGTAGTTTGATCTCCTGGGCCGTCAAAAACTGGTAAAGTGTTTCCGCGATGTGAGGAACTTGCCGGACATCCAGCGCTTCGAGCACCCCCAATTCGTGGCTGATCTGGGAGGGTTCGGCATCACCCACCCTGAGCGGCAGAACCCGGTGGTTAAATCGGGGGTCGGCCAATGCTGTGCGAATCTCGGCTCTAACCCAGTCGCTCTGGGTTGCATGTTCGGTGATCACCACCAGGACCCAGTCGCAGTTCAGTAAACCGGCCTCGATCGCCTGTATGTATTTTTCGCCAGGAATAATATCGGCATTCGAATACCAAGTCTCGATGCCGTAATGAGTGAGAGGTCCGCGGATTCGGCGCTCCACAAAATCCCGATCGTGATGACTGTGGCTGACGAAAACACAAACGGGCCGGTCCGCCTTCAGGCGCTTCAAGTGAAAGTGTCGATACTTGATAACTACGGTCTGGCCCGGTTTTCCCAGTTCGAACGGTGTCGGCCCATCGTATTCTTCTACTATGTCGTGTACGGCTGTCCAGGTCGCGTTGTCAATGAGCACGCGCCGGCCATTGCGCGCCGCTCGCTCGAATGCGGACGCCAGATTGACGGCGGTTCCAATTGCGGTGAAATCGCGCACTGTGGCGCTTCCGAAGCTACCCAGAGCCACGGCGCCTGTCGCAATACCGATCCCGAGGTCGAGAAAGCTCAGGTCTTCGTTGCACGCTTCGTCCCAGCGCCTGCGAAGACTATCGAATCGTTCCAACATGTCAAAGGCGCACCGCACTCCTTGTTTCGGCCCATCCCGATTCCGAAAGATCGCAAATACTGCGTCGCCGATGAATTTATTGACGATGCCTTCACGACGCAGGACCTGGTCTGCGAGCATGGTCAGCAGGTCGTTCATTATTTCCTGCGTTCTTGCTGGGTCGGCCTGGGATTGGCAGAGTTGAGTAAACCCGCGCATGTCCGCAAACAGTAGGGTGAGGGTTTCCCGTGTCGCGGGCTGATCCAGACGCTCCACGAGGTCCTGGGCGCCGCCATACGAGTAGAGGCCCATATGTGCGCTTAACTTGCGGAGCAGGCGAGCGTTGTTAATCGCGCTCGCGGCGAGTCTGCCAAAATGCGAGAGGAGGGCGAGATCGTGCGAATCATAGGGGAGCGCCGTCCCGTCCGCCGCCGCCTTGTTCAGAATCTGCAGAACGCCAATGCTCTTGCTGGCAATTCGCAAGGGTACCGACACGATCGATCTTGAGCTTTTCCCGGTTTGCTCGTCAACACCCTTGAAATGTTCCGCATCGACACCCAGGTCCGTGCCCCAGACGATCTCGCCGGACGTGAACGCCTGACCGGCGTTGCTGCCCTGGAGCGGAACTCGCTGGCTGGAGCGCTCGCCCCACTTCTCCAATAGATCGGGCCCCTTGATTCCACGAGCGGCTGCAAAGAATAGACCCCCTCTTTCGGCATCGTACAGCAAGACGGAACCATCGGGAGAATTCGTCATCATGCATGCTCTTTCGAGAGTCGTGTTAACCAACTGGTCTTGGTCGCCCTGCTCAGATACTTCTCCAGCTATTTCCAAGAGAGACACGAGTTCTTCCCGCGATAGCTCGTCGGAACCGCTCATCATTCTGCGAGCGTACACTTTCCACACGAAGTCCGCAACCCGGTCGCGACACCCGGTCGCGATACCCGCGTGCCAATAATTGTGGGCTCCCTGGGCCCAGCGCAACGTCCACTGTTGAAGCGCCTGTCACAGAAGCAGGTACTGGCGAGCCGTGCTTCCGCCCATGAGGCCGGTAGAATGTGGGCAGGCACGTGTGCTATCCATTTGATTCGTGGCCCGACTTGCGATTCCCTTCTTACTCGCCGCGGTGATGACGCCCGCCGCCGCGCTGGATCTGACCAACGCGGCGGTCGTGTCTCCGCCGGGACTCTCCGGGCCCGAAGCCAAGGCCGTCGCGCTGTTGATCGAAGAAGTCGAGAA